>JBGAUP010000169.1:0-12999 GCA_044228585.1 Runella sp. | reverse complement strand
CGCTCACTTTTTGATATAAGCCCCAATATCTGATTTTGATCATGCAAATAAGTACACTCCTTTACGTACCATACAGCATCTTTCAAAATAACATTCGAGACAAACAGACTCACCTGTACTCCCTTTTTTCCAAAACAATACAATCGCTCTTCGTCCGATATTTTAATAATGATCACAGGGTTTTCAAGGCTTCTTTTCAAATCCATTTGAGTCATACTTCGTATTTCAGAATGTAGTATGGCCATCCCTATTGAGTGTACATCATAGCACACGCTATTGCCTAAGGGGTCTGTACAATAAATTTTATCAGTCATGACTTTGTTACTTTATTGCTCTTCAAAACGCAATCCCAACTGCTTGGCTGCTTCTTTGGCTGATTTATATTGAGGGTTACTTTCATCCAAAGGATTAGCTGGCATTGATTTAATTTTGAACGAAATTTCAATGTCAATCTTATTACCTCTCATGGCAAAGGGAGTGATGAAATAGTTGAACAATTCAGTATAACGCTCCAGGGGAACTTTGCCAGAAATGATGATTGATTCCAGTTTTCGAATAATCTCCTCCTCAGTTTTCTCTGCGCCAGCGCCTATCAAAGGCTCATTCACAATAGGAACGGGCGTATCTACGATAGCAATAGGTGCAATTGGTTGTGGTGACGGCTTGAGGCTCTTGTCAACCAACCAGTAAGTAGTATCATCTACCTCCAAGAAAGGAATCATTTCCTGAAAATAATACCTCGTGAATGTGGTTCCGTCGCCAGTAGCAATGCAAAATTCCCCATTGCTACAATACTTCTGAATACTCCGTAAAACGGCCTCTTTGCCCGTTACCATGGGCTTGTCATCAAATCGAATGAAGGCATCATACACATCTTTGACTCTGATAGAATGCTGTGGAGTAGGCAACAATTGGTTGTTACGAAGTGTCCCCAGCCCAACCGATTCCAGTAGCCATTCTTCTTCTTTTAGAGCAGCAATGATATTTTGATTGATTTGACTATCTAAACTTTCCTTGAATTGCTTGATGACTAATGTATCTATGCCTTTTTTTACCCCATACTTCACTACAATCGAATACGCCGCAACCAAGGCCGTTTCGGCTTGTTTAGAAGCCTCGTCCATGCGTCTTTTGAGGTCGTCTTTTTGGTCGCGTTCCAGTTGACTTTGGTATTCTTGACTGATTTTTTGACAGGCTAAGCACTCTCTGATACAGGACTGTAAGCTCCCAATACCTACTTCTGAACACAATAAAAACAGCAACGTGTTTCGGTAAATTCGTTCACTATTTCCTTTTTTGGTCGCTATTCGTTCAATCAATGGTTTGGTTTGTCCGTTTACTTGGTTGGGATTGGCTAAGTGGTTTGGACTCAAAATTATCAATGTTGGTTTCATCTGCTCAGGTATATCTTCTGATGGATTCACCAACACATTGAAAAACTGTATTAGTTTTCTCTTTTCCTCTATCCGTTTTACTATTTCAGCCGTTACTTCGGGGTCTTTGATATTGCCTTTGGCCTGATTAATGAGAATATTGATGTTGGGTTTGGTATGAAACCAGTACCGTTTTCCTGAACCGCCTGTTTGGGCGTAATAGAGATAATGGGCAACGCTTTCGAGTTCGCTTAGTGCCCCGTTGATGTTGTTGTGATTGAATCCATCTGGACTTAATAAATGAAGTTTTAGCTCGGCAACCGAAATACCTTTGTTGGCGCCATCGCTACCAAAAGAAGTCATCAGAATCACCGAGGAGATAGATTGGGTCAAATCCCATTGCCCATACTCTCGTTTGGTACTATCAATCTTGAAGGAAGTGGAAGCCGCACCTGCCACATCGGCCGAGATGACGGCGTCGTATCCGTTGCCATATAGTTTTTTGAGTTGGCCGCTCATGGCATCCAAATTGGCAAAGTTGACAACGCCCGAATGAATGAGGCGGTTGGCACCTGCCAAGGAGTGCTGCCGCTGCCATAAATCGCTTACAATGGAAGCCAACAGGCGCAAAACCCCTCGGGTGCGTTGAAAATCGTGGTGACTTGCCCACCGTACCCTAAATATATCAATCAGTTCGGGGTGAAACGGATACGCTTTCATCATGCGTTGTTTGTATTCAGATTTTGCCGCATGAGAAGGCAATTCAGTCCAAAATTGTTGGTACAAATCCAAATAACTGGATACGACGGCTTCTATGGTGCGGGTATCTCCGATGTTTTCAAATAGGCGACGGCGAATTACCTCAAAAATCTCATCGTCGGCTACGGGCTGCGTGTCGGCGCCGACGCGGCTTACACGTTTCTGCAAACTGTTTAAAATAGCTTGGGCTTGAGAAGTATTGCCTACTTCTTGCGGACTGGCAGGGAGGGTAATGACCGCCACGCAGTGGTTGGTACTGGCCACGGCCTCCGTGAGTTCTTGCATAAAGCTAATGGTTTGGTCGGCCAAGCTGCTGTTGCCCGCTTTGCGAGCGGAGGCTTTTACACAATAGTCGGCCAATTCATCCACCAAGATCAACGCGGGTTTGCATTGAGCAATTACGCTCTTAAAAATCCCCGCAGGAGCAATGAGCTGCTCGTCGTTTTTGCGCACAATTTCGTAGGCTTCTTTGCCCCCCAACTGATAGGCCAACTCTCCCCAAATGGTCTGAATATGAACCCCATCGTTGGTTTTTCGGCCATTGGCGGCGTCGTTGGTGGTATTAGTAAAAACCGCAATTCGGGCTGAGTCAAATTCGGGAATACCCGTATAACGCAGCAGGTCTTCGGTGTGGAGCGAGTCGCAGGCGGCCTTGCCCCATTTGCACAAGTGATAGAGCGAAATAAGCGTGTGGGTTTTGCCACCACCAAAGCCCGTTTGCAGCGAAATAACCCGATTTTCGGCATCTTCGTTGCCGTTTAAGCCTTTCAGTACGGTTTTGGCTACGTTTTTGAGGCCTGCCGTAAAATACGTTTTTGAAAAAAAAGTAGCGGGATCTTTATATACCTCACGGCCATTGCCCAGGGCTACTTCGGCCAAGTTGGCCGCAAAAACAGATTCGTCCAAACGGCCCAAGCGAATGTCGAAATGGGGCTGCACCAACCGAAACCACGCCTGTGAGCCAGTAAAAGTTGTTTCAGTGGGTTGGAGAACGGTTTTGGGGGATTCCGACCCCGTGTTTTCTTCCAACTTTTTTAGCTCGTCTTCGAGCTCAGTCATTTTTAGGATTCGGGCAATGCTCCGCATGTGAATCCATGTCTTGGTGGCTTCATCGGTCTCGATTTGCTCATTGTAATGGGCAATTCGATTGCGGGTTTCGTAGATTTCGCCCAGCCAATTGGGCAAATCGCCCGTTTTTTTCTCAAAATCTCCACGAACCAAGTGCTTATACTTGATAGCAAAATGCTTGAAATGAGGGTAATCCAATAAACCCATGGCCGTGCTGCCACTGCGCAGGCCCTCGTTCCATTTGGCGCGTTGGTCGGGAAGCAATACCGTATTGGCGTATTCGGCAGGCCAGGTTTCACCGTATTCTTTCAGAAGTACAGATACAATATAAGGGCGAAAAGCCTCAATAAAGACCACTAAGGCTTTGGTTAAGTTATCGCGTTGGGGGGAAGAAATGATGCTCATTTATAGAAATTTAAATGTCTTTACTTGGGCTGATTCTACTAATTCTCCCTTCTTTCATTACGACCAATTCGGTATTTTTTTGCTTCTTAAACGCAATTAGTTTTACATAGACTTTTTCAAGACCGCGCATAAGATTATCTTTTAATTCGAGCTGTTTTTCAACCGTTGTTTTCATAGTATTTCTGTAATTGATTATAGATTTCTTGATTCAAAACTGTCAAATGGTTGTCAATGGTTTTTTGTGCCAGCAGTTCGTGCTTACCGTAAGAATTATCAAAAATAAAGGCTCCATCAACCAATGGGAGGTATATCTCAAACAAATTTTGAACTCCTTTCAAATATCTTCTTTCAATAATATTAGGCGGCACATCATGTCCACCTTCGGCAACCCTTGTTTTGACACGCTCTTTGGCTAACTCCACATTTTGCAACCAAAAGAAGAGTAAAGTTACAGTATAGCCTTTTTCTTTGGCATTCATAACCATATTTTTATAGCTTTTGGAAGACAATGTAGTTTCAAAAGCAAAACTTTGCTCTGTTCTCAACAATTCACCGATTCGATTGAGCATGATTCGCCCCGCTTCGATGGCTACTTTTTCGGGTTGGAAAGGGGATAGCCCTCTCGCAATTTCGTCGGCATTGACAAACTCACGGCAAGAGAGTATTTCTGGCAAAATCGTAAATGAAGCAGTTGTTTTGCCCGCTCCATTACAACCTGCTATGATATAAAGATTTTTGTCGTCCATCTCTCTTACAATATTTGTTAAATACACATACACCAGTGCTGTATCAAAACTCCAGCTTCCCCTGTACTACTTTGTTTTGCTCGACCTGCTTGCTTTCTCTAATCAAACTATCGCGGTTGGTGAGCAAGCCCATGGCCTGCTTGTGGTCGGGGCTGCCTGCGGGTAGTACCTCCAACAACGACGTGAGCACCCGCCAAAAGGCCGACTCGGGCGCATTGGCTACGGCAGCGATGTGACCCAACAATGCCCCCCGATTGGCCCCCGCATAGAGGTGCATGGCCCGATGGACTTGATTAATAAGGGTATCGGTTTGCTGTTCTCCGAGGCGTTTATTGAGGGCCATGCGCTCTTGGTAGTTGCCAAGCGTTTGTTTGTTGCCCTTTTTGATCAATAAATGCTCCGTAAAAAGTTCATTGACGTTGATGGTAAGCCCCACACGGCTGAATTTGGCGGCATCGTCAAAATCGCTTTCGGTGAAGCCGTAGAGCTGCAGCCACCCGATATAAAACTTGGTAAAATCATCGCCATCGAAACCTTTGAGGAGGGCGTTAAAAGCACTTTCACGCGCTAATTCCAATAATTCAGCTACAGTTACTTCTGTACCATCGGCTTTTTCGACGGCTTTGTATTGACCGAATTCCGATACGGCTTGCCCAAAACAGGCAGTGAGCAAATCAGCACCTCGAAAGCCCAACTTGTAGAGCTCGGCTACTTCTTTGGCTACTGTTTTTTCTACCGCCTTTTTTACCTCGCGGTATTCGCCGTAGCCTCGGTTTTGAGCGGGTTTACAGGAAACTGTGACGGACGACGCCAAAACAGCCCCCGACAATCCCAAACTCCGATTGGCCATTTCGGTATCCATGGGCCAGCTACCTGTGATATTCATGCGGGCACCAAGTACGGAATTGCACAAAGTGGTCCATGCTTCGGTGCTTTGGTGGGCAAACATGATACTCACCATATCCGAGGTTTGATGCTCAATGGCATCGAATATTTGGGTCAGTTTATGTTCAAAATGTTGTTTGGCCTCTTCTTTACTGTTGTTGTGGTGGTGCTTTAAGGCCGTACACTCTTCACTTTTGGGGGTTTGGGGGGTGGCAAAGTTCAAGGGATAGACATCGCCGAGGGTGCGCTTGAGCCATACATAGAAGAAATCTGACAAATCGGCATAAGCGATGGCATCAAAATAAGGCGGGTCGGTGACTACAGCCGTTAGGTATTTGTCAGGAAACTGCGACTTATCGCCACTACTGGCGTTTTTAAGCTCTACTGAAAAAGGATAGTTACTCTCGGATTCAATATATCGAGTAATCCAATCTAATTGATTATTTAAACTTCCAGTAGTATCACCCAATAAATAAACCTCTGGATAATCAAACATCATTGGAATGGCCTGTTTTGAAAAAGGGCTTTGTACCCCTTCTCTTGACACGTCCCATCTGCCAAATGAAGTTGAAATGGCAGTACCTCTATCCAACAAAATCCCCAAATAAGTAATGACGGCTTTGCCATAGGCTTCGTCGGTGGGTAGGATTTCTTGTTTGAGGGCATGGAGTTTTTTTACCAAGGTTTGGAGTGAATACAATTGGCGAGATGAGAACATTTGTCCGTATTCAGTAACCCCCCAACTAAAGGTATCACCTCCTGCTGAATTACGTTGCATTTTTTCAGTTGGAGGTTCAACAAAAGGTATTTTATCCAAAACATCATAGTCCTGTTGTGTAGGCAAACGATATTCTTTACTATTTTCTCCATCTTCAATCACTGCCAAAAGCCGTTGTCCCCAAGTATTTGAAATAGATTGCTGTTTAATGTTTTTTACATCGGTTACACTTTTGCAACAAGGGCAAATCAGATTACCTCTACTATTCCAACCTCCGAACTCATTTTCATCATATTTCCCTTTTTTTATTTCAAAATCAATGTTAATCCCATCAATAATGGGTTTTAAATGAACCTGTTTTGTTGGTGTATTTACCAAATAAAAGCCTTTCAGCAGCGGTACTTGGGCGCGGCAGGTGGGGTTGGAGCAAGTGCCTACGCGGGCCCAATAGTAGGCAATGGGTTTTACAGGCTCCTCTTTTACTTGATTGCCATACCTTACTTTTTTGGTTGTACTTGGATACAGGTGGCCAATTTCTTTTTCGGTGGCAGTCAGGAGTTTTTTGGCATAATAGGCTACATCAAAACTGAGTCGGTTGGCCAATTTTACCCCTGTTATATCGCCATTAGTAAGAACTTTTTGTTCATTTGTCAGCTCATTCAGTGCTTCTTCACCGTATATTTTTTCAAATTCGGTTTTGCTGTACGTAATAGGTTTGCCGTATTTCTGCGGGAACTCCAAACTGCCTTTCTGGATGATGTGCGCCACGGGGTTGATGTCGTTGCCGTAGGTGCGGCAGCCCAAACGTGCGGCTTCGAGCGGTATAGCTCCGCCACCCGCAAAGGGGTCAAAAACCTTGGGCATTCGGTCGAGAAAGGATTCAATGGCCGCTTCGAGTTTGGCGGTTTTTTGCTGCACTTCGGGTGTATCTAAGTGGCGGTTGGGCAGCGCGTAGAGGGCCGTTTCGGCGGTTTTTATGGCGGTGTATAACTCGTCAAATTGTCTCAAAAGTTCAGTTCCCCCATTGGGGGCAAGGGGGCTATTATGCGCCACAAAAATGAGCTTTCGAGCTTTATTGATGATGGCCTCGTTGTTTTTATTGTCCCATTTAATGAGGCTCGCGTCGCTGAGCAGTTTTCCTGCCGCAGGCGAGGGTCGGCTATGAAGCAACGCCTGCTGCATATCGTCTGTAAATTTCCCGATAAACAATTGCAGGCGATTGCGGAGGTTGTCTTCCATGGGGTCAAAAACGGCAGTCCACGGAATATCTTTGTAGGGTTGATAGGGGTCAATGTTCATGCCGTCTATTTCCAGGGGCTTTTCGGCACTTCCCAAGATGATTTCGACGGCCTCCCGAAAGGCAGGCGGGCAGTGGGGGTCGAGCGGGTCGGGTACAAGGCTGGCAAACACCACCGCGCGGCACACGGGTAGCGGTCGCCTTGCCCACCACAGGTGCAGCGTACTGATGTGTCCGTGTCTGATAGATTTATCTCTTACACTTTCTGCCGATATTTCTTTGATCGGCATGGCTACTTCTATGAGTTTTTTGGGGGTGGTCATTGGTATATTTTTCTATCAAAAAGATATAATGTGTTTATGTTTTTTGGTTGTTTACGTTTTCGTAAACGGTACTATTTCGTAAACAGAATCACTTCGGGCAAACTTTTACTGATTCAGATAGTCGAATTCACCCCAATTATGATTGTTGAGTTTTTTAGCTAAATCATCGGCAGTATCTGCTTTTAACACAGCGGCAATCTCTCTGAAATACTTTTTCGATTGCAGCATCCCCCCACTCGTTTGTTTGAAAAAATACGTTTTAAAGCCTCCTGACAGGAGAAATACCTGTAAATCGTAGGCATTAATTTCCTCTATTCTGTTCTCCCATTGGTTTATCTTATTGAGAGCTTCCATCTTCAATAGCTCTTCGCTTTCTCCGCTGTTGTTCCACGAGATATTTACATTTTTCAACCCCTTTTCGACCACCAACACCGCTCTGATTTCATGGATTGTATGAACCGCTTTTTCGTAATAGCATCCAAAGTATTTGGCTCGCTGATGAGTATAAGCACCTCCTGAATTTGGACAGATATAAACTCCATCGTTTACTTCGTGTAATGTACCTGATGAGCTTACTACATCCAAAAGATATTTCCATTTTGGCAGATAGTTGTTTCGATCAAGAAACCCCCTAAACTCCTCAACAAGGTAGTAAAGTGACGTATTTTGGTAGGCATTTTCGAGGGCATCAACGAAATTCTCAAGGGAAAGCGGTTGTAGAATAACACCGGCTTCTTTCGCTTTTTGAACACTTTCCTTGACTTGAGTAGAGATATTATCTTCTTCAAAATTGCATAACAGAAACAGGATTTTTGTCTGAATGGACTCATTAAACCCCTTAATGTGTTCAATTAATTGCTTGTCATAGAACCAATTTGTTCTTTTCACTTCAAAAAAGACAGAAAAGGAGTTCTGAACAATCGTTAGGTCCGGAACACTGTTTTTGCCTTTATTCTGCTGGTTAAACACCGGTCCCACGACCAAATCGGTACCTGATCCTGCGATAGTGACCAAAAATTCCTGAAAACGTTTGGGGCTTTCTTCATAAAGCAGTTTCATAACCAATCCACAATGATTGGTCAGTATGTTTTCGGGCTGGTGATAATCGGCAAATAAGGATATAGGTTTGCTCATACAATGGTTGAGGTATAGGAATGGATCTTCGATTTCCACTCGTTCATGGGTAAAAAGTACTGTACTCCTTTTGATTTTAATTCAAACGTCAACGCCTTGGCAGGGTTCTGAATGCGGTATAATTTGGGAATGTTACTCTTACAATTCACCACGATATACAACCAAGCGGCATCCCCAAGCTGGGCCAACCGGTTCATTTCATTTTCGGAAAGCATCACGCTGCCATCGGAGCCACTTCGTCCTTTTACTTCGATGTAGCGTTTGAGTTCTTCGGAGCTAATACTACGAATATCGTAGCCTTCGTTGTTGGCACTTACGTCAATGGGCGTCCAGCCCACGCTGCGTTCGTAGTCCATGGCGGTTTGCATGGCTACGGCCTCTGCCTCATCGTCGCGGCTCATACCGTAGTGGCCTTCGTATTCTATCTGCGTCAGTGGTACCACATAGGCACAGCCCAGTATTTCGGGGGCTTTGGGGCTGAGTTGGGTCATCAAAGCCAGGTGCACCAAGCGGCTTTCTTTCTTGCGAATTAGCTCATTGATTCTTTCTTGTTTTTTCAGAATTTTTTCCTGCACTTTGGTATCTCCCAGCAGCACCTTGCTTTGCAACTCTTGGATAGTCATCTGCAAATCCATAATGACCTGCGTAAAGGCCGATTCGAGGTAACGTTGGCGGTCGGCGGTGTCTTTTGATACGTGCTGTTGGGTATCTTCAAATTGGGGCAGGGTGATGTGTTCAAAACTCCACTGAACAATGGCATCGCTACCCACTGCCACGGGCGGCTCAATAGGCTTGGCAAAATCGGCAGGAGCATGCAGGTCTAAGAATTTAGCGGGCGAGGTAAGGCCAAATGCCTCGTTGGGTGTTTGTTGTACCATCACCAGCCGCTCGTCGGCGACGCTGTCTTCGCGTTGGTGAGGCCGATTGTCTATGATTTGGCTTTTGACAAAAAACGCAAAGTAAGGCTGCGGGTCATCGGGCGAAATGAGCACCGTTCCTTTTAGCATATCCTCGCGGTACTGATGACGAACCACTTTTACCAAACTATCAAAAACGGGATTGCCAGGGTTGATGTAATGTACCTTGCCCAAGTCTCCAAGCGACTGATAGTCCAAAAAAACCTGTTTGTCGAAGCAAAATTGGATAGACTTAATGGCATCAAAGTGAATTCGGTACTGGTCGCGTAGTTCGGCCACAACGGCATCGGGCATTTTATCAATCCGATAAATCGCAGGTCTCAGTTCGGTAAACACGCCTCCCAAACTTTGGAAGGCTTTCTCAAAGAACAGGCGAATATAAATGGGTTGTAGGCGTTTTTCGTCGGAGTTTTCTTTGAGCAGGCGGGCATCCTTAAAATCAATGATGCTATGAGCCAGGGTTTCTTTTTGTTCCTTTATTTTAGTCCTAAAACTCAGCTGGAGGGTTTCGTTGTCTTGGGCCAAAAACTGATCTAATGCCGTTTCTTTGCCATTAAAAACCGACTGAATGATGTCATCCAACCCAACGCCTTCGAGTACATCCTGAATTACATCATAAACGCGGTCGTCGCCGATGCCTTCACGGATGATGTCGAGTTTGGTCAGCAATCGTTCCAGTACTTTTCCCTCTTTGGTATTGCTGGCCACCATGTTAAAGACCAACACATCTTGTTTTTGACCATATCGGTGAATACGTCCCATGCGTTGCTCCAATCGGTTAGGATTCCAGGGAATGTCCCAGTTGATGAGCAAGCGGCAAAACTGCAAGTTGATGCCTTCGCCAGCGGCATCGGTGGCAATCAAGATTTGGGTATCGGGTTTGGCAAAAGCCCACTGCGCTTCTCGTCGCTCGTCCACCAACTTGCCGCCATGAATGGTAGCCACTTGGTAGCCTCCACTCTTGGTGAGGCGTTCTTCGAGGTACAGCAAGGTGTCTTTGTGTTCGGTAAAGATGACCAGTTTTTCGCCTTTGTCAAGTACACCGTTTGATTTAAGCAGTTCCTGCAATTCCTGAAACTTCTTTTCTTCTTGTTTTCGGTGATAGAGGCTTTGGGCCATTTCAAACAGCCTTTTTACTTCGGCAGCTTCCAATTGGATTTCGCTGAGGCTCTTGGCCGTGGTAAACAACTTGAATTTGCGCGGGTCGGATAAGATATTTTCGAGGGCATCTCTCTCATCGTCTTCCAATTCTTCAAAGTCTTCGATGTCGCCCACTTCAAAGCCTTCCAGTTTGTGACGTTGGTTCCAAAGGTTGGGGTTTTTATTTACTTCATCTACAATACCTTGCAGGGCTTTCCAACGCCGTTCGAGGGTATTTTTGATGGCAAAAATAGAACTCACCAAACGCCGCTGCATCACGGTCAAGGCCAACGATACGTGGATATTTTTAGATTCGGAAGCCTCTTCTTTTTTCTTGCTGAGGTAGCGTGTTACGGCTTCGTAAAGGTCTTTCTCTTCTGGGGTAAGTTGGTAAGCAACAGTCTTGGTGTAGCGATTTTTAAACAATGGATTTCCTCGCCAGTCTTTCATGTCTTCTTTGAGCCGACGAATAAAAAACTTATTGATGCCATTGTGTTCCAGTTCTTTGATGCGCGTAGAGGCGATTTCGTCAGTTGCAAAAATATCCTCGTCCAAGAGCTGCAACAGTTTTTTGAAAGTATCTTTTCGGCCACGGTGGGGCGTGGCCGTGAGCAACAAAATATGCTCACACTGCTGCGACAACACCTGAGCCGCTTTATAGCGCTGCGAGAGATATTGCTTGCTGCCGTAGTCGTAAGCCGACAGTTTATGACACTCATCAAAGACCACCAAATCCCAATGCGAATTACTGGCCACGTTCAGCACATCTTCACGACTGATAAAATCAATGGAAGTAATGACCCGCACGGCCGTATGAAACACATTCGGATCTGATGAAAACAGGGTTCGATTGACCAAAGTAAAGGGGATGTTGAACTTAACCCCCATTTCGTCTTCCTGCCACTGCTTGGTAAGCCCCCCAGGTGTAATAATCAACACCCTTTCGGCCAATCCTCTCATCATCAACTCTTTGATGAGGAGGCCTGTCATGATGGTTTTTCCTGCGCCCGTATCGTCGGCCAACAAAAATCGGATTTTGGGCATGGGCAGCAGAAATTTATAGACCGCTTCTACCTGGTGCGGGAGCGGGTCAACAATGCTGCAATTGACTGCAAAAAGGGGGTCAAATTGATAGGCGGAGTTGATGCGTTCTGCTTCGGCAAACAAGGCAAACCGGGCAGGATTTCCTTTAAAGTTGAAGGTCCCTTCCTCTGCCAATACCTCTAACGCCTCAAACTCAACTTTGGAAATCACCTTGGAATTGGCTCGGTTGGAGTTGACTCCCGTAAATTTCAGGGAAACCATAGACCCCAATGGCTGCACCTGATTGATGGTAACGGCCTCAGACGGAATGAGATTTTTGACGATTTGACCTGGTTGGATGGGCATGGAAGGACGTGATAGATTTGGCCAAAAATACGGAAAAGCTGAATGAAACCATATTCAAATGCTCCGATTTTTGACGACACGAACATGCAATATCTTGTACCAATGTTATAATTAGGAAGAAGTGTCCTGAAAGTGATGGCCTGATTATATCTCATCGCAAAACCTTCACTACATATACGTTATTAGTCTCATCAACCTCTTTTAAGCTTATCATTGGCGGGTTTTTGCTGTTGTTGGCTTCATTTGAGCACCGTTTCTTTAATTTCTCCCCGTTGGGTATCTAAAAATCGCTCAAGCGTTTCCGAGAGGTTTTTCAGAATATGCCATCGGTCGGCAATCTGTTCTGCCTGTGGACAGGCTTCTGTAATGGCAGCGGCATACGTATTTGAGCGATCCCTGCTGACAATTTCATATCATTTTACACGCTACACATTCACTGCCAACGGTCACATCAAAGAAGTGTGGGCAGACATTACCCAAAAATACAACGGCACCTGTAGCTACAACCGAATCGTCGGGCCGCGCCTTATGGTTCGGAGGCACATCACCCGCCCCCACTACCGTCACAGTGGACTACGAAAACTTTGACCGAACTCGAAACCCATTACGGCTCCCGCATCGCCGACCGCTGCCGTCAGCTTTTTAATTTTGTGCCATTGGGAGATGATAGGTCACTGTCGATGAGGGGGTAAAATCGAATAGAGACCAACGGTTAAGCGTAAACTACCCATCACCCAACGCCAACGAACCCACCATCCTCATAAAATAAATTTAACTTTTACTGATAAGGAACCTGTCCTGTTGCTTATTAAAAGGGTGTAACCCTTTCTAAGCAACCATTGGATAATTTTTTATTCGACATCTACTATTGTGAATATTTTTGATAGACTTTTATAAAACCTGTC
>JBGAUP010000168.1:11459-13069 GCA_044228585.1 Runella sp. | reverse complement strand
GCCGAAAATAAACCAGGAGTTTTGCGCTCAGTCTCCTACCAAGTAGGCCGTACGGGAGCACTGACCCCCGTGGCCAATTTGGACAATCTCAACGAAGATGGTAAAGGCTTATGGCTATCGGGGACGCGTGTGAAGCGGGCCTCATTACACAATGCCAACGAGATTGAACGCTTAGACCTGCGCCTCAACGACGTAGTTTTTGTAGAAAAGGGAGGTGAAATCATTCCGAAAATTACGGGTGTAGATACCGAAAAGCGCAACAGTAGATTGACTTTCCCCATCTCCTATCCTACTCACTGCCCAGAATGTGACGCCGAACTCGTCCGCAAAGAGGGCGAAGCCAACCATTATTGCCCCAACGAACGCGGTTGCCCGCCCCAATTACGCGGCAAAGTCGAACATTTTATTCACCGCAAAGCCCTCAACATTGATAGTTTGGGAGAAGGGAAAATAGAACTTTTGTTTGATAAAGGACTGATTCAAACCCCCGCAGATTTGTACGATTTGAACTATGAAAAGCTGTTTGGACTGGAAAAGGTCATTACGGACGAAGAAACTGGAAAAACGAAAAAAATTGGATTCAAAGAAAAAACCGTTGAAAATATTCTAAAAGGTATTGAACAATCAAAAAATGCACCTTTTAAACAAGTGCTTTTTGGCATTGGGATTCGATTTGTAGGCGCTACGGTAGCCGAAAAACTGGCAGCTTATTTCAAAAACATGGATGCACTTATGGCGGCCGATTTTGAAGCCCTGCGCAACGTACCCGAGATTGGCGAAAAAATTGCCCAAATCCTCGTCGAATACTTTGCCAATGCCGAAAACCGCACCTACATAGAACGCCTACGTGCAGCGGGACTGAAAATGGAAACCGACGATATTCCTCTGGTGATGGAGTCTAATTCCTTAGAAGGTAAATCATTTCTTTATACAGGAACCTTTGCGAGCATGAGTCGCGAAGAACTCGAGAATAAAATCGAAGCCAACGGCGGAAAATTAGTTAGTGGCGTATCGGCCAAATTGAATTTTCTAATTGTTGGAGAAAAGCCTGGTGCTTCTAAGCTGGACAAAGCCAATAAATTAAACGTAAAAATGATTTCAGAAACGGAGTTTTTAGAAATGTTGGGGTAACTTTGCCGAAGATGAAGATTGATAAAACGATAAAAGATAGAAAAACAGAGTTACTTGCTTATTTCAGGGATAGGGCAAGTGAGTTTTTAAGTGTCATCACTACAAAGTTTGCGGAAACTCAGGCCGATAAAAGAGCCAGAGCGATAAATGAAGGTCTGAATCAGACCAAAATCAACTTAGTGAATGCCCTTTTGCAACAAGCAGAAAGAGAAATATGGTCAAGTATTGAAAAGCTTGAATGCTTGCTGATGATCTCTTACTGCAGCAATGTAGTTATGATTGAAAGTAGAAATGCTGTTCGTCCTTATGAATACATGGATTTTTCAAGGCGCGTAGGTGAATTATGGGATCCTTTCTGCAAACTATGTTTTTACTACCCAATTAATGATATTTCCCTTTTCATTCCGCCTCTTTTTTCAGAGGTAAGACAAAAATTTACGAACGAAATCATTGATTATATCAACGCACTTGCAATTACT
>JBGAUP010000168.1:0-11438 GCA_044228585.1 Runella sp. | reverse complement strand
CAAGAGAAGGAAGAATTGAAAAAATACTACGGAAAAGTTTGGGGATTAATTACTTCGGGTGAAATACAGCTTGAGTTAGATTTGCATTTTATTCATAATGGACAAAAATACGTAGTTGATTTTAAAAGTGGATTTGGTTCTAATGAGAAGGGGAATACAAATAGATTACTTTTAGTGGCAACCGTTTATCAAAACCTTGCAGAAAGTCACAACTGTTTAATTTTTGTCAGAGCAGAAGAAAACAATAGTTATTTCAATACACTTAAAAATTCAAGCATCTGGGGAGCTTACTGTGGTAATGATGCTTACCAGAAAATCAAGGAATATTCAGGATATGACTTAAAAAGGTGGATTGATAAAAATATTGACTGGCCCAATGACTTTCTCCCAGAAACGACCACCTATTTAGCTGAAAATAATTTACTCCAATATCTTCTCTGGTAATGATTCAAGAAGCAAGAAAGTATCAGGCTTTTTACACCAAATCAACCCCTATTGTTGATTATATGGTTAGCAAATTATCCTTAAAATCTACTGATAAGATATTTGAACCCTGTGGAGGTGACGGAGTGTTTGTAGAAGCGATGTTAGAGGAAAATGAGTTTGCCCAAATTGATATTTTTGAATTAAATTCCCAATCCGTTGATATTCTGAAAACAAAATTTTCTTCCTATCCCAATGTCAATGTTCGTAATTGCGATACCCTTCTCGACAATGATTTGATGTTTTATTCCAATTTCGGTGGAATATATGATAAAATCATTGCTAACCCTCCTTACGGCGCATGGCAAGATTATAGCAAACGAGCCCAATTAAAAAAACTGTATTCGGAACTATACGCTAAGGAGACTTACACGTTATTTCTGTTTCGTTGTATCGAACTTTTGAAAGACGGCGGTATTTTATCTTTTATTATTCCTGATACATTTCTTAATCTACATCTTCATAAAAGGATTAGACAGCACATACTAACAAAAACCAAAATCTTGGAGCTGGTTTTGTTTCCCTCTTCCTTTTTTCCTGGAGTCAATTTTGGCTATGCCAATCTTTCAATTATTACATTACAAAAAGAAAATGATAAAAATGCCTGCGTAGAAAATGATTTCAAGGTTTTTACTAATTTCTCACGAGTTGAACAGCTTTATGAAATTGATGAAGAGAATCTAACCGTTTTTCCTGCTACACAGCATGAGATTTTATCTAACCCAGACTCTGCTTTTCTCATTACTGACGATTTAAAGATATTGAATGCTATCAATAACGCTAAGTTTAAAATTGGGGATGTAGCACATTGTGTAACTGGCTTTTATTCGGGAGATGATAAAAGATTCCTCCAAGTAAATAACTTTGATTTAAAAAATGGAAAAAATTATGATTTAGTAGATACACAAAAAATCAATCGTGAATATCAAAGTTTACCCAACATACTTGAAGGAATTGAAGGAGAAAAATGTTTTTTACCTATTGTAAAAGGGGGTAATACAAAGTATTTGAAGCCCGAAGGATGGTTTATGAATTGGAGTAAAGAAGCAGTGTTACATTATAAAACAGATAAAAAAGCAAGGTTTCAAAATCCAAGATATTACTTTAAGTTTGGGGTTGGTGTACCTATGATAAGTTCATCAAGTATTACTGCTTCATTAATTGAAAATAAACTTTTTGACCAATCAATTGTTGGGATTTTTCCAAACGATGAGTCGTTGACTTACTATTTACTGGCATTTTTCAATACACCTACTTGTAACAAACTCATCCGAACTATTAACCCCTCAGCTAATAACCCAGCAAATTACATTAAAAAAATACCGTTTATTTTACCAACTGACCAGCAAAAAGAAAATATCAGTGAGATTGTTAAACTAATTTTGAATAGCATTAGAACAAAAGGAACCTATGAGTCCACACTGGAAAATGAATTAAATGACCTATTTGTAACCATTTACGGATTTTAAAGAACGTAATGAACCAAAATCGCCTTATCCTGAGCAGTCCGCTGCTCGAAATCATGATCAGTCGCCTGTGCCAACAGTTGATTGAAAACCATACCAATTTTGCTGATTCGGTCGTGTTGGGACTACAGCCACGTGGTATTCACTTTGCCGAACGGGTGGTTCAGGAACTTCGTCAAACAACGGGCCTGAATATTCCACTCGGTTACTTGGATGCTACTTTTTATCGGGATGACTTCCGCCGCCGCGAACCACTCAAACCCAACGCGACCAAAGTCAATTTCGTGATTGAAGAAAAAAAGGTGATTTTGGTGGATGATGTATTGGCAACGGGGCGTATGGTACGCGCGGCATTGGACGCGATGCAAGCTTTTGGCCGCCCTCGTAAAGTAGAACTACTCGTATTGATTGACCGCCAATACAACCGTGAAATACCCGTAGAACCCGATTATACAGGAATGAAAGTCAATACTTTGGACACGCAACGGGTATTGGTAGAATGGACAGAACAAGGCCACGAAGCAGATCGAATTTGGATTGTGGATTAGACTTTGTCGTCCTGAAAGGACCTATTTTTCTTATATTCACTCGCTTTAGATGCTTTGCAGCATGACAGAATCAATGACAATACAACAAGCACAGCAAGAAGTAGATAATTGGATAAAAACCTACGGCGTTCGCTATTTTAGTGAGCTTACCAATATGACGATTTTGACGGAGGAAGTAGGCGAGCTCGCCCGAATCATGGCGCGTACCTACGGCGACCAATCGTTCAAAAAGTCGGATTTGGAGAAAAATTTGGCCGACGAAATGGCCGATATTTTGTGGGTTTTGATGTGTTTGGCCAATCAAACTGGGGTGGACTTAACCGAAGCCTTTCAGAAAAATTTGGATAAAAAGACCCGACGTGACGCTACTCGCCATTTAGAAAATGAGAAGCTGAAATAGGTTCATTTACAACTTAGTTCGTAGGCATATACGGTTTCTCGAAGTACGTTATTGGGCGACTTAAATTTAAGTACTGCTTGCGTAGGCACACGTTTGTTATTGTATTGGTACGTTGCCTCCACACTCTGCCCCAAAGCAGTATAATTGAGCGGGTTACGCCGACTATGCGCTCTTCCCGACAACAAATTCACTAATTGCATTCCATCCGAAAAAGCATAAATATTCACTTTATCGTCAAAAGAGCCATATTCGGCTAATAAACTATCCGACTTCATCAATGCGGTGCGAATCAACCACTTCTTTACGTTACCCGCTGTATCATACTCCCATTTCGAGCTAATGCCACGAATTGATTTCACTTCAGCAATTTGGCGGTCAGTTCCATAAATCACGGTAAGTGTGTCTTCGGGGCGGGGGCCTGAATTAAAAACCCGAAGGGGTCGAATCGCTTTGAGTTGCGTATTATTAGTGTAGTCAAGTTCATAAATGTAACTCATGTCTTTTACTGCCAGATTGGTCTCTCGAAAACGTATCAACTTATTTTTTGAAGTATATTCAAAAGTATAACGCTTTACCATTTTATTGAACTGATCCGTCCCCGAATATTCCAACATTCGAGTCAAGTTTCGAGAAGAATCATATTCATACGCCCGCAGTAAAATACCGTTTACTTTTTCGGAAAGTAAGATACAAGAGGACAAGGCCGTAGAATCTATGGGTGTTACATCGCTATCGCCTTTAGGGCGACAGGTGTCAATAAAAAAAACACTTGCCAGAACTATCAAAAATCCCCAATAATATCTTGATTTATCTACCATAAGTATAAGTTGGCTACGACATAAGTCCGAACAAGTTTTATCAGAATCAAAAAAAATGCCAATTTGGTAGATTAGTCTCTATTGGGGTGTTTTATGGACAAATAACCGATAAAATTAGGTACTAAATCTGTATTCTATTGCCCTAAAAACGTACCACAAAAAAAGTGCCTAAATTTCCAAAATTGGATTTTAGGCACTTTTATAATATTTGGATAAAATTTAATCAGACCTATTCTTGCCGATTGATGCGGCTGGCACCACTGGCATTAGAACGGAGGTTGGGAATTCTACCAAGATTGGCTTTGCTGACGCCCGATGCTTCTACGTCCGCGGTTTGGATACGCATTTGGTCGGCATCTAACGAGCAAGCACCTGCCAAATCAGCTTCCAGGTTATTAACACTTCCACGCAACTCCACCTTGGACGCACCCGAAACGTCTAAATTCAGTTTTTGGGCATTGATATCTATCAGCGTTTTGGAAGCACCCGAAATATCTACCTTCAATTCATTGAGATTATTGAAATCCGTAATTTTAGTTAATGTTGCCCCCGATAAATCAATGGCTTGGAGCGTAGGCAAAGTGATTGTTAGTCCAACGCGTTTTATATTTCCCAACAATTTGATTCTTTTTCGGTTTTCTATCCGAAGCGTGCCATCTTCTACTTTTGCCTCAATATCATCTATATCTTCTTCGCGACCATCGGCCACTACTTTGAAAGAGTCTCCTTTTTGAACTCGTACTACAAAAGCGCCACCCACCCGAATTTTCTGAAAATTAGTGACATCAAATTGCTTCACCATTTCGCCTCTGGCATCAAACGATTCGTCAAAAGCTTCGTTCAGTCCCGACTCAATGCCGCTACTGATTTCATCCATGTCGTGGGCATCTTCGTCATTATCATCTCGTCTTTCAGCTAAAACTGGGCGGTCGAGACAAACCAAACCTGAATCTCTTTTAATAGCCCACTTGAGATTTTTGAAAATTTCATCATTGACCTCCAAATCATATTCTCTTTCTATGCGGTGTCTTACTCCCCAAAAATGGTCGTAAAAATCACGTGTCATTTTGAAAGCCTTATCGTAAGGTAAGTAAAGCTGCATTCGCAAACTTTGCCCACGGAAACGAGAGGTTTTACCCGACAATGAGAAGTCTTCGTCAAATACCAATGCAGAATCATTTTGGGTAACATTGTAAATCATATTGGAAGCGTTGGCTTCGGCATCTTGGCGAGAACGCCCCTGAGAACTGAATCTCAATTCCAATTTGGCATCGGTTGCATCATAGCCGTCTAAGTCCAAATGGGTGTTGTTGTAACCATCCTCATCACTTTGGTCTTTCACGTCCAACAAAAGAGGGGTTGAGGGCATTTTATAGGTTTGTACTTTCTCAACAGTGCCTTCTCGGCGGAAATTGGAACCGTAGCGAACTCCGAAAATAATGCTTCCCATCAGCCCCGCTAAAAACAAACCGAGTAAAGTTTGCCATACCGCAGAAGTAAATTTGTTTTCTTTCGTCAACAACGATACACCCAACCAAGCAATGACCGCAAAAGGTACACCAATGGCAAAAAATAAAAATAAGTAGGCCATCGGAGATACTTCACCAATAAAGAAATTAAGCGGCATGAGGTCGTTGTCAATTTGCCCAAAGTCCCAAGTCCCTAAACCCAATACGGCAAACAAAGCCGTAATCAATCCCAGTAGGGCACTGGCTCCTATGACCACCATAATCAATCCAGCAAAGATGCGGGCAATGACCACTAAAAACTTCATTAATGGAGCCAAGCCATTAAAGATCATGGCGACGATACGAAACGGAAATAAAAGCAGTTTAGTAAAGGTATTTTCTTCTTTTTGGTCAGGTTGGAGTGCTTTTTTTACGTTGGTTTCAATGTTTTCTAACGTAATAGGTTGCCCCGTCATCTCCATTTTTTCGGTCAATGTATTGGCTTTTGGAGTGATGAGCCATAAGATAATGTAGAGTAAGAAACCCGAACCAAACAGTAAGACACTTAGTACCCATATAAAACGAACAACGCCCAAATCAACTCCAAAATAGGCAGCTACTCCAGCGGCAACCCCACCCACCACTTTTTTGTCGGGATCACGATAAAATTTCTTAATATTTTTGTCTTCTTCGAGCGTATTAGAGCCTGGGAAAGCTACCCAACAGGCCACATACACCAGAAAGGCAATGCCACCCAATGGTCCGAATATCTCTCCTGCATCTATCATGCCTCCACCAGCGGGAAGGCCAATGAAGAAAAACAGAAAAATAAGACGTACTAAAAGAGGGTCTGTATTGAAATAGTGGGCTAACCCTGCGCATACACCTCCCAATAATTTACGTTTGGTATCGCGCACCAGTTTTCTGGGAGGTACAGGATTTGAAAACTTGGGTTGTTCTCTCTCCTTGGCAGACTGACCCGTTGGAGGAATATTGCCCGTTGCCGACAACGGGCTTGCAAAATCTTCTTCTTCCTCAATCGCCTCAAAGTCAGCGACAGTACCCATACTTTTGATGAGTTCTTCCACATCGTCTAAAGCAATCACCTGCTTTTCAGCGGCTTTTTGTTTATTCAGAAACTTTTCGGCAATCCGTCCTTCGATATCAGAGATAATTTCTTTGCTGTCTTCGTACGACGAAAAGTATTTCTGGATTGAGTTTAGGTAATTTTTTAATTTATCGTAGCCGTCTTCTTCGATGTAAAAAATCAGACCGGCGATATTGATGCTGATAGTCTTTTTCATGGCAATGGATGCTTGCGCATCAGTTAACAGTTATCCGTTAATTGTTAAAGCTATTTGGTTGATGATTCTTCACTTGCCGGGCCTAAATCGTGCGTTTTTTTCACAATTGTGTTGACTGAGTCCGAAAGTTCGACCCAAGTCTGCTGCATATCATCCAAAAACTGTTTGCCAGTTTCGGTCAAAATGTAATATTTGCGCGGAGGCCCCGACTGCGACTCAACCCATTTGTAGTCGAGTAAACCCGAGTTTTTGAGCCGAGTCAGGAGTGGGTAAAGAGTACCTTCAACAACCATAATTTTGGCGGAGGTAAGTTCATCAAGCATATCGGAGGCATACACCTCGCCCCGAGAGATGATGTGCATGATGCAAAACTCTAATATTCCTTTTCGCATCTGCACTTGAGCGTTCTCAATATTCATGCTGTTGTCATGTTTTGGAATTTTTTGATTTAAAGTCATGGCTGTGTGTGATGGAGTGATAAGTGTTGAGTGATAAATGATAAGTGGTTCAATCTATCCCAAAATAGTGGATTTCTCAGAACTTAGTACACCCAGCTCATCACTCATCGTTTATCACTCAACACTCTGTTATTTATTTTCAAATGGCTGTTAATAGGTAATCCATGGTACAAAGCTAATATAAGGTACTTTGCGATGCAAGGTACTTGGCAAATATTTTGTCTTTTCTTTTGGAAACGGTAAAAATCGAGGATGAACGGCAAAAAAACAGTTTATAGTAAGTAGTTTGTAACCAAGAGATAATTGTGATAAGATTTAATCGTAAATTTGCCTTTACTAACTGCACACTGTAAACTGCAACTCATCTATGTATTCGCTCAATCTCAAAGAGATTATTTCCGTAACCCTAATTTTATTTTCGGTCATTGATATATTGGGTTCTATTCCCGTTATCATTGATTTGAGGAAAAAAGCAGGCACCATCAACGCGCGACGCGCGACTTTAGTTTCGGGTGGATTGATGATTGCATTTTTATACCTGGGAAAAGAAATTTTGAAATTGTTTGGGGTAGATGTGGCCTCCTTTGCCGTAGCAGGGGCATTGATTTTGTTTTTGATTGGATTAGAAATGATTTTAGGGCGTAATATTTTTAAACACGACGCCGTCCATAGCAATGCTACTTCTATTGTACCTATTGCTTTTCCCATGATCGCGGGTGCAGGAACCATGACGACCATTTTGTCGCTGAAAGCGGCCTACGAAGAAATCAATATCATTGTGGGAATCATCATCAATTTATTATTTATTTACTTAGTCTTGCGCTCATCCGTTTGGATTGAAAAAATGCTCGGTGTTGCTGGCACGGATGTGCTTCGCAAAATCTTTGGGCTAATTTTGATTGCCATTGCCATTAAGCTGTTTCGGAGTATGGTGTAGTCTATTGTTTTTGTGGATTTTGGAAACAAAAAAATAATATATTTTAATGCCAAAATACTAATATAGGTATTGACAATACAACATATATCCCCTATATTTGTTGCAGTGGTAAGTTTTTACAGCCTCTGCCCTACTTTGTTAGTATCGCTTAATAATAGCTAACTTAGTATATATATTACTCAACGTAAAAATTCTTTAATGATGAAAAAACTCCAACCTGTTCGGCCACGTTGGCTTTCTCGCTCTCATGATCCAATCCCCAATTTTACCTTATCAATACTACTTTTAACGTATTGGCAATAGCCAATAGTCAAAAGCCTGTGTTACCTCGGGTTGGGGAAAACCCATGTACATTTTTAAATGTAGCTCTACTAAAACTGACTAATAAGCCATTTTCGTAAAGAAAAGACATTACTGCTGGCTTATTTTCAGGCAATTAAATTCAAAAAACTAATCTTCAAGGTAGTCGTCAAAAGAGACTACAAGGGGGCTTATTGACTACTATTTGCCACCATCATCATTTCGGGTTGGTAATCCTTCGGATTTTACTTGCCTTACAATTCTTTAAATTCTGTGCAATCATTATCAACGTTATCTCTTAATCAATTTTTTAATTTTAAACAAGAAGTAAGTTATGGCAACAACACCAGACGTAAACATCGGTAGTTCAGATGTGCAAGCAGGCATGAGCAATAGTATGACCGCTTCTATTATGCTTCAAACCTATACTAATACTGTGTTGCAAACCCCCGATATCAAACTCCCTTCGCAGGTTGATACCGACTCTAATAGTACAGTAGTAGAAGATTTGCCAGCGCACCAAGCTTTGGCCCGTACCAATGCTACCTATTATCTCAATACAATCAACCCGCTTATTGTTAATACAGTAGCTGATGTGATTGGCTTCGGAAATCTCTGGAGTGCTGAATATAACCAATTGTATAGCCTTGCAGAAAATATTAACGAAGGGAATAATGCCGAAACATTTACGCAGGGGATGAATAATCTCATCAATAAAACCGAAAAAGCAGAAGCAAGTACCCAGCCCGTTATTGACGCGCTCAATGCTTTTTTACCGTTGATTCAGACTGATGAAAGAAATTTTACCCAAGATGCTACCAACGTAAACAACGCCCTCGGAGGAGAAGAGGGTGAAATTGCCCAATTACAAAAAGAAATTGACGCTTACAACGATGCCATGAGCAAAGATCTGGCAATTATTGGTGCAGGTGCCACTGCCGATGTAGTAGGTGGACTGATGATTGTCGTGGGAGTTTTGGGCGAAATTGAAACCGCAGGAGTGAGTACGGCACTCATTGTTGGAGGAGTAGCCGTAATCGCAGGGGGTACGACGGCCATGGGGGTAGCAGGCGCCGATTACACAAAAACCAAAAATGCCTATGCCCAAGCTACCGCACAATTGGCACAAGACCAACAAATAATGACCGCCACTCAGCAAGCTGCAACAAACATTTCGATCTTGGAAGATGCCGTTTCGCAAGGCATCACTGCCGTTGAAAACCTCCAAAAAGGGTGGAATTCGTTACAAGCTGATTTCAATCAGGTAGTAGAAGCCCTCGAACAAGCCGATGACCCAGACATGGGTACATGGCTAACAAGCTTATTATCAGCAGCAAACGCCGACTGGGAAGCTACCCTCCAACTGGCCAAAAGCATTCAACAATATGGTACTCTGCCCGTTCAGAAGTCCAATGCTTAATTCTCAAATGAGGCTGTCTAAAAAGTAAATCTTAGCTCTCTTTTAGGCATTGTTCTCTTGGGCCTCTCCCCCAACTTCCTCTTCAAACGGGAGAGGGGGAGGGTCTTTTAACCCTTCTCCCTTTCGGAAAAGGTCGGTCGGACGATGTCTTTTGGCACGAGACAAAACACACTTTTCAGGCAGTTTCTTTTCACTCCAATTATTTTAACCTTAATCGCTAACGTTATGAATAATGCGTTCTCAGCAACTCCTATCGCTATCGCGACTGGAAGTATTGCAACCTCATCTATTTTGCTCCAAAATTATAGCCAAGCTATTTCAAACCAGCCTGAAGTTGCACTCAATTCAGTACCTGCTTTTACTATAGACCAAAAAAGTGTGCAGCAAACGGCCCTGTACTGCCTCACTACCATCGTTCCAGAATTAGTGGCTCTTTCTGCCCAAGATATTGGCTATGCCAATGAGTTTGAGCAAATGTATCCTCGTTTGCTCGGCGATGCTCAACTCATAGAGGATGCAACGGCCGATACAACAGCTCGCGCAAACGCCACGAGTGATTTTTGTAGTGGCTTGAATCAACTCATAATCAATATCAACAATGGCTCGGCAACTCGAAACAGCGTAGCAAGAGACCTAACCCAATTCATAGACTTATCAGCAAGTAACCAAACCAATTTAGATGCGGATTTGGAAGTAGCTCAAAAACAGTTGCTTGGTGGTGATATTGCCCAGTTAGAGGCCCAATTAGCTACTATCCAACAGGCCATAGACTCTGATAACCAGACTATTGCTTCAGGAGGAGTGTATGGTGTGGTTGCAGGGATCAAAATCGGAATTGGCGTTTTGGTAGGTTGGTACAAAGACCCCGTAAAGGGCTTTGAGATGGTTCTGGGAGAAATTCAGGGTATTGTAAAAGAGTCTGATAAGCACAGTGCGGCATTGGCCGATTTGGAAACGCAAAATCAGGCGTACATGGATACCATTACGCAGTTACTTTATGATGAGGCCGTCTATGCCGTCGTTCAAAATCTTGCCTTTAATACAGATTTGTTGGCATCCCATGCCAAAGGAGCCTCTCTGGCCGTGCAAGGTTATACCGATGGGTGGAATGCCCTTGCTGGCAATATGACCGATATTTATAACAGGCTTCAACAAGGCCCAACAGCTACGCTCAATTTAACCCAATCGCTTGAGTCAGCTCAAACCGAATGGAATAACTTACTGGCTCAAGCCAAGGCATTCCAGCAGATGGGAATTTTGCCCATAGATATTCAAACCATAAGCAAGTAAAACAAATTTGAACTTATTCTTCGCCCTTTCCTAATTCAAAATACAATGATAAATGCCCAATTATCGCCCCCGCCTGGCTTTCAAGCAAGCGTACAAACTACGGGAAGCTCAATAAACGCGATTGACATTGCTTGCCAAAATGTACAAAATATGCCTGTGTATAGCTCGCCGTATGCGCCCACTTTGCCCCAAGACATCTCCAATGCCAAGGCTGTTGCCAGCCAATGGTCAAGTACTATCCGCCAACAAGTGATTGCTTCATTGCAGGGAATCATCAATTTTAATAACTTATTTCAAAGCAAATTCAATGAACTATATTCAATTTCTGAACAGATAGCCACTGGCAACACCTCTCAAATTCCTGCCTTTCAAGCAGATTTAACGCAATTACAACAGGCCACTGAGGCGGAAGAAAATCAAGTGAATTTGGTTCAGAATAGTCTCACAAACTATCTGGTTCAGATTGATGATATAATGCGCGCTCTTAATAATGACAATAATGAACTACAAAATGCCGTCAATGGTCTGAGTGCCCAAATGCAAAACCTTGAACAGCAAATGAACCA
>JBGAUP010000167.1:0-13262 GCA_044228585.1 Runella sp. | reverse complement strand
AAGACCCACTTGGCGTTCCATGATGCGGGCCAAACGATCGAAAGCAGGCCAAGCGTCTAAGAAATATCCATCTAAGGTGATACCTTGGCTGTACATATTTACAAAACGGGCATGGAGTAGTTGGTCACCAAAAATATTTTGAATACTATGTAATTGATGCCCACAATCACCACTGTACTGCTGACGTTCGCGGGCCATACCATCCACGATGGTCTCTTGGGCAGAGTTATGAATCGTGTTGATACACGCTTCTAAAACTTTCTGAATTTTAGGGTCATTACACTGGATTTGGGGAGGGTTTGGCCAAGGATACTGCCGCCGTCTCATCCCTACATTACTTACCACGGCTTGGCCTTCGCTGCCGTAGATGTGGAGTTGTAACCAGCGAAGCGATTCATAATCAAAGGTTTCAAAACGATTGGTCCCCGTACGGCAAATAAAGCGTGTCCACGAATTAAACTTTGTATTCAGTAGGGGTTCTCCGCCTATGAGGTGTGCTTCTTGTACCATCAGTTCTACGATTGTGCCGCCAGGGGCGTCTATGGTAAAGTAAGGAAACCCCACGCATTGTTCCTTAAATTCAAACGTCAATATGGCACCACGCGTTTTATCTACGTTGATAGTCCAGCTTTGTGCAGTACTGCTCACCACGCAAGGAAGGCGACTCACTTCGTACGCGTCGGGTGTGCCAAACTCAAAATATTCTTGGGGGGAGCGTTTCCAACGCAGCGTCATGGACTCGGCCAAACGCAGGACAGGAATGAGGGTTTCTTTGAGCAAAGGGATACTTCTTCCGCGAAGTTGGGAGTTTTCCACGCGTCCTCCCACATCCATACTATATTCGTTAAAGTTGCTGTTGATAGTGGGCTTATTGGCTGGATTATTGATTTCTTGGGCGGGCAACCATTCCTCAAATGGAACATATTCTGTCGTATTCCACTTTTGGGGATACAAACGTGCGTCAAATTCTTCTTGAAAGGCTCTCAAGTACCATCGTTTGTATTGGCCTGGCCGCCAGCTACGAGCAATGAGCGTTTGCCAGCTACCATCCGAAATGATTTGGAATGTATTCCCGTTGGTAAGTTCGATGTCTAATTTAAAAAGAAACCCAGGTTTTCCAATGGGCCAAGTACCTTCGCCGTGTCCATAAAATAATACCTGAGTGCCAATGATGTTGGCGCCAGCAACGAGATAATTGGTTAAGTCAATAGGGTCTGCTTCCGCCCAGCGTGGGTCAGCTGGGGCTGGTCCAAACTGAACTCGTTGTCCATTGGCAAAAAACTGGTAGCGACTATCGCCAATGACGTATCCTTTGGCACTTCTTAGTTTAGAGGGGACTGTGATTTCTTTACGAAATAAGACGACCGTGTTGGGCAAACAACGCTGCATGGGATACCAAATCCACTTGGCTGGGGCTAAGTCAAGTACAGCGTTGAGGGGGGGAAGAGGAAAAGAATTTATTTCAGTAAACGACTCATTAGTTTCGATAGGCTTTGGTGTAGTAGGAGACCACCACAAGGAAAGACTACTTAAAGAGGAGTTTTTTAGAAAATCGCGTCGAGAGGTTAAGAAATCAATCATTGGGGTTAGGTGCATTAAGCCCCCAAGTTACACAAGCCCAGCGATTTTTTACAAAAAAAATAGGCAGAGGATTGTTATTTTCTTCTGCCTATTGTCATTACTTATTGTAAACACTCAAATGACTACTCTTTTCCCATTCGTGGATTTTTATTGAGTCGTTGGAGGAGCATTTGGGTAAAAACTTGTTCTGCTTTATAGAGTTCGGCCAACTGCCGTACATTTATTACCTTCAAGAACTTGTTCATGTACTCACGTTCCAAATCCACTTCTTTCTGTTGGAGATTGAGCGTTTCTTTGATATTGGCCAATATTTTTTCGTCGGGGGTAGTGAGTGTATTGGTTTCAACAATGAGGCGGCGCATCTGTTTACGAATGTCTTTTTTCTTGGCGTCGAAGTCGTTGTAAATGGGCCAAAACTGTTGTGATTGCTCCGCCGAAAGATTCAAACGGTTAGTGATGAGGCCGATTTTGGCATTCTCAATCTTCTGGTTGCCGTTGTCTTGAGCCACCACCGTTTCAAGGCAGAGTGTGGCAAATACTAAGAACAATAATTTTTTCATGGTGATTGATAGGTTATCTATGAAGTGGATATTAAAGTATGAATGACGAATAGATGTTTGGTGGACATTTTTATATACTACCTTCTAAATCAACTTCTTGAATGGCTTTTTTTAGGTCTTCGTCGTCCACATTGAGTTGCTGTAACAACACGTCCTCTCCGCTGTAAAGTTCACTTAGCTGGGTTTGGTCACTCATTTCATGTTGTGAAATTTGGTTGTCTTTCAGGTACTTCACTATTTCTTCATCACTTACTTGACTAAGCGTTTCTTCTCCCACAGAATGTTGCTTTTGAGGGTAAGTAATCCAAAGTAAAACCCCTACCACACTCGCTGCTATGCCAACCAACGCTGTCCGCCGCCACGACCAACTGATGGTAAACTTGTGTTCTTTTTCGGCGATATGCTCGTGTAAGCGAGTTTGTATGGCCGACGGAAACTTGTCAAAATATCCTTCAGGAACTTCGTACGGAACCGAGCGGTCGAGGTCTTCTAATTTGATTCGTTTCATTTTTTAGGAATGATTTTATAGACCCTTGAGATTTTGTTTACTATCAAATTTAACCAAAATCTACCTAACATCTATTTTTAAGTCTTTGACAACGCCTGCACAATAAAGTTTAATCTTCGCCGTTTAAAAATTTCTCAATTTTGGTAACGGCGTGGTGATAGCTGGCTTTTAAGGCCCCTACCGATGTGCCCGTTATTTCGGCAATGTCTTCGTATTTGAGGTCATCAAAATACTTCATGTTAAACACCAAACGCTGTTTTTCGGGTAAAGTCAGCAGGGCTTTTTGGAGTTTTAACTGAATTTCATCGCCTCCCATTGGATAATCGGCCTGTCCTGCCGCTGTTTCCAACTTTTCAAGTAATTCTCCTTCTACGTCGTTGATTGACATAAAAAAGCGGCGGCGTTTTTTGTTTAAGAAATTCAAACATTCATTGGTCGCAATGCGGTACAACCACGTAAAAAGCTGGGCATCGCCCCGAAATGTTTCGAGAGCTTGCCAAGCTTTTATGAATGTTTCTTGCGTTAAATCATCCGCGTCATCGTGGTCAATCACCATCTTGCGAATATGCCAATATATTTTTTGTTGATACTTACGTACCAGTTGATTGAAAGCAAAGTTCCGACTTTCGGGATTGGCAAATTTTTCAAGTATGGCTTGATCAGTCATGCGCTATCTTTATGTTAAAAGTTATCCGTTATCTGTTAACCGTTATTTTGGAGAGGTAGAAAGTGTGGCATTCTGATAACGGATAACTGTTAACAATTAACTTTTTCTCGAAATAGCTCGTTTGGCGGCTGCTACGATGTCTTTGGCGCTGAGTCCGTATTTTTCCATGAGTTGGGCAGGTGTGCCGCTTTCTCCAAATGTATCTTTCACACCTACATATTCCAATGGGGCGAGGTGTTTTTGAATCAGCACTTGTGCAATACTATCTCCCAAACCTCCCGCTACTTGGTGTTCTTCTGCCGATACCGCACATCCCGTTTTCTTCACCGATTTTAAGATGGCTTTTTCATCCAAAGGTTTAATGGTATGGATGTTGATAATTTCGGCATTGATGCCTTCGGCTTCGAGCATTTCGCCTGCTTGGATAGCCTCCCACACCAAATGCCCTGTGGCAAAGATACTTACGTCAGTTCCTTCGTTGACCATCCATGCTTTCCCGATTTCAAATTTTTGGTCGGCATCCGTAAATACAGGAATCACGGGGCGTCCAAAACGCAAATACACAGGGCCATCGTGGTCGGCAATGGCAATGGTGGCTGCTTTGGTTTGGTTATAATCACACGGATTGATAACGGTCATGCCAGGAAGCATTTTCATCATCCCAAGGTCTTCCAAAATCTGGTGCGTTGCGCCATCTTCGCCCAAAGTCAAACCTGCGTGCGAAGCACAGATTTTTACATTTTTGTGGGAATAAGCCACACTCTGACGTACTTGGTCATACACACGGCTCGTGGCAAAATTGGCGAAAGTCGTGGCAAAAGGGATTTTACCCCCGATGGTCAAACCAGCAGCCATACCAATCATATTGGCTTCTGAAATCCCGCACTGGATAAAACGCTCGGGGTTTTCTTTGATAAAAGCATCAAGTTTCAATGAACCCACGAGGTCGGCGCAGAGTGCCACTACGTTTGGGTTGGTTTGACCTAAAACCTGCATACCCGCGCCAAATCCGCTACGGGTATCTTTTTTCTCGGTAAATGTATATTTTTTCATAATTCAGCCCCCCCGCCCCCGATGGAGGAGTTCTTTATCATTTTATAGCCCCCTTCGGGGGTTTGGGGGCTGATTTGTGTCAATTTATTTATAAAGTAACGAGCACTTGGGCAGTTTTGAGCGGAATGTTCTATTGAAAAGCCATTTCTGATGAGGCTTTTAGCAAAAAGTAGTTTATCTCCAATGCCTTTACCATTTTTGGTGGCGATTGAAATTTCCTTTAGCTTTTCGTCAGGCTTTGGAATGAGTTCGGGTACAGCCACTTCTGGGAACATTGAGAGCAAGGTTTCGCCGAAATACTTTTCCATAATTGGAGTGTCGGCCAGAAACCAAGTTTCAATCTGTTTGACAACGATTACTTTTTTAACTTTTTCATCATTTAATTTTATTTCTTCTTTGGCCGAGGTGATACAAGGTAAATCCTCTAAATCTCTCATGCAAAAAACAAAATCTGCACCCATATCGTAAAGCAGACCAGCGAATGAGGCCAATTTTTCTTCATTTTTGAATACATCTTTTCCGCGTTCCTTTTTATTGGGAGGAAAAATACCATTGATTACCTTAATTCCTTTGCTATAACACAGTGTTTTGAATGACTCAGAAGATATAACCTGCTTTTCAGTATCGCCTTCTACGATGAATCCCACTTTTACCATGGTGTACCTCCTCCCAACGCACCCGAAAGCCATACTTCGGCCATATTAAGGCCGTGCAGGTTCATCCCTTTTATTTGTTTGATTTTGGTTTCTCCACCTATTTTATCTACCACAATTACTTCCTCTGGTGTCAAGCATTCCACTAAGGAATTTGAGTGTGTATTAAGCCAAATATAGTGTCCCTTTTCTTCACAGGCTGCTCTGAAGAAGTCAACTAACTTCCTGATTACATAAGGATTTAACCCATTCTCAGGCTCTTCAATGCACAAAAACTGCGGCTCATCGGATTGATAAACTGCGGTTAGTAAAGCAAGGATGTTAAAAGTGCCATCGGAAATGAGGTGTTTAGGAAAAGGACTATTCGTGTATTTTTCGTATATAAAAAACTCATCCTCATTTCTTAGGTTCTTTTCAATCTTAATGTCTTTAAATTCAGGTATAAATAATTCTAACCAACTGCATAATTCTTCCTTTTTATCAATATTAGAAAAAATCTTTATTAATATGTCAGTTAGATTCGAAGCCTTAATGTCCAATTTTTCATAAAAGATACTTAGAGGGTTACTTTTGCCATAAGTAAGGAAAATATGAGAAAATCGGTAATAAAACGTATTAAAGACAGAGGCATCCCTTACAAAGGGGTTCATAGGCAAGTTGCCCATAAAGTAAACTGGGTCAGTTCCGTAGTCTATTGTTACCGAACTTCCTGCATTACCCTCATAACTAACATGATAATCAAATACTTTTGACTCACTATTAAAATTTAGGAATTTATTGTGTCCTCCAAAGGTGTTTTCTATTTCTTTCGTAAGTTTCTCTGGTATTCTAAAAATATCGTTGTTCAGAAGTTGATTACTATTGAGTAGTCTATTGGTTTCTGTCAATAACAAATTTAATTTAGCAAACTCCAATGCCTCAAAAATATTCGACTTGCCCGACCCGTTGGGGCCGACAAAGACCGTAAACGGGTTAGGTTCGACGATTTCCAAATCCACAATGGATTTGAAATTTTTAATATGGAGGCGTTGGAGTTTCATTCACCTATATTTATCCCTTTTGATTTTGTCATTCCGAGGTATGAGGAATTTACAAACGACATAGATTCCTCGTACCTCGGAATGACAAAAAATAATATTTCGGAATGACAACGGGTACTAATAATCACCCAATGTCTCAGGCAATTGCGCTAACGCTGCTTCCAATTGCGCATCGTTGGGTGCTACGCCGTGCCATTTGTGCGAGTGCATCATAAAGTCCACTCCTTGACCCATTTCGGTTTTCATCATCACGGCAATAGGCTGCCCTTTACCTACCAAACGCTTGATTTTGCGGAGCAACGTCACCAATTCGTCCATGTTGTTGCCATCTACGCTTAGTACGCGCCAGCCAAAAGCTTTGTATTTGGCACCGAGGTCGCGGTTATCGTTCACTTTTTTGGTAGAGCCGTCAATTTGTTGACCGTTTACGTCCACAAATGCTACAAGGTTGTCCACATTGTTGTTAGGGGCAAACTGAACAGCTTCCCAAATTTGACCTTCTTGTTGCTCACCATCACCCATGAGGCAGTACACGAGGGTTTTGTCACCATTCAGTTTTTTGGACAGTGCAGCCCCAATCGCTACCGAAAGACCTTGGCCTAACGAACCTGAAGCTACTCGTACACCGGGAAGGTGCTCGTGCGTAGTAGGGTGACCTTGCAAGCGAGTATTTAGTTTACGGAAAGTGGCCAATTCTTTGGTGTCGAAATACCCACGACGGGCCAATACACTGTAAAAAACGGGCGAAATATGGCCGTTAGATAAGAAAAACAGGTCTTCTCCTTTGCCGTCCATGTTAAACGAAAGATAGCCTCCCTTTCCTTTGCGGTTGTTGATTTTCATTTGTTGAAAATACAACGCCACTAACAAATCGGCACAGCCAAGCGACCCACCAGGATGTCCTGATTGGCAGCCGTGAACCATTCTTAAAATATCGCGTCTTACTTGCGAAGCAATGCTTTGTAGCTCAGTCATTTGAATTGTTAAAGTATTGGTAGATTGAATTTGTTACAAATATAAATGTCAAAATGACACTTTAGGTAGATTCTTGAAAAAATACTTAAATTAACACCTGTTCCGCGTGATTTTTGGTGTCTATTTTAGAAATAATTTCTTGGATGTTTCCGTGTTCATCAATGACAAAGGTGGTACGAATCGTTCCCATGTATTTTTTGCCGTAGAGCATTTTTTCACCCCAAACTCCGTAGGCTTCGACGATATGGTGTTCGGTATCAGCCAAAAGCGGAAAAGGTAACTGGTACTTATCCGCAAATTTTTTGTGCGATTTCTCATTGTCAATACTCACTCCCAATACTACATACCCCTTGGCAAGAAACGCTTCGTAATTGTCGCGCAGACTACAGGCTTGGGCAGTACAAGCTGGGGTACTATCTTTGGGGTAGAAATACAACACTATTTTTTTGCCTCGAAAATCAGACAGTTTTATGACTTTCCCATCTTGATTTTTTGCCTCAAAAACGGGTGCTTTATCACCAATTTGAAGTGCCATGTCGTTTTTGTCAGTGGGGTTTGGTAACGAATTCTTTGATTTGGGCTTGCAAGATACTAATTATTGTGGAAGGAGTCTTTAACTTTGCCCCCAAACCAAAAATCAGAAAAGATGAGTTTACAGAAAGCATACCCGTACCTTTACCGTTGGGCAGAAACGTACGGAACGATTGAACTTGGACAATTGGACGAGACTGAAAGCTTGGTCAGATGTATTGATGAAGGCGGAACGGTATTTGAGTCGCCTGCGAAAGTACAAGACTTGGATGCCGCCCTCAAAATGGCCGAAGATGCTATTTATGAGTGGTTTGAAGTCAATGACCCTGACGAGTTGGATGACTAAAAAAGTCGGTATTTTACAGTAACTCCCCCATTGGGGCAGGGGGGCTAAATTTTACAGATTAATAAATAACAAACAAAGTGTTTGATACTAACAAAAAAGTAGGTGTTTTGGGCGGTGGCCAATTGGGCTTAATGCTCTTGCAAGCCGCGATTGATTGGAATTTGAATGTCAAGATTCTTGATGCAGCCGATGCGCCTTGCGCGGCCATTGCACCCGAATTTGTGGAAGGTTCTTTGCAAGATTATGAGGCCGTTTATCAATTCGGGCAAGATGTAGAGGTATTGACGATTGAGATTGAAAAAGTAAATGTAGAAGCATTGGAAGCCTTGGAACGTGAAGGTAAAAAAGTGTTTCCGCAGCCGCACGTGATTCGATTGATTCAGGACAAACGCACGCAAAAACAATTTTACCGCAACCACGGCCTACCTACGGCTGACTTTATTTTAACCGAAAACCAAGCCGATGTACGCCATCATGCCGATTTTCTACCAGCCTTTCACAAATTGGGTAAGGATGGCTACGACGGTAAAGGCGTGCAGCGCATTGCTTCGGAAGCTGATTTTGATAAGGCGTTTGACGCGCCCGGGTTACTGGAAAAAGCTGTTGATTTTGACAAAGAATTGGCCGTGATTGTAGCCCGAAATGAAAAGGGCGAAGTGGCCACTTTCCCAACGGTCGAGATGGTGTTTCATCCAGAGGCCAACTTAGTAGAGTACTTGTTTGCCCCAGCAGATATTTCGGAAGAAATAGAAAAACAGGCCGAAGAGTTGGCTAAAAAAACAGCCCAAGCCATTGGGATTGTGGGACTTTTGGCCGTGGAAATGTTCCTGACCAAAGAGGGGCAAGTCCTTATCAATGAAGTAGCTCCGCGCCCGCACAACAGCGGTCATCACACGATTCGGGCGAACTTTACTTCTCAGTTTGAGCAACATTGGCGAGCGATTCTCAACTTGCCTTTGGGCGATACGACTGCCTACACGCCTGCTGCCATGGTCAACCTATTGGGAGAAGAAGGTCATACCGGCCCTGCCCATTATGAAGGCATGGAAGCCTTGTTGGCTACCCAAGGGGTATTTCCCTTTTTATACGGCAAAAAAATCACCAAACCCTTCCGTAAAATGGGGCATATCACCGTGACCGACAGCGATTTGACAAAGCTGAAAGAAAAAGCAGAATGGGTGAAAGGGGCGCTGAAAGTAATAACAAAATAAAGGATTCGGCTCACTTAGTGGGGTGTCATCTCCTTTTTTTCAAGGTCTCCATTTCTTTGGCCAATTGCGCATACATTTGCAACAATTCCTTATTTTGGGCTTCAAGTTTTTGGATGAGTTCTTGTTGCTCTTGAATGGCCTTGATGGCGATCACCGACAAGTGAGAATAATTCACCCCGTGCAAGTCAGTTATTTTATTGGTTTTAGCGTTGCTTGTCGAAGATGTTTTTATATCCACTAATTCAGGAAATGTCTCCTTTAATTCTTGGGCAATCAATCCAATTGATTCCGTTCCATTTGGGTTGTTATCTATCATTTGGTACCGCGTAGGCCTGATTTTTAAGACTTTATCCAACACAGTTTCCAAGTTTTGAATATTCTTTTTCAATCTACGGTCACTTGTATTCGACCATCCGCCGTCGGTAGGCCGCATCCAGCCTTTCGTTGTATTATTATAGATAGCCATGAGGCAGTCTGTTCCGTTATCCGTACTATACACTTCTGACCTAAGTTCCCAGTTGTTAAAATTCGTACTGTTGATAAGCACAAGCCCTGTATTATTGGCAGCTTGTTTTACTTCTAAGGTATATTGGGGATTCCCAGAGTTGATTCCCAGTTTGCCGTTACCAGCACCTATTACTACGTTGCCCCCTGGTATATCGTTTAAGATAACTCGGCTGTTGTTTTTCCCCGCTCGTATGTAAGTATCTTCAGCTACATCATAGTGAAAATGTGTGTTGTGAGCAGTCCCAGATATAACTAATGAGCCATTTGAGTTCGTGGAGCCGCGTGTTATCCACATAGCGGTGTTTGCACTACCTCCATTTCGTATGCCTACATTACCATTATTGAGTATAGTAAAAAAACCATTAGCGGAAGAAAATAATGAACTGGAATTGACTGTACTACTGCCAAACATATTGATTGCCATTACCCCCGTATTCGGATCAAAAAATTGAGTAGCGGCATAGCCGTCGCCAATGCGCCGTTGTACGTTGCTACCATCGCGGTATTGATTGAAGCCAATCGTGGGCCAATTGCGTTGTAGTGAGATTCCTGTACCGTCAGAACCAAATACGGCAGAGGTGGGGCCGTTTCCCAAAGCTCCCAACACTTCAAACTTTCCACGGATGGGTACTGATATGCCCACACCCACGTTGCCGCTGTTGGTGGTGCTGAGGTCGTTGCCTATCAACTGCCATCCCGTACCCGAAGCAGCAGTACTTCCAAAGTTCGCCCAAAGCGTGCCTGTCCAATAGCTAAACTGTTTTAAGTCAGAATCATATACCATCATGCCTTCAGTTTTGTTGGGTAAGGCATTTTTGGTGGCGGTATTCATTTTGGGAATTGTAACTCGGTCGGGAAAAATTCCCTGCGCAAAAGTGGAAGTAGATACTAACACCACTAACCATAAAGAAGCAAAAGTTTTCATTGGATATGAGGGGTTTTGTCAAGTTTATTAGAAAGAAGGCTATTAGTGGATAAGGGAAAAATAGGCTTTTCAGAACGTTAAAACGTGACTTTATATAAAAGTAGCAAAATTTGTTGATTTTCAGGTGATTGATTAAGTTACATACAATGATTTGAGAAGCGATAGCAGTGCATTTTGCCCTTCAATCAGTAAAAAAGTATTCAATTAGCCGATACAAGAAAAAATGTCTTCATGTGTGAAAAAGATTGTGAGCCTGCTACTACTAAACTTTTTGGGTACTTCTTCTGTTGAAATATTAGGTTTACCAAGTGTTTAAACGCTTTTTAGGCTTCAAAACTGCCAAAAAATGACTCCCAATCTTCCCAAAACCGAACTCAAGCGCGTCGTGATTGTAGGCGCGGGGTTTGGTGGGCTTGTGCTTGCCCGTAAGCTTTCCCAACGTAATGATTTACAGATTGTATTGATTGATAAAAATAATTACCACCAATTTCAGCCACTGTTTTATCAAGTAGCGATGGCGGGATTGGAACCGAGCTCTATTTCATTTCCACTACGCAAAGTATTTCAATCCAAGAAAAACGTCCATATCCGCGTAACGGAAGTGTTACGGATTCGTCCCGAAACAAATGCTTTAGAAACGGGTTTGGGTGCTATTGAATACGATTATTTGGTATTGGCCACGGGCGCAGATACCAATTTCTTTGGCATGAAAAACATGATTGAGAACGCCATGCCCATGAAGTCGGTTTCGGAAGCATTGGCGATTCGGAATAGGATGTTACAAAATTTTGAAGAAGCCCTCAGCGTAGAAACTTTGGAAGAACGTTTGGGGTTGATGAACGTGGTCATTGTGGGCGGTGGACCCACGGGCGTAGAAATTGCGGGTACATTGGCCGAAATGAAACGACACATTTTGCCCAAAGATTATCCCGAACTCAACTTTGACTCCATGCAAATTTATTTGTATGAGTCATCGCCCGAAGTACTGGAAGTAATGTCAGACCAAGCGTCTGTCAAAGCCAAACAATACTTGACCGACTTGGGGGTAAACTTACGGTTGGGGGTTCGGATTGCGGATTTTGACGGCAAATACGCCTACACCAACACAGGCGACCGCTTGAGAACCAATAACCTGATTTGGGCGGCGGGTGTAAAAGCCAACGGGATTGAGGGAATTCCAGCGGAGGTCTATGGCCGAGGCGGGCGCATCAAAGTCAATCGTTTTAATCAAGTAGAAGGCTTTCAAAATGTGTTTGCTTTGGGAGATTTGGCACTGATGACCGAAGAAAAATACCCTAATGGTCACCCACAATTGGCTCAACCCGCGATGCAACAAGGCGAATTATTGGCCGAAAACTTCGGGCGTATGCTGAAAGGGAAAGAAATGAAGCCATTCATTTACAAAGATTTAGGCTCAATGGCCACCATTGGGCGCAACTTAGCCGTGGTGGACTTGCCTTTTTGGAAGTTTCAGGGCTTTTTTGCATGGCTGACTTGGATGTTTGTGCATTTGATTTCGATTGTGGGAGTCAAAAATCGGCTATTGATTTTCATCAACTGGCTTTGGAATTATGTCACTTATGACCAATCGTTGCGATTGATTATTAAGCCTAAAATTCCGAAAGAAAAAGAAATGAGTGAGGTAGGATAACTCAACAGATTTTTATGATTTCCTTGCCGTTCTTCCTGCTTTTTTACTGTTACTAAATTTCCTTAACCTTTCTTCCCATTCGTGTACAATCGGTGCAAGAAACGTGTACGTTTGTGGTGTAAATTTTAAACCCAAACTACTATGTTTCTGATTGTTATTGGGGTTATTGTCCTGATAGCGGGTTTTGCTATCAATACCCCCTCGTTGGCTTTTTCTAAATTTTCTCGTCCCGTTAAAGTTGCGGGTACTGTACTGGTGATTTTTGGGGTACTCACTTCCAGTATCAAGCAGATTGACGCGGGTTCGGTAGGTATCGAATCTTTATTTGGGAAGGTGAGTAACCGTACCTTGAGTAGTGGACTCAACTTTGTCAATCCTTTGGTAGAAGTCACGACGATTGATACCAAAACCCAAAACTATACCATGTCGGCCGTTCGCGACGAAGGCGACAAGGAGGGCGACGATGCCATCCGAATCTTAACTGCCGACGGATTACAGGTCGAGATAGATTTAACGGTTTTGTATCGGGTTATTCCGTCGGAGGCGCCCAAAATCTACCGTGAAATTGGCCCTACTTACGTTGAAAAAATCGTGCGCCCCATCACGCGTACGCGTATCCGAGACAATGCCGTTAATTATGATGCCGTTGCCTTGTATTCTTCCAAACGGGATGAATTTCAATCGCGTATTTTCAAGCAGATTGAACAAGAATTCAAATTACGCGGCATATTGCTGGAAAATGTCCTGATTCGTAACATCAACCTGCCCGGATCGGTCAAAAAGACCATTGAGTCCAAAATCAATGCAGAACAAGAATCCCAAAAAATGCAGTTTGTGTTGAGCAAAGAAAAACAAGAAGCCGAGCGGAAGCGTGTAGAAGCACAGGGAATTGCGGATTATCAGCGTATTATTTCGGAAAGTTTGACCGACCGTCAGTTGCAATACGAGCAAATCAAAGCCCAAAAGGAATTGGCCAATTCCCCCAATGCCAAGGTGGTTATCATGGGCGGGAAAGGCAATGTACCTGTGATTTTGGGGGATAAATAAGAAGACC
>JBGAUP010000166.1:0-13279 GCA_044228585.1 Runella sp. | reverse complement strand
GTAAAGTGTCACTGTAACCTTGTCACCACCACTTTTATTTATTGCTTTTCTGATTTTGTCATTTATGGAAATTAGTTTGTCTTGTCCCGTAATCGTAAATAGGTTGATACTGTCAATTTTGTAATTGTCAATAGTGCCTGATACTTTCAATGAACCCCATTTGCCGACAATGTGTTTTGTGTTTGGAATTTGAATATGATATGTCCAAGCACCTTTTCCGTGTTCATATTTCAACTCTAATATTTCGTCTTTTACTAAGTATTCCATTTTGTTTCGGGTTGTCTTTTAGCCTGACCGCTAACTCCTAAATATACGAAAGTATTGCAGTCATTTTTGCATTTATTTGGCTTTTTCTAAGATTTTGCGGTACTATTGGTGCCGTACCGCGTGGGCGATCCCGTTTTTGTATTGGTAAAGTGGGTGCTTGCTACACTTCTTCACCCTGCAACTGCTTTTCGTACAGCTCTTTGTAAACCCCGTTTTGTTCGATGAGTTGGTGGTGTGTACCTTGTTCTACCACTTGGCCTTCGTTGAGTACCAAGATAAAATCGGCCAGTTTGGCCGACGATACGCGGTGGGAGATAATGACCGAGGTACGGTTTTGCATGATGCGTTGGAGGTTGGTCAAAATCGTATTTTCAGTTTGGGTATCCACCGCCGAGAGGCAGTCGTCCAAAATCAAAATCTTGGGATTGCGGGCAATGGCGCGGGCAATCGAAAGCCGCTGTTTTTGCCCTCCCGAAAGCGTAATGCCGCGTTCGCCCACTTTTGTTTCAAATCCTTCGGGAAAATCCAGGATATTGGCGTAGAGGTCGGCGTCTTTGGCGGCTTGTTCTATGCGCTCAAACGACATATTGGTGGCGCCGAAAGCCACGTTTTGGGCGATGGTGTCCGAAAACAAAAACACGTCTTGCGGCACGTAGCCCGTTTGTCCACGCAACGACTGAATGTTATAATCTTTGAGCGAAATGTCGTCCACCAAAATCTCCCCTTCGGTGGGGTCGTAGAGGCGCGTGAGGAGGTTGGCCACGGTACTTTTTCCCGAACCCGTCGTTCCCAGAATAGCCACGGTTTCCCCCGCTTTTACGGTCAGATTGAAGTGTTTGAGGGCGTTGATACCCGTATCGGGATAGACGAAAGAAACGTCTTTAAAGCTAATTTTGCCTTGAATATCGTGTTGAAGATTTTTTTGAGAAACCAAGTCGGTTTTGGTGTGCAAAAACTCATTGATACGCACCTGCGAAGCCGCCGCCCGTTGGATTTGGCTCGTGGTCCAACCCAAAGCCATCACGGGCCAAGTAAGCATACTTACGTACAAAATAAACTCGGTGATGTTGCCTGGCGTGAGCCGTCCTGCCATGATTTCCTGCCCTCCCACATAGACAATCAGGACGTTGCTGAGACCTACCAAAATGACGATAAAGGGATAAAACAACGAGTCCACGAGGGTCAGACTCAGCGATTTGTTGCGGTAATCGTTGCTTTGGGTGACGAAATTGCGGATTTGCTCACGCTCACGCACAAACGCTTTGATGACCCGGATGCCCGAAAACGACTCTTGCACGTAAGTAGAAACGCTGGAAAGCTGCGCTTGCAATGCTTCCGAACGCTTCATAATGATGCTATTGACGTAATAAATACTCACAGAAAGTACTGGCAACGGCAGCAATACGTAAAACGATAACTTGGCATTGACCGATACCATGTAGCTAATCACCAAGATAAACAAGGTGATGAGATTGATACCGTACATAATCGAAGGCCCTACGTACATGCGCACTTTGCTGACGTCCTCCGAAATACGCGCCATTAGGTCGCCCGTATTGTTGCGGCGGTAAAAACTCAGGGGGAGGGTCTGATAGTGCGCGTAAATCTCGTTTTTGAGGTCGTACTCAATGTGCCGCGACATCACGATGAGCGTTTGGCGCACCAAAAACAAAAATACGCCTTTCAGCAAAGCCATCACTAAAATCAGAATCCCGAACAACAAAATACTGAACGCAAACACGTCGTACAGGTTGGATTGTACCGACGAGCCTTCAAACAAAAAATAGACATCGAGGGTATCTTTCACCAAATCGAGGGCGTAGCGCACCAACTGCGCTGGAATAATGCCAAAAAGGTTAGAGATAATCGTGAAAACTGTACCCAAAATCAGGTACCATTTGTATTTGACGAGGTATTTGTTGAGGTGGGCAAGTGCTTTCAAAGGCGAGGCTATGCTTTAGAGTTGGTTGCTGTACTTAGACTTTAAATGAACACGATTTTTGAGGAAAACGTTTGGTAAATGTCGTACTTCGCTCACAAAACCAGCTCAAACTGCATTTCTCTTACGGGTCGTCCCCATTCAGAATGAAATCGTTCGCCCGTGAACTGAAAACCAAACGCCTCGTACAAGTGCAATGCCGCCGAAAGTTCGTCGAAGGTTTCGAGTTTGATTTTTTGGTAACCTACTTCGCGGCAAAAATCAACCGCTGCTTGCATCAATCTGCGACCCAAGCCGCGCCCTCGTACGGATGAATGTAAAAGCAATGTTCGTAAATGGGCAATTTCGGGGGCTTCTTCGTAAACGATGAGCGAACCTACGATTTGACTATCCATCTCCGCTATCCAAATGCGCTCTTTGTCATGGTTTTGGTGTTGAACAAAATGGACTAAAAATGTCCCCATCTCAATGTCATTCAGAATGGTCATGCCGTATTCTTGGGCATAAATAATCCCCACCAAATAGGTGATATAACCAATATCTCCGGGGCGGAAATCGTTGCGAAGGGTGATTTCAGACATAGTTGAGTTTTCAAGATTTAAGGAACACTTTCCAAAAGCCAATCGAAGGGCTTATTGGCCAATGGAAATTGATGTTTTCGCCGTTTTAGCACCACCCGTAAGGAATCGTTTTGGACTTTTCCTTTCAGCAAAACGGTATTGGAATCGGGCATGGTACATTGCAAAGTAAACAGCAAAAGGCTATCGTCCATACGTTTTTTGAACGAAATATTTTGTTTCAGCGAATCAAGGCTATATGCAAAATACGCCCGATTGTAGCGAATTCGGAAAAGGGTATCGGAGGTTTGAACGCTTCCGCCTTTGAATTCATCAAATACGACATCCTTCCACCGCAGGCTATCGGCTGCCATGCGCCCGTTGGTTTCAAAGGCCGTTACGTCAAAAACCCCCGTAGTGAGAAGTTCTTTTTTGGAGGCTGAATTGAAAGGCTTGAGCGTGCTTATGTACGAACTGTAAAAAGGCATGATAATAAACAGAATGACAAAGGCTGCTTTCAACAAAAGTCGCCCGTTTTGCATCCATTTTTTAGGCAGTTCGTAAGTAGGGACTGGGGTAGTGGCTCGGTTAAACACAAAGAAATCAAGCAGTCGTTGGGCATCGGAAATGAGTAAAATCATGCTGTAAACAAAAAGGTGAATCGAAAACAGCTTGACGGGAATATTATAGGAAAGGTTCAACATCATTACATTCATAAAAACTGCGGCTGCTATAAAAGCGCCCAATGTACTTGTGCGACGGTAAATCAATAAAAATCCAGCCAAACATTCTGCTGCACCTGAAAAAAACTCATAAGGTGTGGAATACCCAATAAAAAACCACGCAAGGCGCATAGGGGATAAGTCGCCGATGGGAGTTGCCAATTGACTCAAACTGGGAAAGGGCATTTGCAAGGCGAAAAGCTTAATGATTCCGTACAGAAATGACACCATGGCCACGTAGTAGCGAAGGGCGACAAGGAGCCAATAATAGCCCTGTTCGTAATTCTTACGATGCCTGTCAAGCAATGTCCATATCAACGTTCCGACGGTAGCAATGAGGGTAATCAGGCAAAGATAGGCGTAAACATAAGAGGTATCGCCGCTTCCAGCGGGAGAAATCAAGACGTCTTTGATGTGAAAAATAGACTGGTTAGCCTTTTCTACAAACCACTTTTCGACTTGACCATACCATTCACTAAATACATTAATGATGGGTAGTTGACCCAGCCATTGCAAAGGGAAAGCATAAAAGAAGGTGTAGATGACAACGAATCGAAAGAGGATTTTGCGCCAAAAAGGCCAATGAGTAAAGGGAAATGACTGCATAGTGTTTAGGATGGTTTATGGGTAGGTTTACAAAAAAACAAAAAAAAGGCTAAATTTTGCCCATCTTTCTAAGCAGTAGTGCTAAAACCTGCAACAAAGCAATAGCGTGTGTGGGGGAAGACCAAAAGATGCCAACGGGATGAAACTATTTTTACTAAACGTGTTATTGTTGATGATGGGAAATTGGGTACAAGCTCAAATTTCAATCAATTATCGTGATACTCCGCCTGAAATTGATGCAGATGTCCACGACTGGAATTTGCCATTTTATACATTTAAACAAAAAGCACAGGTTGTCAAATCGCCCAATGAACTCAGCTATGCGTTTGGTTTTGACGAAACGTATCTGTACGGAATTTTCGAGGTCAAAGATCAGCATCTCATAGACCTTGCACAAGATAAAAACGGCAGTCCCAGAATTACTTTCAATGACGCGATAGAATTTTACATAGATACCCAGAACAACAGTAAGGGTTTTATGGATGACGATGACTTTCAGTTGATTATGGATTGTACAGGTCATTTGACTGTATTTAGGGGAGGAGATAAATTTTTGATAAAGGTGAAAGAATCTCGTGTACCTAAAGACACTGTTACGGCTCATTTTGTTATGGATTATAGAGCAAAATACCGAGGTAGTGTCAACGATAATTCGGATGTAGATGAAGGGTATGTGATAGAATTTCAGATTGCTTGGGCAGCACTGGGCATACGACCCAAACCGAATGGACGTTTTAAAATAGACGTTTGTCTCAACGATGCCGACGAGTTTTTAGATATTCGGCCTTTATCCGAAGAAGCTTCTATTCCTTTCTACGCGTATCAAAGTATTGAAGGAAACAGCGATTTTGGGTTTCCGAACAAATGGCCTAAAGCCATTTTGCAAGGGCAGGCTTCGGTCTGGAAAAAAATCGGGTCAGAAAATATCATTTTGGGACTCATAGTTATTTTTTTTGGAGTAGTGAGTTGGGGCATACTTCGATTTGGAAGAAGAAAGCCCGTAGTTATTCGAGAAAAAGTGTATCAAGTAGTGGGACAGGAGGGAGAGGGCACGGATAATTTGTTGCTTTCAAAAGCGACAAGTTTTATTTCTGAAAATTTGCAGAAAGACCTTTCTCCCTCTGAGCTTGCGGCGTACTTCAACATAAGCCTTCGACAGCTTCAAAGACAATTTAGAGAAGAAGCCGATACAACCCCAACTGATTTTATCCGAAAAATAAAACTGGAAAAAGCAGCCCAGCAGCTCCTGACGTCATCCAAAAATATTGCTGAAATAGCATACGAATTGGGCTTCTCAGACCCTGCTTATTTTTCCCGTTTATTTAAGAAACACTTCGGACAAACTCCCACCGAATTTCAAGAAAATGCTCAAAAAACGTAGTTTGGCGCGATTGTACTGGTTTTTGTCGTTTTTGTAATAGCCTTTTTGTTGTCTAAATCGGAGATTTGTAGTCAAGCTTATCTCCTTTCAAATTATGATGCGTCAAGGCTTTTTATTGATTGCTTTTTATTTTGTTTATGGCCTCATTACCGCTCAAACTATTCCAGCTTTTCCAGGGGCAGAAGGCTTTGGGGCTGTGGCCACGGGCGGGCGCGGTGGAAGCGTGTACTACGTGACCAATCTCAACTGTTCTGGTCCTGGCTCTTTGCAAAATGGGCTTAATCAGCCGGTTGCAAAATACATTTTGTTCAAAGTCAGTGGTATTATTCCTTGCGCTGCTGAGATTTTTAAAGGCGATGTGACCATCGCGGGGCAAACTTCGCCAGGAGGGATTATTGTGCGAGGCATTATTTTGGACGAAATTTATGAACAAAACACCAGCTCCCGCAATGTGATCATTCGTCACCTGCGTTCACGCCCGAAACCTTCCCAAATGCTGCCCAACCAAGGCTATGTCCTTGATGATGGTCTGCGTCTCGACGGTGCTTCCAACGTCATTGTTGACCATTGTTCGTTTGCTAATGCCATTGACGAAAGTGTGCAGATTTCACATTCACGCAATATCACAGTGCAAAACTGTATGCTTTCCGAAACCCTCGGCGAGCATTTCAATCTGGGAGGAATGCTCATTAACTATTCCCGCGCCGACCATCCGCAGGATAACATCAGTATTCATCACAACGTCTGGAATCGAATCGGAGGGCGTTTTCCCGAAATTTCCTGCGAGTCGCCTTTTTGTAGTTCGGCTCCGCTAAATATTGAAATTACGTCCAACTTGTTTTGGGATCAACAGATTCAGACGTGGTACAACTCTTGTATTTCGGGCGGAAGCGACTGTACCAATTTTCGTTTGAACATGAACTTTACCAACAATTACTCCGTGGTACGCAATTCTTTCAATGGCCCATTGGCGTCGTTTGATTTTTTGGCCAATGCCAACAATCGTCTTTTTGTATCGGGCAATCGAATGAACCGCTACGCGCAATATGCCGATTATCAGTTGTTTTACTGCTGCAACGACTACAATACCAACGCCCCCAATACCAATCTCGGCACAGCACAGCGATTGTCCACTCGTAACGCTTTTCCACTCGTTACTCCTACGCCCGCAACTGACATGACGGCTTATGCAACCAAAAATGTGGGGGCTTTTCCTCGTGACCCGATGGATAAGCGTCTGTTGTCCCCAATTTCTCAAAACTCCATTGCTTCACAAGCCGTCAATGCCACCGATTTTTTTAACGACGCATTTCAATTGGGTTTTACCACTTCTCCCACACCCCCTACCGATACCGACAACGACGGTATGCCCAACGACTGGGAAACAGCTAATGGCCTCAATCCCAATGTACAAGACCACAACGGGTCGCAACTTTCCAAGAAATTTACGGGGGTAGAAGGCTACACCAATTTGGAGTGTTATCTCAACGAACTTTCTGATAAGTTGGTCGGACAAAACAGCGTGGTTGTGATTCCTCCCAATACTACAATTACGGGAATAGAATTGACTCCAACGGAACAAATTTCAGTCAGTATCAGTCCTAATCCCGCCGAAACGGGTCTTGTTGTGAAAGTAACGGGACAAACAGAAACTCCGTGGCGTTTAGAATTGCTCGATACAGTAGGACGAGTAGTTTTGCAAGAAAACAATATTTCAACCCTCGAAAAATCATTCCTTTTACCTCGGCTACTTCAAAGCGGAACGTACCTCGTGAGGGTCTATCTGGAGGGGCAAACTATCTCTAAAAGGGTTGTAGTGGTAAAATAAATGGGCTAACTTGCGGACAATATCTTCATAGATTATATGTTCAAAATCGTTAGTTCTTCGGCAGGGTCGGGCAAGACCTACACGCTCACCAAAGAATACCTCAAACTCGTTTTGCAAAACGATAACGCCTATTATTACAAACATATTCTGGCCATTACGTTTACCAAAGCCGCTACTCGCGAAATGAAGGAGCGGATTCTGGGACGTTTGCAGGTATTTGCTAACGAGGGCCATGACCCCATGCTTGGCGATATTTTGGGTGAACTCTACCCCGAAGCCCTCAGAGACCTCGAAGGAGCCTATGTGATTCGTGAAAGAGAACTGCGCCAACGTGCCGACCGCATTTTTAAGCAAATCTTGCACGATTACAGCGACTTTGCCGTGATGACGATTGACAGTTTTGTGCAACGGGTGGTAAGTGCATTTACGGACGAACTCGGTATGCCGTTTTCGTTTGAAGTAGAAATGGAAGCGGGCGAATTGCTCCTGATGGCCGTAGAACGACTACTCGAACGCACAGGCGATGACGCTTACGGCGATTTGACTGATATTCTTGAATCGTTTTATTTGGAAGCGGGCCAAGAGGGGCGAAACTATCACAGTTTGCCCGAAGCTTTGGCGGGCTTTGCCAATGACTTGCTCAACGAGCAACGCTACGCAGCTATCATGCAAAATTCCCATTTATCGGCCAAAGACTTTAAAAAGATTCGTCGGCAATTGGTATCGGCGGTCAAGAAGTGGGAAGCACAAATTGTCAAATGGGCCGAGGCAGGGCAGCAGTTAATTTTGGAAAGTGGTTTAGACGAAAAAGATTTTGCTTACGGAACAGTTTTTAAATATTTCAAAAAACGTACCGACACCTCCGAAACCATGATTGAGCCAGGAAGTCGCGAAAAAGAGGCTTTTGAAAACGATAAAGGATGGCTCACCAAAACAGCACGGCCATTTGTGACCGAAACCGTGGCAGGAATTAAAACACAATTAGTTGATTATTACGAACATATCGAAAAAGTACGCCAAGAAAACAGTGGCTTGTACCACTTGTACCAACAGCTCATTCCGCACCTGTATCATCTTTCTCTACTCAACGAAATCAAGGAAGAATTTGACCGACAACTGCGAGAAAACAACCGCGTTCATATTTCGGAATTCAACCAAAAAATCCTGAAAATCGTCACCGAAGACCCCGTCCCATTTATTTATGAACGTTTGGGCGAAAAGTTTAATCATATTCTCATTGACGAATTTCAAGACACTTCTAAATTGCAATTTGCCAATTTGTTGCCATTGATTGACAACAGCCTTGGCTATGAGCATTTCAACTTGGCCGTAGGTGATTCTAAACAAGCCATTTATCGTTTTCGGGGCGGAGATATGGACCAAATCATTGCGCTTCACTCCAAAAATTTAGACCGTTTGTACCAATCTTTGGGCGATAGCGACCTCACGGTAGAGCGCCTCGAAAACATCCGCTGGCATTTGAACGACGATGTGTTGAGAACAAACCGCCGAAGTGCCAAAGAGATTATTGAATTCAACAATGCTTTTTTTCAGACTGTCGAAGAACTCTACCGCGACGAGTTTCCGCTATCGCACGAGGTATTTGCGCAAGTAGCGCAAGAATTACCGCCCAATGCCAAAACAGGAGGAGAGGTGCAAATCGAATTTATCGCTGCCGATAATGGCGAAGCAGGAGAGGAAGAAAACGACACGCCCGTAATGATTGAGCGGACGTTGGCTCTCATCAAGCAAGCCACCGAGCAAGACGGTTTCCAAATCGGAGATGTGTCAGTATTGTGTCGTTTTAAGCGTGATGCAAAAAAAATTGCCAATCACCTCAAAGAAAACGGCTACAACATCATTTCGGACGATTCGCTTTCGTTGCGATTTTCGGGGGCGGTCAACCTCGTTACAGCTTTTATGCGTGTACTCGTCAAGCCCGACAGTCGCTTGGACAAATACGAAGCCTTGTATTTGTTTTTCCGAATGATTCTGCAACGAATTCCCGACGCAAAAGACAATCAACACATCAAAGCCGCTGTAGAATCACAAGATGTAAGGGCTTTTTATGGGTATGTCAATGGTTTACAGTCAGAAATTGGAAGTCAGAAATCGGAAGTCAGAAGTCGGAAATCGGAAATCGAAAATCAACAATCAGAAATCGAAAATCGGAAATCGAAAATCGACAATCACTTAAATCCTTACAAACTCCTGCAAATCAGCGCGTACGAGTTGGCCGAAAAGCTTATTCAAACGTTTGGATTGTTTGAATTGGTGGCCGAACGCGACTACCTTTTCCGATTCTTAGATGTAGTTCTCGAATTTAGCACCCAGCGCGGCAGTCACTTGGCCGATTTCTTGGACTATTGGGAAACTCAAAAGGATAAAATTTCTATCTCTGCCCCTTCCGACCCCTCGGCGGTAACAGTGCAAACCATTCACCGTTCCAAAGGCTTGGAATATCCCGTGGTCATTATCCCGTATGCTGATTGGGAGTTTGTACCCAGTGCCAAACGCGACAGCATGTGGGTCAACCTTGAGCCGACGGAGGAGTTCAGTATTGCAAGTTACGATAGCGAAAGTGTCCAGAATGGCGATTTAGTTGAATATGCCGAGGCTAAGTTTTTGAAAACGGGTTCGGTACAAGTAAAAAAGGAACTCGAAAAAACGACTGAAAATGTGGCCCGCCAGTACCGCGATGAATGTGAGCGGGTGTTTGTTGAAAACCTCAACTTACTCTACGTCGCTTTTACGCGCCCAACGCGCAAGTTGTATGTATTGGCCAAAGAAGAAGATTTTGAAAAAATAAAAAACCCGCGTCGGGTAAATTATTGGTTGCATCAGTACCAACAATCATTAGCTAATAATTTTGCCATGCTGACGGATGAACTACCTAAATCAGTAGGTATTAAACAAGTTTCCCCATCGGGGGATAGGGGGCTTTTCTACGTTCCACACGTCATTTCTACCGACCGCAGCCGGGAATTACGCCTGCGACGATTGGCCAATCGGGTGTTTGATGTCGAAACCTTTGAGCGTAAAAAAGACCACGGAAACAAAGTTCACTTTGCACTTTCGATGGTAAAAACCCCCAACGATGTTCCTGTGGCATTGCTAAAAATGCAAACCGAAGGCGTGATTGAAAAAAACGAAGCAGAAGAAATCAAAAAAAGCCTCGAACGAGTTCTTCAACACCCCGATTTGGTAGGCTTATTCGACTCAGAATCAAGTGTTTTGAACGAACGAGAAATACTTACGCCCGATGGCAACCTCCACCGCCCCGACCGCGTGGTGTATTTGCCTGACCGCGTAGTGGTGTTAGACTACAAAACAGGTATCCCGCTCGAAACGCACGTGCGGCAAATCAAGCGCTACGTTAATTTGTACAAAGAAATGGGTTATCAAAACGTGGAAGCCTTGTTGGTTTATATCGAACGAAATGAGGTGGTGAAGGTGTAAAATGTATCATCATAAAAATATTCCTATTTTTTTTTGAAACCTTTGTGACTTTAGGGGTGTTTTTTGCGTATATATATTCACACTACCCCCTTTTGCCATGAATCCTTTTTTTTACTTTGAAGATGAAGAAACTGAACCACAAGAAGTAGTTCAGTCCACTGAAAGTGCCACTATTTTGTCAGGCGAACCACAGGATAACGCAAGTACGATTTCTCAGAATACGGTGAGTTGCGATAGATAAATTCCAATTGAGCAGCGGCACTTTTCGCAAAAGCTTCGTCTGATTTTTTACGTTCTTCTAATTTTTGTTTGAGTCCTGCATCCTTTCGTAGCATTTCAGCGGCTACATCTTCAAATACGTAAGCCGAAAAATGTTCTTTTTGCGCTAAAATACTATCAAAAAAATTCCACGAGAAAAAGGAGTCAGAGCCTTGAGGTTCAAGTATTTCGATAATATAACGATTCGTTTTTTGGTCGGTGCTGACCACGTAATCCCCTTGATAAAAAGGCAGCTTTTGCATCTCTTTTCGCACTACTACTCCCGTATGGTTGTAATGTCCTTCGTAGGGTTTGGCAGGACTTTTATAATCTTCAATATAATACACCTCTACTTCCATTTCGGTATCTTTGGTAAGCGGCTGTAATTGTACTCCGTTGATTTTCAGCAGTTCTATCACCCTTGCCCAACTCTGCGGAATGAGGTACGCTTTAGGTTTTTCTACTTTAATATCGGGTACGTAGTGGTCATAAAAAGGAATACGTTTGGTAAAAGGCTCGTTTCGGTCGTAATACAGGCGGTTGAGGCCGCTCACTTCGCTGGGTTTGTACTTGGCCGCAAAACCTTTGAAGGTAATAGAATCAGCCACGGCGCGGTCGAGTTTCCAACTCAGGGGAAAAGTGGTTTGAGTAGCTATGGCTTCGTCTGCTTTTTGTTTATTAGCCACAATTGTCGCGGCGTTTTGCGTGGTGAGTCTCAAAGCAATCTCCATAAAAGCATACGTGCCTTTTACGCGGGTAGGATAATCTTTGAGCATGTGCAGTTCTACCACAAACGTTTCGCAGTTGAACAATGAAGCATAGCCTGAACTGTATCGTGGGCCATCGTTGAAACCCTGATAACCTGTTTCGGGCGTGGCGCCAAAAGCGTTGACGTAAGGTACTGGTTGAAACCCCGCCGCAGTCAGTTGTTTGTCGAGGGCAGGGTTAAAGGTTTTTGTGAAAAATGCCGATACCAGTGGATGAAATTTATCTTTTTGGGTAGGAAAATACGTGACAGCGTGCTGATAATCAGATCCGTTAGAAGTATGATTGTCAATAATAATGTGCGGTTTCCACGCCTGAAACATCCGTTGCCAAGACTCCGAATTTTTAGAATCGGTTTTGATAAAATCGCGGTTGAGGTCATAATTCCGCGAGTTGGCCCGAAACCCGTAACTATTAGGGCCATTTTGATTGATGCGCGATACCCCACGGTTGAGGCAGCCGTCCACGTTGTAAACGGGAACGATGCACAGCACCACGTTGGCTGGTAAAGCTTTTTTCTCCAACAATTCACGCGCCCACATCATGCTGGCATCTATGCCTTCGGGTTCGCCTGGGTGAATGCCGTTGTTAATCAAAAGAGTAACTTTTCCTGCTTGTGGCTTGAAGATTTTATTGGCCGATAATACAAACAGATGGAGAGGTTTTCCGATGTCGGTTGTACCTACTTCGATGAGCGAGGCTTGGTCGTACTTTTTGTCTAAAGCTTGATAAAATCGAATGATTTCGTCGTAGGTGGCTGTTTCCGTTTCTTTGCTTTTTTCGTAAGGAGTGATTTGAGCAAAGAGGGATTGGCTTAGGAAAAGCAAGAGTAACAATTTTTTCATGTGTGTGAATGATGAAGTGGGTTTAGACAGTTTTGAGTAAAATTTTGTGGGTTTGCCCTGCTACTAAGCGATACCGTCTTAGTCCGTTGGCGGGTTGCCCAATGGACAAGAGCATTTTTAATTCTTCATTGGCAGGTACTACCAGTTCGCCTTCGCATCCTTTTGGTAAGGAAATTTCGATGAGGCGGTTTCCTAATTTACCCGTTGCACTAAATAAAATAGAACCTTGGGCAGTATAATTAATCAGGGAAAGTTGTTCTAAATCACCCAATTGAGGACGGATTTGGGCTTTTTTGAAAGCAGGCATAAGCGGCTGGATACCTGCCAAATTCATGTGGGTAACCATGAGAGGTGCCACAGCGCAATGACTCCACTGTTGGCCATTGTCGTGGCGTACGTGCCACCATTCGGCCATGGTATTATTTTCCACGACGGATTCAATGCCGTACCAACGTGTCCGAAAATCATCAATGACGGGCTGGATGTTGCCAGCTTTGGCCAATGCCCAATACCGCCAGTTGGCGTTGGCGGGGTAGGAGAGTCCCATATTTTCGGGGATGCTGGACAGTGCTTTTACGCAAAATTTGGTGATATTTTGAGGACATTGATCAAACAGAATCGCGGTAGCCAGCGAACGGTCGCAGAGTCGTTG
>JBGAUP010000165.1:0-13361 GCA_044228585.1 Runella sp. | reverse complement strand
GAATCACTAACAACAGCCTTATTGAGTTGGTCAATCTTTTCTCCTTGTTAGCTTACCAACTCCCTCCCAATCTACTTTTTCAAAGCTTTAATCAGGAGCCTGGTAATCACCTTATAACCCGCATCCGAGGGATGAAGACCGTCGTAAGTCATAGCAATAGATTCGACGGGGTAAGGGTATTCGTCCGTTTCAGGATTGAACGGAACGTCCACAAAATCAGGGTAAGAGTAGTTTTTGTACTGTCCTGTCTGTGGGTCTTTTAATCGTTTGAATTTCACCAACTTAGCGTGTTCAAGTTTTTTCTCGTGGAACAAGTCCACCACAGGTAGCTTTTCGTGTTTACCAATGGCTTTGATAGCATCCGCAAATTGCTCCAACTGCTGTCCTTTTTTGTCTTTGTACGACCCGTAAGCGTTGTTTTTAAAATTGGCGATATAGACAAAATCCACCCGCTGCATGGGGGTAATCAAAATGATTTTGGCGTCAGGATTCAACGCTCGGCATTTATCAATGATGATTCTAAACGAACCATACAACGAACCAAACCCCGCGTTGTTCTCATAGTCGCTCATCGTACCCAAAGGCCGCCCGCCCCACCAATCGTTAGTTCCCAAGAAAACAGAATACACTTCGGCTTTGACCAGATTGAGGCTTTCTATTTTTTCCGCAATACGCGCTGCCGTCCAGCCATTATGCCCTTGATTAATATAACGAATATGAGGCAATTTCTCCGTCACCATCGTCATGTAGCCTTTGGTAATGCGGTTGCCCGTTTCGTTTTGGTGTTCGTTGAGGTAGGTGATGGAATCGCCGATGGCTACCCACGTAAGCGGCTCGGGAGAAAAACAACAAAATAGAAAAATCAATATGGGGGCTATAAACCATTTTTTCATGTGTGTAGAAGAAAAGTGTTTAAGTTAAAAGCAACAGAGAATCTATTTTTAATGGTATTATATTCATCACTACCAAGGCACAGAGGATATAGTTCTTCGTGCCTTTTTAGTTCAGAAAAAACACTTTTTGTCATCGCTTAATAGTCCTTGCTTCTCAAACCAGCGTATTTTAGACAACAATTTCTGATTACACCAATATCCCATTTTATGAGAATCCATTTCATCATTTTAAGTACGTGGCTTTGTTCGTTGGGTCTCATGGCCCAAAAACCCAAACAACCCGTACACAAAGACGTACCGTTTGTGCAAGATTATAGCATCAAATACTATTTTAAAGAAACCACCGAGCCGCTCAAAGCCTATACTGACCTGAACGGGGCTATCAAAGTCAGCACCAAATCGGGCTTGTATCAACTGTACGCGGGGCAATTTTTGTATCCGGGTACGTTGGAAAAAGACGTTTCGTACCGCCCCATTGCCGATAAAAAAATTGCCAATTTGGGTTTATATCAACATCAGTTTGTGATGATTGACAACAAAGCCGTGTTGAGCAACGCATGGGCAGGCAAACTTTTCACAAAACATTCGTTGTCAGATGCGTATCTATTGGCTGGAGGAAAGGATTTCAGTTTCTTGATTTCTAACGGCTCGCAGTTGGAATACCTTCCCAAAGAAGGAACGGCATGGAAAGAGAGCATCAGCAGCGGTAAAGTGCTGGATTTGAAATACGATGCGGGTAGCGATTTGTTTTATGCACTTTCCGAAAACGCCCTTTATTCGGTTTCGGGCAAAGACAAAAAGTTGCAAAAAGTCTATACTGCCAACGACCTGACTTGCTTTGAGCTATTTTCAGGAAAAATCGTAGTCGGCACCAAAAATGGCTACCTCGAATTGGACAAAACGGGCAAAGTCGTCACGCCGATTCAGCAAAAACTGCCCTGTTTGGAGCTGACCTGCATTTCGGTCATTGACAATCAGTTGTGGTTTGGCTCAACATTGGGTGCGTTTATGCGCAAGCCAGACGGCAAGTTCAATTACTACGCCTCCGAGCGCTGGATTCCTTCCGACAAGGTGGTTCACATAGCCAAAGGAGACGAAAATTCAGTGCTGATTTTGACCGACAAAGGCGTAGGGAAAATCGTTTTTACCAAAATGACTTTGCAAGAAAAAGCCGAATTTTATGACAAACAGGTACGCACCCGCCACATCCGCAACGGCTTCAACGGGACTTTGGCCCGCATGAAAAACGGCAATTTGGCCACAGGTACATTGCAAGACTCTGACAACGACGGCCTTTGGACTTCGATGTATTTGGGCGGGGAAATCTTCCGATACGCAGCCACCAAAGACCCCAAAGCCCTCCAAAACTGCCGTGAGTCGCTCGATGCGATGGAGCGACTTTATACTATCAACGATGTGCCAGGTTTTCCGTCGCGTTCGTTTGAACGCACTGGCTACAAATATGAAGACAAGCCTTGGCGTCGCACCGCTGACCCTGAGTGGGACTGGAAGTCCACCACAAGCAGCGACGAGGTCATCGGACACATTTTCGCCTTCGGTGCCATGGCGGAGTTGATAGATGACAAAGACCTCAAATCACGCTCCATTGCGCTGATTGATACGTTAATGAGCCACATTATCAAAAATGATATGTACTTGGTGGACTGGGACGGCAAGCCTACTTTATGGGGAAAATGGCATCCTGATTACGTCAATTCATTTCCCATCAATGTAGGCGACCGCAAACTCAATTCGTCCAACATTACGGCCATGCTGCAAACGGCCTATCATTTTACCAAAAAGGAAAAATACAAGGCCAAGGCATTTGAGTTGATGAAAAAACACGGGTACTACGAAAACCTGATGCGCCCCATGAAAACCATCGGCCAAGCTCCTTCTAATTCCAGTGACTGGAGTAAGATGCTCTCTGGCGACTGGAATCACTCCGATGATGAAATGTACTACATGGGTTATTGGGGGCTGTATCGTTATGCCTTCAATGATACGCTCAAGGCCAATTACAAAAAAGCCATTGTTGACCACTGGCAATTTGAACGCCCCGAAAAAGATGGGCTTTGGAACATTCTGACGGCAATTACGGGCATTCAGGACTTTGATTTGGAAGAGTCTGTGTGGTTTTTGCAGGAATACCCTCTCGATATGATTGATTGGACAGTCAAAAACAGCCACCGTAAAGACATCGAAATCCTTCCTCCCAATTTTATTGAGCAACTTACCAAAGAAGTACTTCCGCCCGATGAAGTAGGAATGATTCGTCATAACAACAGCCGTTTTCTATTGGATCGTAATGGACGTGGAAGCGTAGAACTGAGCGCAGGCGATACTTGGCTGCTGCCGTACTGGGCAGGGCGGTATTTGGGGGTTATCAGCGGTTCAACAAAGAAGTAGAAACTATATAGAAGGCTGATAATGAAATTTAAGAAGCATTTTTTACTGTTTTTCGGTGTACTGTTTTGGGGTACTATTTTCGCACAAACAACGGCTTACATTGACAAACCTTACTTACAGGATTTCAGCGTAAAGTATTATTTACAAGACAGTTCGATTCAGTTCCGCAACGTCTTTACAGATAAAAACGGTAAAGTACGCATTCTCTCATCCGCAGGGTTGTTACAGCCCCACGGTGGACAGTTTCAATACCCCAGCACGCTACGCCCCGACCGTTCTTATGTCCCGATGGCAGATAAGAAAATAGCTGATATGACGATTTATGAAAGGCAATTTGTGTATTTGGACGATAAAGCTGTGTTCAGCAACGCGTGGGCGGGGAATTTGTACGCAAAACACGAATTGCCCAACGCCCGATTGTTATGCGCTGGGTCTGATTTTACTTTTTTAGTGTCCGACGGAAAAAGCGTAAAACTCATTCAGGAGGCTAAAGTTGCAGATGAAAAAACACTTGCGGGCAAAGAAGTTTTGGCAATTCGTTTTGATATACCGCATAATCGTTTTTTGATTTTAACAGGTCAGTCTCTTGAAGCCTATTCGTTGACAAACAAATCCTTACAAACTGTTTTTCAGGGAAAAGATTTAACGTGTTTTGACTTATTCAACAACAAAATCTATGTCGGGACGCATAACGGTTATTTCGTTCTCCAAAGTGATACATTTAAGCCTTTGGGCGAAATTCAGCGCAAACTTCCATGTACCGACTTGACCGCCTTGGCCATAGTGCACGGGCAAGTGTGGTTTGGCTCCACCTTGGGCGCTTTTATGCTACATCCCGAAGGTGGATTTAATTATTATTTCGGTGAACGTTGGATTCCTGACAACCGCGTTATTCATATTTCGGCGGGTGAAGACAAAATCGTAAACATCTTGACCATCAAAGGATTGAGCGAAATTCATTTTCAAAACATGACGCTATATGATAAAGCGTTAACCTACGAAAAACAGGTGCGCCAACGTCATATTCGTTACGGCTTCAATTCTGATATTTCTACCTTAAAACATGGTGATTTGTCCACTTTTGAAATGGGTCAACGCGATAGCGACAATCTCTGGACGGCCATGTATTTGGTCAGTCAATTGTTTCGCTATAAAGTCACAGGCGACAAAGAAGCACTCGACAATTGCCTCGAATCCTTTGAAGCCATGCAGCGACTTTTTCACATCACGGGCATGAAAGGCTATTTTGCACGGGGATTTGAACGACGTGGTTACCATAAATTTAGCCCTAAACAATGGGACGGCGGCATGACCAACGGCTGGGTGAAATCAAAAGACGACGAGTGGGATTGGCGAGGTACGACCAGTAGCGACCAGACCGTCGGACAGATGTTTGCACTGACGCTGTTGGCCCAAAACATGGACGGTAAAGTAAAACAAAAAGCCGTGACGCTGATAGATCAATTGATGACTAACATCATAGAAAACGATTGGTATTTGATTGATTTCGACGGAAAACCCACACTGTGGGGAAAATGGAATCCCGACTATGTCAATGGTTTTCCTAAAAACGTAGGCGACCGAAAACTGTACGCGTCCAACATCATCGGTTTTTTGCAAACTGCCTACCATTTCACTAAAAAAGAAATCTATAAACAGAAAGCGTACGAATTAATAAACAAACACGGCTATTTGGAGAACTTACTGCGGTCAATGAAAGAGATTGGCAAAGTGGATGAAAGCAATGGAAAATTGGCTGCCGAGCTGTCGGAAGAATGGAATCATTCCGACGATGAAATGTATTTTTTGGCTTACTGGTGTCTGTATCCGTATGCGTTTACACCTGAGTTGAAGAAGCAATACGCAGCAGCCATCAAAGAACATTGGGACATGGAACGCCCAGAAAAAAATGGCTTATGGAATCTCTGTTATGCCATGACAGGAGCCAAAGAATTTGATAGAGCCGAGACCGTCTGGTTTCTGAAAGAATTTCCTTTGGACATGATTGAGTGGCAAGTCATCAACAGCCACCGCAAAGATATTGAACCAGTACCCGCCAACTTCCGCGGTCAAACCATCACCCAAGTACTACCTCCCGACGAACGTCCTGAGCTAAAACATAATCGTAACCTTTTCAAACTTGACCGCGCGTCCAATGGGCAGGCTGAGTTGAGTGCGGGAGATTCTTTTTTGCTGCCTTATTGGATGGGACGTTATTTAGGTGTAATTAGTGCTCCGACGCATTGATCTTTCTTGATTTATAAAATGGTTATTCACTCTTTTTTTTCGCAGCAGACTTTACAAGCTTTGAAAACCTGTAAGGTCTCATTTTTACTCTGCCTCGCTATGTATTCCTGCAACGATTCCACCTATCTGGCTGAAAAGCAGCTCACCCATGACCTAAGTTACAACCACGACTTAGATAACAATGACAACTTTTCCCCTGACAATCAATGGCTTGTCTATGACACCCGAACCGAAGAAGGCGGCATTGCGGCATCGGCTAAAATCGAAAAAGTAAACGTCGAAACAGGTGAGAAAAAAGTTTTGTACGCGCTTCCGAACAATGCGGAATGGGGGCCTGGTGCGGGTGCGGTGAGTTATTCGCCCGTTGATAATTCGGTGGTGTTTATCCACGGATTAATGAGTGTCACCAATGACAATCCCTATCAGCAATGGCGGCGTACGGGAGTGATTATCAACGATGCTACGCCCAACGTACCCATTTTTATGGATGCCCGCGACATCACGCCACCTTATACCAAAGGAGCATTACGGGGTGGCACTCACCGCCACGAATGGAGCGGCGACGGCCAATGGATTGGCTATACCTACAACGACGCTGTCTTGAAAGCGCTGGAAGATAAAACGGGCGAAAAACACAACTTACGTACCATTGGCGTTTCCAAAAGAAACATTCCCGTCAAATTAGAGAAAGACACCGAGGGTGAAAATGTATCAGGAGAATGGTTCAGTGCCTTAGTGGTTCGGGTAACACCCACTCCTAAGGCTGGCTCAGACGAAATTAGCCATGCGGCGGGGGATAGCTGGGTAGGAACAAACGGATATGTAAAACCCGATGGAACGCGACAAATCGCACGGGCATTTATCGGAAAAGTAAAAGATAAAAACGGCAAAGAAGTTGATGAGGTCTTTATCGTGGACATTCCAAACGATATTACTGTTCCTGGTGAATTTGGGCCATTGGAAGGAACGGACACCACTTTTCCGATGCCACCCAAAGGCACCGTTCAGCGACGGCTCACTTTTACTGCCGATACACCACAGGCAGGTTGTACGGGCATTGTTCGGTCTTCTCCTGATGGCAGCCAACTGGCTTTTTTGGCAAAAGATACCCAAGGAATCCAACAGATTTTTACCATTTCTCCCAACGGCGGGACTCCAACCCAGCTTACTTTTCATGATAAAAATGTAGAAGGCAGCGTACGTTGGCATCCTGAAGGCAAGCGTGTTTGCTACGTTTGGGAAGGCAGCATTGCAGTATGCCAAACGGGCAGTGCTCCTTTCGAAAATCGGTTTCAGGTACTGACAAAACCGACCCGTCCTTCGCCTTCCAACCTCGTATGGTCGCATGATGGTACTACGCTGGCTTTCAACCGTCTTATTGTAGGAGAGAAAACAACCTCCACTAAACAAATATTTATCATTAAACCCTCTGTTCTTTAGGCAAAATTTGTTGCACCTAAAAAACAACTTTATGAGGTAATTTTACGTTTGGGAAAAGTACCCATTCACATTTAAGTCATTGCTTATGAAACTCGTAAAACTACCCTTCTTGTATCTTTTAATTGTACTTACGGTCGTTGTCAGTAGCTGTAATCGTAACAATTCTGATCCCGAACCCAGCAACCAATATTTAGTCAGTAATACGCTCATTGGAGAATACACCAAAGAGCAATTAATTCAACGTATCGTAGCTGGCGACCCGACTTTCTCTGCCATTGCCCCTTTTCTCCAAAACGGTATCAAGGTGTACAAACTTGTCTATAAGACCAAAAATACGGATGGGCAAGAAATTCAGGCTTCGGGTGCTTTAATCTACCCCATCAAAACGGGTGCAAGTGCCTTGATTAGTATCCAACATGGTACCATTCGTACTGACCAAGAAGCTCCTTCCTATTTTGGCACTAACAGTGAGGCCAATATCGCGGGGTCACTTTTTGCCTCCTTGGGCTATATTATTGCGTATCCAGATTATATTGGGTATGGAGCCTCCAATACCGTTCCACATCCCTACGAACACCGTTCAAGTTTAGCTTCCGCAAGTTTGGACATGATACGAGCTTCCAAAGAGTTTCTTAAAGCACAACAAATTGCGTGGGATGAACGGCTTTACATTGCTGGATACTCAGCAGGAGGATTTGCTACAATGTCGTTACAAAAGAAAATCGAAGAAGAAACGGGTAGTGAATTCAACCTCAAAGCCTCAAGTTGCGGGGCAGGGGCTTACGACAAAACGGCTTTTATGAAATATTTAATCAGTACTAAAACGGGGGGAGCGGTAAGCTCCAATCAGCTGTATCTCTGGACTCTGCTTACCTACGACCGCATTTACGGCCTCAATCGTGCGCTTTCTACGTATTTTAAAGAGCCTTATTTAGGACTCATCCAAGCACAAAAAGACAAAGCAAACATCAATGTAAGTCTCAATACAATTTTTACGGATGCCTTTGTAAAAGGAATTGTGGACGGTACAGATACGGGATTCTTGAATGCTGTTAAAGATAACGATGTCTATGACTGGAAGCCTAAAACGCCAACCCGCCTTTATCACGGAACAGCCGACCAACTTGTTTTCTATTTTAATTCTCAAAACGCCGTGAATGCCATGAAAGCGCGGGGAGCAACGAATGTCGAACTTGTACCTCTTACGGGCAAAGACCACGGTACGGCAGTTCAAGATTTTCTGCTGGGAACGTATCAGTTTTTCTCTTCGATTCAGTAGCGAGAAAAGCATTAACTGTTTGGTAAAAAAAATCCGTTAACCGTTATTTGAAGCAGCAACTCTACTAACAGATAACGGTTAACGGCGGAGTCGCCCGTGGGATAACTTTTAACTCCAGCCTTCCCTCCTACCTAATCTGCGCTTTGAATTCTTCTAAAATCTTCTCCTTCATCGTAATTTTACGACGTTGGATATTGATTTTACCCATCAATTGACGCTCTGCTTCAGGGTCGGCAGGCATATTTTGGGCACTGGCAATCGTCACTTCCAAATCCGCTTTTTCGCGTTTGATTAGCCACTCCATTTCGCGGGTTTTGATATTGAGTTGATCTTCGGGGGTACGAATCTCAAAAGCGGGGTATTTGCGCGAAATCACCCGTGCTAAATAACTCAACTCAAAAATCTTATCGCAAGCTGAACGGAAACGTTCCGCTACGTTTTTATCGCCTACCCGGGGAGGAAGACGTATCTCTTTCCATTGGTTAAGCAATACTTTTGCTCGCTCTGCCGCTTGAATAATATCGCTCGAACGCGCCAATTGCTCTGCTTCGCGGCACATTTCACGTTGTTTAGTCACCAATGGGTTTTCGTAAGTCTGTACCACGATTCCTTTCACCCGATTGTATTTATCAACAATCCGCTGATTCGACCGCTTAAATTGCTTGTACATCTTGGCCGAACGCTTCACGGGAATCTCTCCTACTTCTTTCCATTCAGCCTGAATCTGGCGCAACTGCCGACGGGCTTCTTCTACATCATACATCCGCACAAGGGCATCCGATTTGGCAATCAGTTCGGTGTATCTTTCAATACGGTCGGCAATGGTTCGATTCAAATCAGAGAAGAAATCACGACGTTGCTGGAAAAAGGTATCGAGTAATAACTGAAACGTACCTTCCACTTCTTCGTGAAACTCTTTGTCAACGGGACCCGTCCGAATCCATTTTGATTTAATTTCTTGTAATTGGTCGGTGGCGGCTTGCCAATCGTCGTTTTCGACGGTCACGGCACGCGTTTCTTCCAGCAATGCTCGTTTAATCTCCAAATTTTTCTCTTGGTTGACCTTAATTAAATCTTCCAAGACAGTTTCTAATTTGTCCAAACGCTCTAAAAGCGGGACAAAATCACCGAGTCCGTCAAAACTGAGCAGTTTTTTGCGCAACTGCACCAACTTTGTCAGGTAAGAGCCTTTGTTTTGGGCTTCTTCTACGTCTTTTTCGAGTTGTTCAACTTTGCCAGAAGCGATTGTGAAGCGATTTTTGAAATAATCAATGGCTTCTTGTTCGGTTCGTTTTACTTCGCCGATTTGGCGGTCTGGGTTACCTAAATACCCTTTTAAGAATACTTTGCCGTCTAAGACATAGCCGTATTCGTCCATTAAGGTGGCGTTTTCCATCACTGGTTGACTTTTTTATCTGCTTTGAAGGTTTTGGTGGGCAATTATACGATATTTGCCACCACAAAATAAACGAAAAATGAGTAACGAAACTATTATTTTCTCAATGTCGCGAGTGAGTAAGACAATTCCTCCCAACCGACAAATCATTAAAAACATTTATCTATCGTTTTTCTATGGTGCTAAGATAGGGGTTTTAGGGTTAAATGGCTCAGGAAAATCTACTCTTTTACGTATCATAGCAGGCGTTGATAAAAACTATACGGGCGAGGTGGTCTTCTCACCTGGCTACTCCGTGGGGCTACTCGAACAAGAGCCTCAGTTTGACCCTTCCAAAACGGTACTCGAAGTAGTACAAGAAGGAACGCAAGAAGTGGTTGATTTGTTAAAAGAATTTGAACAAATTAACGAAGCTTTTGGCGACCCCGATGCGGATTTCGACAAATTGTTGGAACGGCAAGGCGAAGTACAAGAGAAACTGGATGCCCTGGACGCGTGGGACTTGGACAGCAAACTCGAACGTGCCATGGATGCTTTGCGTTGTCCCCCTTCAGATGCGGTGATTGCCAACCTATCAGGGGGAGAGAAACGGCGAGTGGCGCTTTGTCGTTTATTGCTCAAAAAACCCGATGTGTTGCTCCTCGATGAACCTACCAACCACTTGGATGCCGAGTCGGTACTATGGTTGGAAGAACACTTACGTCAGTACGAAGGCACGGTCATTGCCGTCACCCACGACCGTTATTTCTTAGATAACGTGGCAGGTTGGATTCTTGAACTCGACCGTGGCGAAGGTATTCCGTGGAAAGGCAATTATTCTTCTTGGTTAGAACAAAAACAAAACCGTTTGGCCAAAGAAGAGAAGCAGGAATCCAAACGCCAAAAAACGCTTCAACGCGAATTAGAATGGGTTCGGATGGCGCCGAAAGCTCGTCAGGCCAAATCAAAGGCGCGTTTGAGTGCCTACGAGAAACTACTGGACGAAGACAGCAAGCAGAAAGATGAACGATTGGAATTATACATTCCGTCGGGACCACGTTTAGGCAATAAAGTCATTGAAATGGAAGGAGTTTCAAAAGCCTACGGCGACAAACTGCTATTTGAAAATTTGACGTTCTCACTGCCACCCGCGGGAATTGTGGGAATTATAGGCCCCAACGGTGCGGGTAAGTCCACGCTCTTTAAACTCATCACGGGTCAAGAAAAGCCCGATAGTGGCACCATCACAATTGGAGATACCGTCCAAATCGCCTACGCCGACCAAGAACACAATCAACTTGACCCGAACAAAACCGTTTATCAACAGATTTCTGAAGGCAATGAGTGGATTATCTTAGGAGGTAAACAATCCAACGCCCGTGCGTACGTGAGTCGTTTCAATTTTACAGGAAGCGACCAAGAAAAGAAAATTGGTAATTTATCGGGAGGAGAGCGCAATCGAGTTCATTTGGCAATGATGCTCAAAGAAGGTGGAAACGTACTGCTTCTTGACGAACCTACCAACGACTTGGACGTGAATACGTTGCGTGCATTAGAAGAAGGACTCGAAAACTTTGCGGGTTGTGCCGTGATTATCTCCCACGACCGTTGGTTTCTGGACCGCCTTTGTACGCACATTTTAGCTTTTGAAGGGGATTCGCAAGTGTATTGGTTTGAAGGTAACTTCTCCGACTACGAAGAAAACCGTCGCAAACGTCTCGGTACCGATGCTACCCCCAAACGAATCAAGTACAAGAAGTTAATGGCGTAGAAGCTTTTACAATGGAACCGCCGCGGCGGTTCCATTGTAGCATATCATTTCTTCAACACTGCACACACTCGTTTCACTGTCTCGTCCAATGTCCTGTATTCAAAACCCAATGTCTTTTTTACTTTTTGTCCGTCATAAATAAATTGGGTACGGGAAGTTTTAGCCGTCTCCTTGGTTATCAGTGGGCGGCCGCCCGTGAGCCACGAACGAAAAACTTCTACCCGCCATACAATTTCGGCTAATAAGGGCGCAATTTTTTTTGAGGGGGCTTTTTTACCAAATCCAGCGGCCATTTTTTCAAATAACACCTTGTAAGTCACGTGACCACCGCTTAGAATGTAACGTTCGTTTTTGATGTCTGAAAACAATAACTTTGTTACAACAGCCGCCACGTCTTGCACATCTACGTAGTTAATGAGTCCTTCGGTGTAGTAGGTGTTTTCGTCGTACACGTATTTGAACAACTGCGTGCTGCTGCGGGTCCAATCTCCCTCTCCCAACACCATGCTCGGATTGACCACTGCTGCCGAAAGTCCTTCAGCTATTCCGCGCCACACTTCCAACTCCGCCAAATACTTACTTTTACCGTAATGAGAGTTCAGTGGCGATTCTTCCCATTTTTGATTTTCATTGATGACAGTTGGCTTCTCAGTATCTATCATGCGTGGGTCGGGACGGCCTAAAGCTGCTACTGAACTCACAAAAACCAGTTTTTCAATATTCGTATTTAAAGCAACGTTTACCACATTGACCGTTCCTCCTACGTTGATTTCATACATCTGAGAGCGATCTTTCGGAACAAACGAAACCACCGCCGCCGTGTGTACCACATGCGTGACTCCTTCAAAAGCTTTTTCTAATGCCATTACATCCAAGACATCTCCTTCTACCCATTCGATTTGGTGACTTACATCACTCAGCAATCTTAAATCGCTATCAGCTCGCCTCAACCCACGCACTTTTCGTCTTTCCATCAATAAATGTCGAATGATCGCACTTCCGATAAGGCCGTTGGCTCCTGTCACTAAGACTATTGAATCCGTTGAAGTTTTCAAAAACTTATGCGTTGGGTTAATTTTATATCTACAAAGATAGGGACATTGACTAAGAGTTAATGAAACAATAAAAGTTCCACTACTTTAGGGTAGCCGCTTTTTTGTTATTTTTATGATTGAAGTCGTGTTTATCCGCTTGTTAACAGATATTTCAAACAACTTTTTGCAATAAGTACTAAAGAACTACTACTTCCCTAACGCCAATTTTATATGTGCTAAATGATGTTTGGCGTGCCAAGCACCCATATCCAAGGCATCTGCCAATTTGATGTGAATCTGACGGAGCGGGTGAAAATAGCCTCGCCGAAACTCCTCCTCCGACATTTGTCCTATTAAGTTCGTCCAACGGGCGTGGGTTCCTTCAATCATCAACAACGAAAAGGCAATTGGCGCTGTTTTGGCCTCTTCCATCGTTGCCCACGCATCAATGTTAGCAACTACGCCGTTCGGGTTGGTTTCGGTCAATGAGTGTTTAAAACGGATATACTGCAGCAAGTGCATATCTGCCACGTGGTGAATCAACTGTTGGATGGTCCAACTCCCCTCACGGTATTGTTTTTGTAAGTCGTCGTGCGAAAGGTGTTCTGTCAACGCTCGAAACTCGGCAGGAGCATTTTTTAGAATCGCAATCCGTTCTTGAATTTCTTCTGCCGTATATTCTCCTTTGGGAGACCATTTTCCAATCGGAAATTGTAATGATTGAATGTCCATACTAAAAGTGTGTTTTGTTGTACTACTGCCGCGCTTCTTACTTTTTATCCTTCCCAAAGCCCAGCAATGCCTGCATAACAAAGCGATTTTGGGTTTCGTTCTCAAACGTAAACGAAAGTTCCTTATTGGTTTTGTGTTCGTAGTCTATGTCGTTGGGCAGCAGTATCAGGGCGGGTATCTA
>JBGAUP010000164.1:0-13442 GCA_044228585.1 Runella sp. | reverse complement strand
TTATGATTTAGCTGGTAGCTTTGGAAATTGTAGATCTGAAGGAGGAGTCGAATTAAGAAGTGGAAAAAAACCTGAAGAACTTTTAAAAATCATTCTAACGCATTTCAGTAAAGAAAATGACATCGTTCTTGATTATCATTTGGGTAGTGGTACAACGGCTGCGGTTGCTCATAAATTAAAAAGGCAATTCATTGGTTTAGAGCAGTTAGACTATGGTGATAACGACAGTGTCAAAAGATTAAAAAATGTTATTAATGGGGATTTAACGGGTATTTCAAAAGCGGTAAACTGGAAAGGCGGTGGCTCATTCGTTTACCTTGAACTCAAAAAATACAATCAAACCTTTGTAGAACAGATAGCCGAAGCCTCCAATACAGAGACACTTTTGGCGATATGGGAAGCCATGAAAGCCAAGTCGTTTTTGAACTACAATGTGGACATAAAAAAGCAAGAAGCCCACATGGAGGAATTTAAAGCCCTGACGCTGGCCGAACAAAAACGGCATTTGGTGGAGATTTTAGACAAAAACCAACTCTACGTCAATCTCTCTTCGCTCCATGACGAAGACTTCGCCGTCAGCGAGCAAGAAAAGAAAATCACCGAGGCGTTTTACCAAAAACAGGCGAAGAAATAATGGGCTTTTTATACAGCAATTTTGACAGCAGTTTTGGTAAAAAAGAAATCAGTCGGGTAGTTCTGCCCAATACCATCACCGACAATCTCAAACCCAACTATGGGCAAAGACCCTATCAAGTGGAGGCTTTCAAGCGGTTTGTGTATTTGTACAACGAAGATTTTGACGACAAACCCCGCAAACCGTACCATTTGCTCTACAACATGGCCACGGGCAGCGGAAAAACGCTGGTCATGGCGGGTTTGATGCTTTATTTGTACGAAAAAGGCTACCGAAATTTCTTGTTTTTCGTTGATTCCAATAACATCATCCAAAAAACGAAGGATAATTTCCTAAACGCACAGGCATCTAAATACCTGTTTAACGACAAAATTGTCATAGAAGGCCGAGAGGTATATGTCAAAGAAACCGACACCTTTGACAGTGCCGACGACAAAAACATCAACATCAAGTTTACGACTATTCAGCAACTCCACCTCGACCTCAACAACACCAAAGAAAACAGCGTCACGTACGAGGATTTTAAAGACCGAAAGATGGTACTCATTGCCGACGAAGCGCATCATTTGAGTTCGGCCACCCGCAACAATGGCGACCTATTTGGCAGTTGGGAAGGAACGGTGATGGAGATTTTGAGGCAAAACTTTGATAACATTCTTTTAGAATTTACGGCAACGCTCGACTATGACAGCCGCGAAATCACGCATAAATACCAAGACAAAGTAATTTTCAGGTACGCCCTTTCGCAGTTCAGAACTGATAAGTATTCTAAGGAGATAAACCTTATTAGGTCGCTGTACGACGAGCAGGAACGCATTATTCAAGCCTTGATTCTCAACCTGTATCGGCAAGAATTGGCCACCAGCCACCATATCAATTTGAAGCCCGTAATTTTATTCAAAGCCAAGAAAACCATTAGAGAATCAGAGCAAAACAAAGAAAACTTTCACCGACTGATAGATGAATTATCGGCAGAACTCATTGAGGAAATCCGAGAAACGGCCACTGTACCCATCGTAAAGAAGGCTTTTACGTTCTTTGATTCAAAGCATATTACACCCGCCGAAATCTCAAGAAGACTCAAGTCAAACTTTCGATTTGAAAATTGCCTCAGCGCCAATAACGACGAAGAAGCCGAAAAAAATCAGCTATTGCTCAACACCTTAGAAGACGAAAATAACCCTATCAGGGCGGTTTTTGCCGTACAAAAGTTAAACGAAGGCTGGGATGTGTTGAATCTTTACGACATTGTACGTTTGTACGAAGGACAAAATACGGGCGGTTCAAATACAAAAATTGGAGCAACGACCCTTTCAGAAGCGCAGTTGATTGGCCGAGGAGCGCGGTATTTTCCGTTTGCTTTAGAAAAAGGGCAAGATAAATTTACCCGAAAATACGACGACGATCTCACCAACGACCTCAAAATACTGGAAGAACTCTATTACCACACCAAAGAAGACAGCCGTTATATTTCAGAACTGAAGAAAGCCCTTGTAGAATCGGGTATTTATGAAGACGAAGAGAAATTAGTGACCAAACAACTTATGCTCAAATGGGACTTCAAGCAGACCGATTTTTATAAAACAGGGCAAGTATTGTACAACAAAAGAGTAGAGAAAAACTACAAAAACATTCGGTCATTTGCCGATTTGGGCGTTTCGAGGCGCAACTTTGCTTATACGCTCTCTTCGGGAGTGGGCAGAATGTCGGGGCTTTTTAAAACGGAAGAAGAAATTGAAACCGAAAAAATAGAGAGCAAAGACATTCCGCTTTCGGCGATACCCAAACACATCGTTCGTTTTGCTCTGACCCAAAATCCATTTTTCTATTTTGTCCATCTGGAGCGGTATTTCCCCAGTGTAGGGTCAATCTCCCATTTCATTGACAGCCAAGACTATTTAGGAAGTTTGGAGATAACTTTCAATGGCCCCAAAATCAGGCTTGCGGCCATCACCCATCGCGATTATTTGGCGGCAATTCAAGGACTACTTCAAGCCGTTGAATCGGAAATAAAAGCTAATTTAACCACGTATGAAGGTTCTGATTTTATCAAAGAGTATGTCCATAAAGTGTTCAAAGACAAGGAAATAAAAGTGCCGAAAGACAGCGAGCGAGCTGATGGGCAGGAAACGTTGGTTGTCAACGAGCCTTGGTATGTTTATAATGCCAACTACGGAACGAGCGAAGAAAAAGCATTTGTAAAAATGTTTGCAAAACGTTTTGAAGGCTTAGGACAGAAATACGAGGATATTTACCTAATCCGAAATGAGCGAGAAATCAAAATCATTGACAAACTCGGCAGGGCGTTTGAGCCTGATTTTATTTTGTTTTGCAAACAGAAAAAAGATACCGCTCTGACGTACCAAGTTTTCATTGAACCCAAAGGCAAACACTTGATAGGGAACGACAAATGGAAAGATGATTTTTTGAGGGAAATAAGGGAAAAAGAACGAACCGTAAAAATACACACCGATAGCTACGTCATCACGGCTGTGCCTTTCTACAACTACGAAAACGAAAATGAATTTTTGAGGTCATTGGAAGGGGCATTGTCAAGCCATGAAAGGTAGTTAGTGTACCCCTAAACCCCCGCAGGCTCAAAATAGACTTTCATTAGTTGATGGGCGTAGAGGGTAGGCAGGGCGTATGTAACCCCTTTGGTATCAGCAAATTCGACTAAAAAACATCTTTGTCCAATACCTCCACAATGGTTCGCACCGGCGACCCGGCCCAATTCACCTTTACGGAGATTGGTGTGGGGCAATGCTTCCGTCAATACCACCACATCTAATAATTCAAGGGTATCCATGTCTTTATTTGTTGATAACATAACAACTCGTTAGGGTAAATATAAAAAAATCCCCGAAATTAGTACGGCTATGCTTATACAATACTGCTCTGACCCGCATTTGGAAATGAACCCCAATGCCGCCTTTTTGGAAGACTCTCCTTTGGAAGTAGCAGGCGGAGAAAGTCTAACTACAACAAATCGGCGTACTTAAGCATTTGCTTTAATTCTTCATCAGGGATAGTAGTTCGCTCGGTTTCGTCTTTTAATTCGGCGAAAGGTGTACCTTTTTTAGGGGCAATATAGTCTTCTTTGATTTGACGTAGAACACACAGAATTTTACGTGCCTATTTTTTAACCCTATCACCCAAAAGGGAATAAGTCACAAATACCGTATCGCCTTTCTTGAAACCAGTAGCATGATAGGCCATCAATTTTTGTCCTGACAATGACAGATAGACCCGATAACGCCCTCCTTCAAACACACTTCGCTCTACTTCGGCTTTGACGGCATCGGGGGTTTCCTGAAGCAAAAACCTCTCTGGGCGCACCATTACTTGATGGTTTTTTGAAACCAAACCACGCCCAAAATATGCTTCAAAAAAAGGCTTTTCCAGTAGATTTATTTCACCCGTTAATTCGGCTACATAGACATTGGTAGGATGTTGATATACTTCTTCGGGTGTACCCGTTTGGAGCAATGTCCCGTTTTGAAGTACGCCCATGCGGTGCGATAAACTCAGTGCGTCGGTGGCGTCGTGGGTCACAAAAATACAGGCCGTTCCCGTGTGTTCGGTCAAATCTCGAAGGGTTTCGCTCAGGCGGCGCCGATTGGCCAAATCTAAATGGGCAAAAGGCTCATCCAAAAGCAGCACCTTGGCTTCTTCGGCCAACGCCCGCGCAATGGCCAGCACCTTGGCTTCTTCGGCCAACGCCCGCGCAATGGCAGTGCGTTGTTTTTCGCCTCCGGAAAGCGATTTGGCCGCGTGCGAAGCCACGCCTTCTAAGTGACAAAGTTCGATTAACTCATTGACGCGCTCGTCGCGGTACGCTTTTTCATAATAACGCAGGGCATACGAAATGTTTTCGCGGACACTCAATGGCAACGATAAATTATAATCTTGGTGAACAATTTTGATGTCGGGATGCCCAGGAATAAGTTGGTCGCTGGCCAAACGCAATTTTTGATTTTCTAACCATATTTCCCCTCCATCGGGGTCTATCAACCCCGCTGCAATGCGCAGTAGCGTACTTTTGCCCGAGCCGCTTTCCCCCAGCAAGCCCAAGATTTCACCTGCCGCAAGGTCGAGGTTGATGTGTTCAAGCACGGGGTGTTGGTGATAGTATTTCGCTATATCGCGTAGTTGTAATAATGGTTGCATTCTTGAAAGAATAGTAGTACAAACAACTCGGCTTCTTTAAAAGTAAAAACTCACGCAAAGACGCAAAGAAGCAGAAGAAACTTTGCATCTTAGCGTCTTTGCTTGATTAAATTTGTCTCAGCAATTAGATTTTTGAATCTCTGTTAAATTATGAACCCAAAGAACGCAAAACAGTTCCATCAATTCCCATTCTTTGCGTCTCTGCGTCACTGCGTGAGTAAGAAATTAGCCCTTTACTTATTCATTTTAGGGACCCAAGTACTTTACGCGCAAGGGATTCCTAAAAACGTAAAACGTGTTTTGTTTTTGGGCAACAGTATCACCTATGCAGGAGGTTACGTGATCGACATCGAGGCGTATTTTGTCACTCATTACCCCAATCAAACCATTGAATTTATCAACGTTGGTCTGCCCAGCGAAACCGTTTCGGGACTGTCGGAAGACGGCCACGCGGGGGGACGATTTCCCCGCCCTGATTTACACGAACGGCTGGAACGGGTATTGACGCAAACAAAACCCGATTTGGTTTTTGCCTGTTATGGCATGAACGACGGCATTTATTTGCCCTTGGATGAAACGCGTTTTCAGCGATTCAAAGACGGAATGAACTGGTTGCATGACGAGGTCGTAAAAACAGGGGCAAAAATCATTCACCTTACGCCACCCGTATATGATGAAGTTCGGGGCAAAAACGTAGGCTACGCCACTGTACTCGACAGTTACTCCGATTGGCTGTTGAGCAAAAGAAAAACTGCAAAGTGGGAAGTGATTGATATTCATTATCCCATGAAAAAGTACCTCGATGCCCACCGAAAGATAGAGGTACAGTTTGCTTTATCAGGCTTTGCACTGGCCGAAGATGGTGTTCATATAGGCGAAACAGGCCACTGGATTGTGGCACGGCAAGTGCTTTTATATTTGGGTGAAAAGGCAGTTGCCAAAGTTCCCGATGTAAAAACAGCCATTGCGGTCGTGCCTTCATCCGAACAAATCCTAAAACTCGTACAACAACGCCAACTCGTGATGAAAGATGCGTGGCTGACGGCTACTGGCCACAAACGCCCCGAAATGAAAGTGGGTTTACCAATTAACGAAGCAAAAATCAAAGCCGCAGAAATTGAACAACAGATAAAAGCACTGCTGAAATAAATAGGCAAAAGCTTCCTTTACCTCTATACAATTTCGGATTTTATCGCTCTGTTTTCTAAGATTTTACGGAGAATAAAGTTTCTTCGTTAACTTGCCGTGCAAAACTAAAAACCAAACCCAAATGATTCGTCAACTACTCTATGGAGGGGTGGTGGCGTTGGTGTGTATGGCGCAACTAACCGAAGCGCAAACTGCAACCTACAACAACCACGCCCAGCTCTCCACTCGACTTAAAAATTTATCAACGAAGTATGCCGCGCAGGCGTCGGTACGCTCCATTGGCAAAAGCTCAGGAGGCCGCGACTTGTGGCTACTTACCCTTGGTAAGGGCGATGCCACCCAAAAACCCGCCATCTTGGTGGTAGCAGGGTTGGACGGTACGCACTTGGCAGGTACTGAATTGGCCGTGCAGACCGCCGAAAAAATGCTCGGCGCAGCCAATGCCGATAGCATCGCTAAATTGCTCGATACCAAAACGTTTTATTTCTTGCCAAGTATGAACCCCGATGCGCAAGAGCAGTTTTCGGCAAAACTCAAATACGAGCGTACGGGCAACGACACCAAAGCCGACGACGACCGCGATGGACGCGTGGACGAAGACCCGTTTGAAGACCTCAACGGCGATGGCCTTGTTACGTGGGTGCGGGTAGAAGATCCCACAGGTACTTTTGTAGCGAGCAAAGAAGACCCTCGCATCATGGTCAAAGCCGACCCTACCAAAGGAGAAGTTGGCAAATACCTGATTTTCAGCGAAGGGACCGACAACGACAAAGACCGTGCTTTCAACGAAGATGGTGCAGGAGGCATTAATCCCGAAAAAAACTTTACGTTTGATTATCAAATCTTCGTGACAGGCTCTGGCGAATACGCTGCTTCTGAGCCAGAAGTTCGGGCTTTATTGGATTTTTTGTATCGTGCCCCCAATATTTTTGCCGTACTTACTTTTGGTCCTAACAACAATCTTAGCGAAGCCCCTCGTTTTGACCCTTCAAAAGTAGCCCGTCGTATTATCACAGGCCCGCTTTCTAAAGATGCTAAGGCAATGGAGCAGGTTTCAAAACTATACAATGGCCGCACGGGGCTAAAAGATGCTCCTGCCATGCCTCAAACCCGCGCCAATTTCTCCCAAACGGCCTATTTCCACGCGGGGCGTTATAGTTTTACTACTCCAGGATGGTGGACGCCTAAAGTAGAAACCCCCAGAGATACCACACGCCGCGCCGCCACTGCACCTACGACTCCTTCAAATACAACTGCCCCTACTGGTCCACCCGCAGGTGGTGGAGGTGGTCGCTTTGGCGCAGCTGCAGCTGCCGTTACTTCCCCATCGGGGGCAGGGGCGGCTGAAGAGGATACTCGTTTCTTGAAATGGGCCGACAAAGAAAAATTGACGGGAGTGTTTGTGGATTGGAAAACCATCCAACACCCCGATTTCCCCAATCAAAAAGCCGAAGTGGGAGGTATCGCACCGTTTGCAAAACTTAATCCTCCTATTTCATACTTGGAGGCTGCTTCGGACAAGCACCTCAAATTCTTGGCAGGCTTAGGTGCTCAAATGCCTGAAATTCAGTTAGTCAATGTAAAAACAGAATCGTTGGGCAATAATTTAACCCGGGTTACGGCTACGGTAATTAACAAAGGACTGTTGCCTACGTATGCCGAAATCGGCGACCGCGTACGCTTTGTACAAAAAGTAAAAACGGAGCTAAAATTGGGAAGCGGCCAAACAATTGTTTCGGGAAAACGCCTCAATCTCAGAGGGGCGTTGGGCGTAGATGAGTCAGAAGAATATACGTGGTTGGTGTCCGGTACTGGAAAACTCGTTATCGAAGCGGGCTGCCCTACGGCAGGTGTCAAATCGGTGAGCGTTACATTAGCTCAATAATCAAGCCCCTTATCCCCGCTGCGGCGAACCGTCCAATGGGGGAATAAAAAATCTTCTAACCTTATGTAATTTGCAATAGAGCCATTTGGAAGGAGATTAAAATACTACAATTAATGACGACATATTAAGTAATACAAATCAAACAATGAAAAATATACTAAAAACCTTTGCTTTAGCTCTTGTTCTTTGCTCCACTTCGGGGTTGGGGGCTTTTGCACAATCTACCGACCCCGACCTCAACGGAATGAGGGCGGTAGGTACACCAGCCAATCCCAAAGTAAAATGGTCGTGGAATTATTACATGGACTACGCGGCCTTCACCAAACTTACCCAAGAGTTAGCCAAAGCCTATCCCGATTTGGTCAAATACGAGTCTATTGGCAAGTCTTACCAAGGGCGTGATATGCACGTTATTACCATTACTGATTTCAAAAGCGGAAAACCCGAACATAAACCCGCTTTTTGGATTGATGGCAATATCCACGCCAACGAGTTACAAGGTACGCAGTTTGCCATGTACACGGCTTGGTACTTGGCCGAGAGTTTTGGTAAAATGGACTTCGTGACCGATATGTTGAAAGGTCGTACTTTTTATATTATCGCTTCGCTCAACCCCGATGCGCACGATAATTTTATTCATAAATCCAATACCACCAGTTCATCGCGTTCGGGCATGATGCCACTCGACGACGACGGAGATGGTGTAGCAGACGAAGATACCTACGACGACCTCGACGGTGATGGCAACATTGTGAATATGCGCCGCAAGTCGCCAACGGGGCGTTATAAAGTAGATCCTGAATTTCCAGGTCGTATGATTTTGGCCAAACCCGACGAGCAAGGTGAATACGAATTGCTTGGTTTTGAGGGGATTGATAACGATGGCGATGGCCGCGTCAATGAAGATAACCCTGGTGCATACGACCCTAACCGCGACTGGGGCTGGGGCTGGCAACCTGACTACGTTCAGAACGGCGCCTTGTTTTATCCGGGAAGTTTGCCCGAGACCCAAAACGTAAAAAAATTCTTTTACTCACACCCCAACATTGCAGGAGCGCAGAGTTATCACAACTTCGGAGGGATGTTTTTGCGCCCTCCTGGCGCAGAAGAAGATGCCATGTATGTGCCACAGGCCGACATTGCGGTGTATGATGTAATTGGTAAAACGGGAGAGAAAATGATTCCAGGCTATCGTTATTTTGTGCTTTGGAAAGATTTGTACACCGTTTATGGGGGCGAAATTGACTGGATTGGGTTGGGCCGTGGGGTATTTATGTTTTCCAATGAAATCAATACGTCGTACCGTTTATTCAACAAAACCTCTGCCGAAAATCGCAATCAAAATAGCGAATTTGAAGAGTTTGATAAGTATTTACTGTTGGGGGACAGCTACGTAAAATGGAAACCTTTCAAACATCCACAATACGGCGATATCGAAATTGGGGGTGTGAAGAAAAACTACATTCGTAATACACCCGGGTTCTTGTTGGAAGAAGAAGGTCACCGCAATATGGCCTTTACGATGTTGCACGCGTATCACATGCCTAAAATCGAAATCGTGGACATCAAATCACGGGCATTGGCCAATGGCTTGACCGAAGTGACGGCAACGATTCAAAACCAGCGTGCGATTCCAACCCATTCGGCGCACGATCTCCGTTTTAAAATTGAACGCCCCGATTACATCACTTTGAAAAATGCGCAGGTGTTGGCAGGAATGATCGTGGAAAATGAAGATTTAGGCATTACGCGTGAACAAAAATACAACCCTCAGACCATTGAGGTAGCCAATATTCCTGGTACAGTGGGCGGCGGCGGTGGTGGAGGCCCCTTTGGTGGCGGAGGAGGTGGTGGTAATACCGTCAAGGTTCGCTGGATTGTGAAAGGTAAAGCCGATAAATGGACTGTAGAAGTAGATAGCCGCAAAGGTGGAGTGACTACTAAAACCATGTAACTCCTCAAAGAAAAGTTTGAGGGATAAAAGGTTGATAATTAACTTTTTGAGGTTAATTGTCAACCTTTTATTGTTTCCATTATGAAAAGTCTGGCTGTGCTTCGGTCAGATTTTCGGATTCAGTAATTTCATCCAGTTCTTCTGTTAATGGAGAAGTCATTTTTAAAGACCACATTCTTGAGACAATAAACCAAGTCAAAGGAATGACACCTCCAAAGAAAAATACTGAAGCTCCTACGCCGCGCAGCCAAGTGAGCGATTCAAAAATTCCACTACCGATAAACTCGTGCGAACGTGCAAACCAAAGTCCACGGTCCACAATTGCCTTAAATTGAATAGCCCCCGCAGGAAATAAGTCTAAAACGACCATCAGCATCAGACCTGCGTTTATTGACCAGAATGAGAACATGACCAGTTTTTCATTCCAGCGAGATGACTTGAGCAATAGCCTCGACGCAAATAGCAAAGCTGCCAGCGAAATATTACCATAAACCCCCATCAGCGCAGCGTGGGCGTGGTTGATGGTTAAGTACGAACCGTGCTCAAAATAGTTCATAATAGGGAGGTTGACGATAATCCCCATGACACCCGCTCCAAAAAAATTCCAGAAGTTGACAGAAATGAGAAACATAAAAACCTCTGGAAATCCAAAATTCCCCAATTGTTTACGTTCTAATCCATTGACGGCCAGCTTCGGCATATTTTTGAAACGCCACGCCTCTACCGTCAGTAGAATTAACGGCACAAATTGCAAGGTAGAAAACACCGAACCCAGAGCCATCGTTGCTACGGGTTTGGCATTCCAATAAAAATTGTGCGAAATACCCAAAAGCCCAGTACCCAAGAAAAGTATAGTGGCAAAAAATACCACCCTAATCGCTGCCTGACGGCTTACCAAGCCCATCAATACCATCAGGTAGCTGACAATCACGGTGATAAATACTTCAAAAAATGCCTCCACCCACATGTGAATGACCATCCATCGCCAAAAGTCCGCAATGACAAAATTGGTCTCTGGTTTGCCAACAAAACCCGAAAGAAATAGCAAAGGAATGCCAATGACCGAATAAATAATCCAATTGGGTAAATTCCACGGTTCACCTTTGATAAAAGCAGGTTTTACCCCCCTATAAACAACCACCCCCCATAATACAAAAATCACCATGAGAAGTATCTGATAAATTCTGCCAAAATCTACGTCTTCCCAGCCCTGATGCCCCAACATATACCAATAATGACTGAGTAAACCCTTGGGACCCAATAACATTCCTATCAATGAGCCACCTACCAAAATGAAAAGTAACGCAAAAAGTAAATTGATAAGAGGCAATTGGCCAGAGATTTCCTTTTTTGACAAAATGGGGAGAATAAAAATGGAAGAGGCAATCCAGCAGGTAGAAATCCAATACAGTGCAAGCATCAAATGCCAACTGCGAGAAATAGTCACGGGAAAAGCCTCGGAGGGATAAATACCGAAGAACCCTAAAAAGTTGACAAAATCATTAATTGTGATAATACCACACGAAACCTGTACGAAAAAAAGAACGATGGCCACCGCAAAAAATTTATAGGTAGCTTTTTGCGTTGGGGTAGGTTTGAAATTTTGGACCCTCTCCACCGTCAATAAGTCTTTGCCCGAAGGCTTAAAAAACTTGTTAGGCAATTGATTATACTGCCCGATATAATACAACACGATGCCGCAGGCCAGCACAAAAGCCAATAACCCCAATACACTCCACAGCACTACGGGTGAAGTTGGAGTATTACCCGCGGCGGGGTCATAAGGCCAGTTGTGGGTATAACTGAAATGACTTCCTGGCCGTTCAACACCACATACCCAAGCCCCCCAAAAGAAAAAAGAGGCTAAATTTTCAACCTCTTGTCTACTGGTGATGTAATTTTTGGGAGGAAACGAACCCTCGATATTATTGTCAATAAATAGGTCAGTGTAATACTCCCTTAGTTTGATTAGGGCGTACGTTTGGGCTTCGGTCAATGCTACGATGTTAATGCTTTCTTCGTACCTGTTTTGTTTTAGTTCCTCCTTCACATTCTCCCCGATTATTTTCAGCTCCATGTCGCTGGCGTTTCGGCCATTCGCTTTTTTAAATGCCTCCACATGAAATTCATTCATGTAAACCGTCAAGTAGTGCAAAGCTTCAGCAGTAAAATCGGGGCCTCGCTGTGCGCCATCACCAAAAAAAGAGCCATACTCCATCAAGGCATATTTGTGGAAAACTTTCTGTCCATCTTCAATCGTCTTTTGGCTAATCAATATCTCGCCTGACGGTGTTTTAAACCCTGTCATCGGAGGAGCGTCGTTATAGGTTTGGTAGCCTATCATCCCAACCCCCGCTACACTGATAATCAAGATAAACAGCAAGGGTTGCCACCAATTTTTGGTATTCATGAAGTAGCTCATGCTCTTAGTGCCATTTGAGTCGGCATTTTTTTCTTCTTTCATAGGAGTATTATTTTAGGTTAAAACTATTTAAGAGTATTTTGTCTTAATTTTTGTCAAAAAAAACTATGCTACGAGTCGAAGTCGTTTATTGCTGATTTTTGTCCCCAATTCTGCCAAAGAGGTAGTGTCAAACTCATTTTTTATGGTCTTTTTGGCTTCCTTCCAAAAATCGTGCATCGGGCAAGGATGAGCCTCTCCGCAGTCGGGAAGCCCTAAAAAGCACTTGTCAAAAAAATCATTTCCTTCGAGTATCATTATGATATCGCTTAAAAAAACCTCTTCAGCGGGCTTTTTTAGGGTGATACCACCGTTGGGTCCTCGATAAGATTCTAAGATGCCGTGTTGGGTCAGTGTTTGGAAAGTTTTTGTTAAGAAATGAAAAGAGATGTCTAATTTCTCAGAAATCTCGCCAATGCTCAGATAGCCCGATCTATTTTTTTCAGACACCAAATACATCAAGGCTCTTAACCCATAAACGCTCGCTTTGGACAGTACTTTCACTTTGAAAAATGTAGTTTTAAGATAAATTTGTCTCAAAACTACTTTAAATATTTTTTTTGTCAAGTATTCAACACTTTTTTTGTAAATAGGCGTAGTCAAATGAATAGTAGAAATGTCGAAAAACACTTTTGTAGAAGGAGAATCTTTTGCTTTCTTCGTAAAACCTAATCTAAAGCTTACCCCGATGAGATACTTTACGCTCTTTTTCGCTGTGTTTATCCTAAAGAATGTCGTTTTTGCCCAAAATTATGACCTCTTGATTCGCGGCGGCAAAATTGTGGATGGCACAGGAAATGCTTGGTTTTACGGTGATATCGCCATCAAAAACGGCAAAATTGCGCGTATTGGGCAGCTTTCTACTGCTACGGCCTCACGCGTGTTGGAGGCAAAAGGGCTTATGGTGGCACCAGGTTTCATTGATGTTCATACCCACATTGAAGAAGACGAATTTCGCGTGCCTACCGCCGATAATTTTATCTATGACGGTGTCACAACAGTAGTAACGGGCAACTGTGGCTTGTCAAATGTAGATTTAGGGCGCTACTTTAAACAATTGGATAGCCTCAAGACATCGGTCAACGTGGCTTCGATGATTGGACACAACGACGTTCGGAAGGCGGTGATGGGAACCGTAAACCGACCCGCTACCTCCGAAGAGCAAAAGAAAATGGAAGCTCTCGTAGAA
>JBGAUP010000163.1:0-13483 GCA_044228585.1 Runella sp. | reverse complement strand
CACAAAGCCCCGTTTTTGTATAGTTTTGAGGCTTAGACACCCCTTTTCCCTCTGGTAATTGTACTAAAAAATTAAACAATGAACTGGATAACCCGTGAACGTCCTAAAATAGATAGAATAGCTTGTCCTTGGTTAATCAAGAATTTTATTGACCAAGAGGCTCAATTTATTTATGTACCTTTTTCTGAAGTGCTAAGCCAAGCCGTTGAACTTAATGCCATTCCTTTTGACTTTCCAAATGTTGAACTTTCCCACTTTGGAGAATTATGTACTTTCGATGTAATCGTTAAAAAGTATAATATTGAAGATGAGGCGGTGAAAACAATGGCAAAAATTGTAAGAGGTGCAGATACTGACAGGCACGATTTTGCCCCAGAGTCGGCGGGGCTTTGGGCTATTTCGGCAGGAATGGCTCAGAATATCACTGATGATTACGAATTACTGGATTTTGGACTAAAAATCTATGATGCTCTTTATACTTGGGCAAAATATCTCCAAAATCAAAAACATTTGAAGCAGCCATTTGAGAGTTTATTGGTTGAAGTGTATAAAAATGTTATCAACCGAAAAAGCAAAGAGAAAACCCCAGATTGGGTAACCGAATTCAAAGCCATTATTCAAGACCAAATTGACACCAATCTTTCGCTCAAACTCACCGATATTTCAAATGAATTAAACATAAATCCTTCCTATGTATCGAGAGAGTTTTCCAAGTATTTTGAAGATTTATCTTTTGGAGAATACATCCGAAAGCTGAGAATTGAAAAAGCATCCGAACTTTTGAAAAATACCAAATATAGCTTAACAGAAATCGCTTTCCTGACGGGTTTCTCAGACCAAAGCCATTTTACCCGTGTTTTCAAGAGCCATTTTAACATGAAACCGTCAGAATTTAGAAAAAATATTACCAAAAAGTAAAAACGGTTCTATTCGGTAAAGAATATTCTATTTTCAAGAGCTATCAGGGCATTTTTTTGTGGGAAATTCGCTATAAAATATGTCAATTGCTCCCTATTCATTAAAAGAACTCGTGCTGTACTTTTTAAAACTCGGCACAACAGGCTTTGGAGGTCCAGTGGCACTTGTCGGCTTTATGCACCGAGATTTAGTAGTGCAGAAACAGTGGATTTCAGAGGAAGAATACAAAGAAGGATTGGCCTTGGCTCAACTTGCCCCTGGTCCTTTGGCAGCACAGTTAGCCATTTATTTAGGCTACGTTCATTATGGCATTTTAGGAGCAACACTCGTGGGTTTGGCATTCGTGCTACCCTCTTTCCTGATGGTTTTGGCTTTAGGATATGCCTATCAGTTATACGGTGGTTTGTCTTGGATGCAAGCTGTATTTTATGGAATCAGCGCAGGGGTGATTGGTATCATTGCTTTGGGGTCATACAAATTAGTGAATAAATCTATCGGAAAAGATAAATTACTTTGGGGTATTTTTCTTGTGTCAGCGTTGGCAACGGTCATCACCCAAAACGAAAATGTATTGCTTTTCTTAGGTGCAGGTCTATTGTACTGGCTCTATAAATCCCCCCCTAAATCATTTAGGTTGCATTCGATTTCATTGATACTTTTACAACTACCAGTTATTGGTTCAATGAATTCGGTTTTATGGAAAATATTCTTATTTTTTGGCAAAGCAGGTGCCTTTGTTTTTGGAAGTGGCTTAGCGATTGTTCCTTTTTTATATGCTGGGGTAGTAAAAGAATACGGGTGGCTCAATGAGCAACAGTTTTTAGATTCGGTGGCAGTAGCCATGATTACGCCTGGCCCAGTTGTCATAACAGTAGGTTTTATCGGATATTTGGTGGCAGGACTAAAAGGAGCTTGTGTAGCTGCCATTGCCACATTCTTACCTTGTTATTTATTGACAGTTTTGCCCGCTCCTTATTTTAAAAAGTATGGTAAGAATCCAGCTATCAAGGCATTCGTGGATGGTGTAACGGCTTCGGCTATTGGAGCTATTACGGGAGCGGTCATCATTTTAGGGCAAAAATCAATTATAGACGTTTATACTGCTTCTGTGGCGCTTATTAGTGTATTCTTGTTATGGAAATACAAAAAAATCACCGAACCGTACATCATTTTAGGATGTTCAATCATTGGCTATTTACTTAAAAATTTCATTTAAAAAAATGACACGAAACCAGTTTATCAAAAACTCCTCCCTGTTTACAGGAGCAAGCCTCTTGAAAGGCAATGACGTATTTAGTGCTACACTCACCGAAAGCGGTTTAGATAAACTTACCGATGAAACGGGTAAATTTATCTTGGGTGCTTTACCCTACTCTGATACTTTTTTAGAGCCTTTTATGCCCGCCGACGTGCTAAAATTACATTACACGGCTCATCATGGCGGGGCTGTAAATACAGCCAATAAAGCTACTGGCTTAATAAAATCAGCTTTAGATTCAGGTAATTTTGAAGGCGTAGATTATTGGACAAAAAAACTCTCATTACATTTGTCGAGTCATGTTTTGCATACTATTTTCTGGACAAACATTACCAACAAAAAAACAGAGCCTAAGGGCGATTTATTAAAACGCATCGAAAAAGACTTTGGTAGCTTTGATAAAATGAAAGTACAGTTGGCTCATCATTCTAAAAATGTTGATGGCAACGGGTGGGGTTTGTTGGGCTTCCATCCACAAAGTGACAGGCTCATGATTTTAGAAGTAGAAAATCACGAAAAACTAACGGTTTGGGGTATAGTACCACTGATGGTAGTAGATGTATGGGAACACGCCTACTATCTCAAATACAAAAACAAACGTGCTGATTTTGTGGATGAGCTTTTTAACTATATGAACTGGGGCAATGCTGCTCAAAGACTTGAAATAGCTTTGAAAATGAGTAAATAGCTAAGATGAAAAAAAACTTTGCCCTCCTTCTCATCCTCCTAAGATACTCCTGCTCTTTTGCCCAACAAACGGGCAAAATTTCGGGAAAAGTAGTCGAAAATAAGCAAGCCATTGAGTTTGCAAGTATTTCGTTGGCTAAATTACCTGACTCTACAAAAATTTTGTATTCTACCCCAAGCGATTCGTTGGGAAATTTTCGGTTTGAAAGAGCCCCTTTTGGTGCTTATGTACTCAAAATTTCGCTCATTGGATATAAAACTTACCAAAAGCACTTAAATATATCGGAGAGTAATCTAAATCTGGGAGAAATCGAGCTACAAACAGACACAAAACTACTCAATGAAGTGCAAGTAACAGCTCAAAAAAAACTGATAGAAAAAAAAAAACCAGCGAGGGTTTTATTATTAATGCCTCGGCCAACCTAACCCAAGCAGGAGGCACCCTCACCGATATACTCAGAAACACCCCCGTAGTGGCGGTGGATGCCGATGGAAGTATTACGCTACGAGGCAAAAGCCCATTAATACTTATCAATGGACGAAACTCGAACCTTGCCAATGCCGACCAAATAGCGGCAAGTAGCGTAGAAACCATCGAAATTATTACATCGGCTACGGCCAAATACGATGCCAATGCGGAAAGCGGAATAATTAACATCATCTTGAAAAAAAACAAAGCCGATGGCTTTAACGGCGCCTTTGCTCTGGGAGTAGGTATGGGTTCCAGATTTAGGACAAACGGCACGGCATTATTAAACCATAAAACCAGTAAATGGAATATGGGTATAGCGTATGACAATCGTTATGCAGGACGTACCCGTACTATTGTCGGTAACCGTACCACTTACCAGTCTTTCAGTAATTACTTGCTTTCGCAATACCGCTTCGACGAACGCATAGAACGCCTACAAAACCTAAAACTTAACATTGATTATCAAATAAATAAAACAAATAGCCTGTCGTTTGAAGCGATTGGCAATGCCCAAGGGCAAGACAATGACGAGAGTTTACAGAGCAAATTTTTGAAGCAAAATAACCAATTTAACACGGGCAATGACCGCCATTCGGTCGAAATTCGCCGTTCAAAAGTTGCCGAATTGGCACTTATTTTCGACCGTAAATTTGAAAATAAGCTAAAATCTCTTTCGGCAAGCCTAACTACATCCATCGAAAAGGGAAGAGAAAATACAGCCATTGATACCCAGTCTTTTTTTGAAAATTTAACGAAAATCGGCGAGCCTGCACTTCAAAAAACCCACAACTACGAAGACGGGATAATCTCAAATGCTAAACTGGACTATACTTTACCCTTGCCCTCAAAAAATCTATTGGACGTGGGTTACAAAGGAATTTTTCGCGCTATTCGCTCAGACTTTTTATCCGCCGACAAGGTGGCAGATACCTATGTCGAAAATTTATTGGCCAGTAATATTTTCAATTTTAAAGAGCAAGTTCATGCTTTGTATGCCCTTTTCCATTCCAAAAACCAAGAAAGGTGGGACTATGAAATCGGAATACGTACTGAGCAGGTGGTGAATTCTGGCCAAACCCAAGATGAAAAAACCAAGTTCAATAATCAATATTTAAAAGTTTTCCCAACGGCGAATTTTATTTTCAAGCAAACTTCAAAATCTTTTTGGAGATGGAGTTATGCAAAGCGTATTAACAGACCAAGCCTTGGACAATTAAATCCTTTTACGGACATCACAGATGCTTTTAGCCCTCATAGTGGAAACCCTTATCTTAAACCCGAAATAATACATGCTATTGAGGTGGGCTACACTACTGAAAGAGCATCATACAGCTTTACCTCAAATCTGTTTTACAGGTATGCCAAAAATACCATCAGAACTTTTATTCAGGATTTGGGCAACGGGGTAATCCTGAATAAACCCATGAATATCGGCACCTCCGACAGCTATGGTTTAGAAAATGTCATCGTAGGTAAAGCATCTGCTATTTATGATTTTAATGCAAGTTTTTCGTTTTTTAACCAAAGGTTTAATGGTAGCAATTTGCAAACCGATGCCGTGCAGTCTTCATTTAATTGGTTCGGAAAACTCACCAATAATTTTGAGATAAACAAAGGTAGTAAAATACAATGGGTGGTAAATTATACGTCGGCTACTACCACCCCACAAGGAAGACTCACTCCGCTGTATTTTGCTGATTTGAGTTACCAGCAAAAAATAGGAAAGAATGCCCGTTTAGGACTTACCGTAGTGGATATTTTCAATACACTCAAAAGCGGCTCAGAATTATATACCAACGCCTTTGAATCATTCAGGAGTTCAAAAGCTGATACAAGGGCTATAATCCTTACATTTGCGTACTCGTTCAGAACTACTGTAAAAGAAAAAATGCTTGAAAATAAATTTTCGAGAGAATGGTAATGTGTAGCACTAAAAGAAGAAAACCGCATAAAAAATAGGCTGCTTCAAACGGATGAAGCAGCCTATTTTGGTCAGTTTTTTTTACTTCTTATACTTCATTACGCGAGTATCTTTGATAACCCCTTTCCAGTTCAATCCAAAACCAAAATCATAAGAATTACCTTCCGAATCTTTGTGGCAAGTCATATCGTATGGCACGTCTTCGGCTTGTTTTTCGACGGTACTCATATTGGCTGGCATTTGCATGGGCAAAAGTGCCGACGGTTCTGACTTACCCGCGATGAGTTCGATGATAGCTTGGTCTTGTACTCCAAAACTCAACAAAATGGCCGATGCCGACGGCTCTATTTCCGAAAATACCATTGGATTAGTGGTATTTATCGAAACAATTACGGGCTTCCCTTTCATTTTGGCTTTGGTATCCGTCACCAATTTAGCATCCGTATTGTTGGGAGTTTTGGCCGATTTTCCTTTGTAAGTACGATTTGTAAAATTTTCGAGGGCGTCTCCCCCCGCGATACTCGTAGCGCGGGCTTCGGTAGCGGTATAATCGCTGTACTGCAAACTGATAGGTACGTAGCCGTTACCACCATTTTTGACGTCTTCTTTGTCGTAGCCAATCGAACCTTTTGGATTTTCGATACACACCAAGGCAAAATCAGCTTGGTCGGCATTGTCAGTCACGTTGAAATACTTCTTTAAAATGTCCACGTTGATTGGATAGTCTTCCGACGCAGGGGTTTCCATGCCCAAAAAATTTCGGCTTGCTGGCACAAAACGTTTTGGAACATACACCGTCTTTTTGGTAGTAATAGGTAATGCTTTCGCCTGATTTTTAAGCATAACGACAGATTTTAGCTGCGCTTCATAACCAACTTTCATAAACTCAGGCTTACCTACTGTGGCCTTGGTTTCGTCCACATTCAAGTACGGATTTTCAAAAACACCGACTTGGAAAATATTCCGCAACAGACGCACCGCCGATTGCTCCATTCGGGTTCTCATTTTTGCTTCGCCGTGTTCTTTAATACCGATTTGATAAGCGTCCAAAATAGGTTTCATGTCATTTACCCCACCGTATTGATCCACGCCCGCCATCAACGCCTTGTAGTGGAGTTCGCCCAAGGTCAAACTTTCAAGTCCCCAAGGTTTTCCGTCCAAAAAAGAATCCATTGACGTGTGTAGCTTCGTTACGTTCCAGTCGGTACACACTACGCCATCGTAACCGTATTTGTCTCGTAATAAATCCGTGATGAGGTATTTGTTGTAATTATTAGCCACGTTTTCGTGGTTTTTCTTGTCCTGATTCCACGAAATGGTGTAGTAAGGCATCACCGCCGAAGCCATTTTGGTTTGGCCTTTCAACTTAAACGCTCCCTCCGTAAACGGTATCAAATGAGCGTCGAAGTTATTACCAGGATACACCGCAAATTTTCCGTTGGCGTAGTGCGCATCGCGGCCCGCTTCACCCGAACCACCTCCTGGCCAGTGTTTTACCATCGCATTGACGCTCATTAGGCCCCAGTTGGCCGACTGAAAGCCTTCGCAATACGCCTGTCCCATGGCCGCCGACAGCAGGGGACTTTCGCCAAAAGTACCGTTGAAACGTGCCCAGCGAGGTTCGGTCGCGATGTCCACTTGGGGCGAGAGCGCCGTTGTGATTCCGAGTGCACGATACTCGGCGGCGGCGATTTGTCCAAACTTTTCAATCAGTGCAGGGTCAAAAGTCGCGGCCATTCCCAGCGAACTTGGCCACATCGAAATTTCTCCTCCAGCAGCAGCATCATATTCGGCTTTCGCACGGGTTCCGTGGCGCGGATCAGAGCTATTGTTGGCAGGAATCCCTAAGCCCACACTTTCGCAATAGGCCTGCATTTTGTTGTTCCATTTGGCCGCAATTTCGGGACTTTGCACGGTCGTAATTAAAACGTGGCGTAAATTATCATCCGCCAAAAATTTCTTTTGCTGATCCGTCAACTCCGTTGGATCGGTCTCACCCGCTTTAAACGGTTTTCCTCCATACGTACCAGCAAAATATCCACCCCCACGCGCTGGGATTGACTGGTGCGAAGAGTACAACATCAAGCCTGCGATTTGCTCAATGGTCAGTTTGGAAGCTAAATCTATGGCGCGTTCACTGTACGACAAACGCCAATCTTCGTATTTGTCGAGTTGGCCATTTTTGTTTAAATCTTTAAATGCAAAGCCATTAACTGTCAATAATTTAACCCCAGAAGTTGGCGAATAGCCCAAGGTTTGTCCTCCTTGATTTTTGATAACCGTAAAACCTGCTTGGGGTATTTCAGACCATTTCTGTTGGGCAAAAGTTGCCGAAAGAAGCCCCAAAACAAGGCTTCCTGTAAGCGTAATTCTTTTCATAATTTTTTCGGGCGAGTTGAATGTATCATTTCGATACAATGATAATCCATGTTCTCCAAATAACACAACTTTTCGAGGTAGCAATCCATCAATTAGTCGTCTTACTCGCCCAAGTGTGGGAATTTATCGCCCAATCAGATTAGAGTACTTTCCAAACTTGGATAGAAACATTGTCGGGATTGCGGAGAGCTTTACAAATAAAAATGGCATTGTTAAGCCATTCGTACTTGCTACCAAAGGGAGCCTCAAACTTAGGCGCAGCTCGAAAATAGTACTCACTTGGACTCACTTGCTCGCCTTTGGCGATTCGGGCTGCTACCTCGGGCGTAGCGGCTCGTATTCCTACGTTTTTGACGTACACCAGCACGCCGTCGTCGGTTTTGAACTGATAATGGGCTTCTAATTCGGCCACGCCATCTTTGCGTACCACTTGCCAGTCGGCCCCGCCGTTCAGAATTTCGCCTTTTACTTTCGGCCCCTCGACCGTGCCGCCGATGATGGGAATAATGCGTCGAACTCCGTGGCCTGTTTCACCCACTACTAACGCGGGGTTAAGTTTTACTTTGAGTTCACACACAAACTCTAAAGCAGGCGCTTCGGGAACAGCTTGTGCGTACGAAAGCACCGAAGCTATAATCGAGGCAAAGAAGAAGAAGGCCATTTTTTTCATGATAAAAAGAAGGATAGGTTAGTTAAACATTGGGTTAAATAGTGATAATGATTTTGCTTTCATTGCCCTTCGACGCTGTTTCTAAAGCTGTTTGAATATCACTTAGCGGAGCAAAACTTGATATAATTTTGCTGGGTGAAAGTACTTTCCGCTGAATCAATTGAATGGTACGTTTGAAATCAGTAGGGTGATGATAAATAATAGAAGGAACAAACGTAATCCCTTCTCTGGCAATTCGTAATGGTGTAAACTCCGCCGATTTTTCTGAAAGACCCACTAACACCACTTCTGCTCCCCGCGGGGCCGCCGATGCCGCCAGTGTCGCCGTCATGGCCGAGCCAGCACATTCAAATACCGCCACTACTTCGTTTTCTACCCATACCGAATGAAGCATTTGGGCATCTCCGTTGGTGACTATCGCTCCCTCCTCTGCCGCTTTTTGTAGCTTGTCTTCATTGATTTCAGTCACCATCACTTTATACCCTAAACGTATCGCTAAGTGATTAAGCAATAGCCCAATAGCCCCTAAGCCAATAATGGCGATGGCATCCCCTGGTTTGGCCGAAGACGCAAACAGCGCATGAACTCCAACGGCCATTGGCTCAATACACACCGCATCAAGGTCTGAAATATCGTCGGGGACAGCCCAAGCAAATTCCGATGGGATACATACATATTCGGCAAAACAACCATTTTCTAATAACCCAACGACACGCTTATTGACGCAAATATTTCCTCTTCCACTTTGACAATACCTACACCGATGGCAAGGAATATTGGGTTCAACTGCCACTCGTTCACCTACTTGGCGTCCTTCTACTTCTTCCCCTATTTTATCAATCAATCCAAGTCCTTCGTGTCCAATAACCGTTGGTTTGGCCAACGTTCGATGTCCCATGAACAAATGGACATCTGAACCGCAAATACCCACTTTTGAAAGTTTAATCCGCACTTCTCCCGCTTTGGGTTCAGGGATATCTATCGTTTGAAACGTTATTTTTTTGGGTGCTTCTAAAAATGCTGCTTTCATCAGGCGAAGTCGCAAAAGTGGTAGATTTTAAATTAAAGTTTATCGGATTTTATGGACCAAATACACCCACCCATGACCAGCAATGGAATGGAAAACGCGACAAATAAAGAATTGATACTCAAACCAAGGTCTGAAAAATAGCCAAAAAGAAGCGGCCCCAAAATAGCGCCTATTCGTCCAATACCCACCGTATATCCAACCCCCGTCGCACGAATACGGGTATCGTACAAGCGCGATAAGGTCGGCCAAATGCCGTTAAATCCACCTTGAACAAAGAACCCGACCAACAAAACTAAAGTAAATATCAGATTCGTGGTAAGTGGGATAAAAGCGTACGTTTGCATGACAGCAAACGCCACCAGCATAAACGTCAGAATCGTTTGACGAAGCCCAAAGCGACTCCCAATCCCCCCGACGGAAGCCGACCCCATTGCGGCCCCAATGTTGAGCATAATTCCTACCCAAGTAGCCAATTCAAACGGCAAACCTGACTCTTTGGCGATGGTAGGCACCCAACTCATGAGGGTATATAGGGTTAGAAATCCGAAAAAAGCGGCCACCCATACTTTTAGGGTTATTTGTTTGTAGGTTGTGGTAAACAATGCCCTTAACCCCTCTGATTCAATGGTTTTAGATACTGCTGGTAACTTCTCTAACGTTGGCAAGTTCATTCGTAGCAATAGCCGATTCACCGATGATAAGGTGGTAGAAGTGGGGTTTTGTAACATGTAATCCATGGAATCGGTCATGAAAAAATAGACCAATAGCCACATTGCCAACGAAATCCCTCCCGCCACTAAAAAGGCCGATTGCCAACCATAGATTGGGATGTACTTGGCACAAAATAAACCTGTCAAGATGGCTCCAATGGGCCACCCCGCTTGTACCAAACCAACGTTAAAATCACGGTATTTTAGATTGGAAAACTCGGCAGCAGTGGCGGCCATGGTCGGTAAAATCCCGCCAATGCCAAGCCCCGTTATGAATCGAAACAGCAGCATAAGGGGGTATTTTGACCCTAAACCTACCCCAAACATCCCCACCGTAATCATGCCGACAGAAATCAAAAAGATATTACGCCTTCCCCATTTATCGGCCAGTGGAGCAATCAAAAAACAGCCTAAGGTCATTCCCGACAGTCCTGCGCTAAAAATATAGCCCATTTCTACCTTGGTTAGTCCCCATTCTTTGATGATTTCGGTACTGGAAAACGAGACGATGAGTACATCAATACCGTCGTTGAAATTTAAAATAAAACAAATCGCCACCATGAGCCATTGAAATTTGGTCATGGGGCGAGAAGATAGGTCGAGGTTATTCATAGTCAGCACTTATTCTACAAAGCCTGGATGAGCTTTGCGACCCGTTTTTACCCAATTTCTCAGTTCATCAAAAGCTTGAGCCGTTTGTTTTGGAGTAAAATTGCAGTGGCCTTGTCCATTGGTATATTTGACCGTGAAATACGCATCTTTTCCTTGTTGATGCACCATATTTTCAAAATTTACGATGCCGTACGTGGGAGGAATCAATTGGTCGTACATCGTGTGCATCGCCACTACGGGCTTTTCGATGTTACCCGTACGGTCGTATTTCGAGAAAATTTTATCAGGATTGACCGTTGCTGCTAATCGTTCTGCTTTTTGATTGACTTCCAAATTATTCGGGAAGCCACTGTACAACGTATTGGTATTGTCGAAGGGATTTCCGCCTGCTTTTTGGGCAATGTCACGAAGCACATTTTCGTTGAAAAACAGAGAAAAGGGTAAATCGTCCAATTTTAGGTCAAAACGTTTGGCAAAGGCCACCGCTAATGACGAATCTTTGGCCAAAATGGCCTTTTTGATTTCCATCGCCTTCATTACCATATTACGGCTGTTCTGTGCTTGATACGGTTTGCTGAGGTCAAAAATATCTTTCAGCGAAGTAACCACCCCAGGAAACAGTCCATTGAAAGTAGCATAGATATCAAACTCCTTGCGGCATTGCAAATAAGGACGGCTCGACAATGGACATAGCGGCAATCCGCCTGCGTAATGCTGTCCAAAGTTTTCGATGGTGGCCAATGTGATTCCACCTCCCATCGAATGACCTACCATAAACGTAGAGTCGGGTTGGCCGTAGGTTTTGACAAAGTACTGACGTAGGGCTTCGGTATCGTCCACTCCTTGCGCGAGTGCCAAGCCTTGAAATTGATAATCGGAAGCTGCCACAGCAAAGCCTCTTTCTAAGAAAACCCCCATTTGCTTAGGCCATTGCGGATTTTGGCTTTGCCGCGGACTCGCTCCCATAAACTCGTACCCGTGGGCGTACATGACGAGTTTTCCCTTCCAGTTTTCAGGAAACAAAATTCGGTAACGTGCGCTATTGATAGCACCTGAATCAATTTTGGCAATGATTTGCGCCTCCAAACCTTTAGATAGGAGCAGTGCAATAACCAATAATAAATTTTTCATTTGGTAAGTAGTTTTAGGGATTTTTGTGTTGTAAACCCAGCATTTTTATCGCATTTTCTTTCAAAATCAGCGGTTTTACTTCCTCCTTAAAGCCCGCTTCTTCAAAATCTTTCATCCAACGTTCGGGCGTGATAAGTGGAAAATCAGTACCAAACAACATCCTGTTTTTGAGCAGGGTATTGGCGTATTGAATCAGTTGTTTCGGAAAATACTTTGGCGACCAGCCACTCAAATCTATGTAAACATTGGGTTTGTGCATGGCTACCGAAAGGGCCTCATCTTGCCACGGCCAACTTGGATGTGCAATGATGATGGGGCAATCGGGGAAATCTATCGCTACATCATCAAGGTGCATGGGGTTTGAATACTCCAAACGAAGTCCACCACCGCCTCGAACACCCGACCCAAAGCCCGAATGTCCCGAATGAAACAACATCGGGAGTTTATACTCCGCAATCACTTCGTAGAGATGATACGCCATTTTGTCTTGCGGGTAAAACCCCTGCACCGTTGGGTGAAATTTAAAGCCTTTGACGCCATAATTTTCAATTAACTCACGCGCTTCGCGGGCTCCCATGCGGCCTTTGTGCGGGTCAATACTCGCAAAGGCAATCATCACGTCATCGTTTTTGAGTGCGGCCTCGGCCACCTCCACATTAGGGATTCGACGTTTTCCTACATTATGCTCAGAATCAACCGTAAACATCACAAACGCCAGATTATTATCCCGATAAAAATCGGCCGTTTCTTGAATCGTCGGACGTTTGTCAGATTTGAAATACTTCGCAAATGCCACGTCAAACTCCGAACGATAATCGTCGTGAGGCTGGCAGCACGACACCTCGGCGTGGGTGTGTACATCAATGGCGGTGATTTTTTGAATGTCTATCATAAAGCCTCGTAGCGGCGAACCGCCCTAACCCCCAATGGGGGATTTTTTTAATTTTCGTATATTCACTCTTTCAACGCTGTCCCCCAATTCAAATCGGGGGACGCACTGGTTTTGCGTCTCTGACGCGTTTATGCCGTTCCCCATACTTTAATGGCCGTATTTACTACCAATTCCATCTTGCGCCACTGGTCATCGTGGGTCATGTCATTTCCGTGATGAGTTGACGAAAATCCACATTGCGGACTCACGCACATTTGCTCTAAAGGCATATATTTTGCAGCTTCATCAATGCGTTTACATAGGTCATCAATGTTTTCTAATTCTTTTACTTTCGACGAAATAATTCCCAAGACCACATTTTTGTTTTTGGGAACAAAGCGTAAAGGGGCAAAATCGCCACTACGCTCGTCGTCGTACTCCAAAAAGTAGGCATCTACGTTGATGCTGTTGAACAAAATTTCGGCCACGGGTTCGTAGCCACCTTCGGCAAACCAAGTACTGCGGTAATTACCGCGACAAAGGTGAATACCCACCGTCAAATCATCGGGACGGCCATCAATGACGGAGTTAATCAAGGCGGCATAAGTACGCGGTAGTTCGTTGGGGTCTTCGCCACGTTCTACGGCAGCAGCACGCATTTTGGGATCACAGAGATAGGCTAAATTGGTGTCATCCAACTGTAAATAGCGCAACCCAGCTTGGTATAAATGGTCAATTTCTTCGCGGTAGGCTACTGACAAATCATGGAAAAATTCGTCCATATCGGGATACGAATTAATATCAATGGATTTGCGTCCGCCCCT
>JBGAUP010000162.1:0-13522 GCA_044228585.1 Runella sp. | reverse complement strand
AGATAGAGTTGAGTATAGTTACTATTTTTTAGTTATAAAAATTAATTCTTGGACAGATGATATTACTTGTTCAGAAGCTGGGGCAAAAGGGTATGAAATTTAAGGATAGAGCCGCTATAAAGTGGTTATTTACAGTTGCTGCTATTATTTCATGTATGGGCTTAATGGCTCAAAATCAGTACAAAGGGCAGGTAATTAGCAAACAGGCTAATCAACCTGTCCCTTTTGCTTTTGTTACCGATGAATATCGTAAATGGGGCATAAGTACGGACGAAAACGGAGATTTTGTATTTGACGAACGCCCTGTAGGCGATACGCTTATTGTTGGATGTTTAGGTTTCTTTGAGTATAAGATTCCTTTCTCTCAATGGAAAAATCCGATGAAGATTTTTTTATCTGAAAAACCTTTGCAACTACAAGAAGTAATTATTGAAAACAACCGTAAAAAGCATACATTATGGTTAGGTTCTCAGATAAAGACTACAACAAAGTCTGTGGGACAAATTTCATTTCCGACAGTTCAGGAAATAGCGGTATTTATTCCCAACTATTTACAATCAGATGGTTACATACACAAAGTAGGTTATTGGATTAGTAGATTAGGTAAACATAAAACTCCATTTCGAGTGCGTATATATAAGAACCAAAATGGAATGCCTGGCGAGGATTTGCTGCAAGAAAATTTGATTACACATGCTCGTAAAGGGAATGACTGGTTTGATATTGATGTAAGTAAATATAACATTCCTATCCCAAATGAGGGTTTTTTTATATCAATGGAATGGATTTATTCTACCAATCCAAAATATAGCTATGAAGTAACTTGGCCAAATAAAAAGGTTATAACATATTTTGGTCAAAATATTGGGAGAGCAGTTGAATTTAATGAAAATTTGAGTAGAATAAGAAATAATGGGGGACAATGGCGCATATATAATGCGGGTACCCAACCTGTTATTAATCCTATGATGAGAGTTCAAATACAGATATATGAGTAGTGTTTCTATAAGGTAAAGTTTTATTTACCCACTATTTTTTTCTAACACAACAACTCCAACTTAATCAGAATCGCACTGGAAATCAAATCATTTTTAAGGTTTTTAAATTCTATTTTGCCGTCTCAATTTATTCATGTTACCAAAGTCCCTTCTGTTTTACCTGATAAAAGCGAGTGCCATTGAATCGAAAAAGGCCTGATCCCGTACCCCACCACATATTTCCTGATTTATCCTGAAACATACTTTGTACACAACAATTCAGGCCGTCAGCAGGGGTAAACACGGTAAATGCTTTCGGATTCGGTAAGGGAATGGAAGAGGTCAAATCGTCATAATGTACTTGCTCGGGCTGTAATCCAAACGATACCCGAATCTTCTATAATGATTCCCCAAAACTCATTGCCGCCTAAGCCGTCTTTGGGCGTATATTCTGTGAATGTTTTTCCATCGTAACGGCAAATGCCGTTTTTCATGGTAAACCACATATTGCCCTCTTTATCTTGGGCTATCCCACCTGCGTAGTTTTCGCCCAATAATTCTTTTTCTGCCAAATGGCTCATGGCATTATCACCTTTCTGTTCAGGGGCATAACGAAAGACACCTTGATTAGAAGAAGCAAACCAAATGTTACCACTTTTGTCTTCCATAATACCCGTAATATTGACCGTGCCGAGTGCTTTAAATAATGAAAAACTTTTTCGGCCTTCGCTATCTGCCACAGGGTCATATTGGTAAACGCCGCCGTGTGTCCCTACCCAAACAGTCCCCGATTTGTCAACAAGAATGCCTTTTCGAGTTATATCGAGATGATTTAGGCCATCTTTTTGATTGTAATTTCTAAACGCTTTCCCAACGGTCTGTTTAGGGTCATACTTATACACACCTTGGTCAGTGCCAAACCACATATTTCCCTCTTTATCTTCATTGATAGCATAGACAGTTTGGTTATAGAAACCGTCAGGATAGGAAAAGTAGGTCAGCGTTTTTTCATCGTACCTCACTACGCCTTCGCCTATGGTACCAAACCACAAATTTCCTTTTGAATCCTGAAAAATACTTCGGATATATTGGCTAACTAAAGTCGTATCAAAATCAGGAGCCAAAGCGGCGGATTTAAAGTTTTTGATAACCATTGGGCTTGCTTTCGCATCAGTCATCTTTCTCGGCTGACCATTACAAGAGTTTAGAAATATGCCCACTAAAAGCCAGAGGTAAATTAGGTTGCGAAACTCATATTTTGCCATTTTCCTTTGTTTTTTGCTGTAAAAATGTTTGTAAAAAGCACTTATTTCTGGCGGACTTTTAAAGTCCTCAAACGTTTTTAAGTTATATTCCAGATATGATTCGCTGCATTCACTAAATAAATCAATCCCGAACGCAACGAACAGATGCTGCGTAAGAAACAGAGCCAGGGAAACGGAACGCTTTTGTTTTAAGTGGTTTTTCCCCTGGGCCACCATAACTGAAGTTCCATTCCCAAGCTTTACCCTCCTCACCCGAGGGTGTGGATGTCCACCAGAAACCCATTACACTCATCACCTCATAAAGATTATTTCTGCGAATACCTGCTGGAAGCCCATTAAACCCGCTGCTGTTCGTACCGTTACCGTCTTCGGCCCAACATTTGACGCTTTTCAGGGCTTCGCCAGCCTTGTCGGTTCCACCAAATTTAGTCACCAACATAGACCATTCACCATCCGTTGCTAAATGCCAACCGTTGGGACAGGCTTTTTTCGCTGCTTCCCAGGTATAAAGCAAGCCAAGCTCTTTTCGGTTGCTCTCTTTGTCATCATAAGCGTAGCTCCCCTGCACTTTGTAGTTCAAGTTTTGGGACATCCAAGTAACCGTGGTGTTGGTCGAAGTATTTTTAAAGCTGAACGTTTTATACGTTTGCCCATCGCGTGAGTCGGTAAAAGTGCCAGTGGATTGGGCAATGCCTACCTGAGTAAAAAACAAGGTAACAAGTAGCGTAAGGGAGCGCTGTGCTGCAAACCAAATATTCCCATTTCTATCTTGTTCAATATCCCAAATGTTGGAAGTGAGTGTATCTGTGGTTTCAGACTTGCTATTATCTTTTGATGGGTTTGTTTGGTCTTGTCCACAGGAGGTGTGAAAAACAACCATCAACAACAAAGCATATACGTGTGCATATTTCATCATTTATTGACTCAGCAGCCGCCTTTTCGGGGGATACGTTTAAAAATTTCTTTACCATCTCGTTCTACATAGTCGCCCGCTATTATTGGATAGGCATACTTGGGTGCGTGCGATACGCTATGGCTTTTTATAATTATTTTGTCGTTCACTTTCAGACTTTGCAATTGCTCAAGTTGAGACTTTTCTGGCTCAAATTTTACAATATAATCGTCACCATTAATCCTTACCATCACTCCGAAACCTAATCTTGAGCCTGGCGGAAGAGAAAGAGAGGTTACAACTCCCTCCATATTGGTAAAAGCACTTAGATGCTTCCTTATTTTGGCTTCACTGGCATATACTTTTTTACCTTCGAGAGACGCTTCCCATTTTTTGTACATTATACCATCAGGGGTAGCCTCCCATTTTTTCAATGCAGCTTTCCTTTCAGCAGCAGAGAGCGGAACGCCGCCCGACGGAACGCCGCCCGAAGGCTTTGGGGTTGACTTTTTAGAAGTTTCATTTTTGATTTCGCGGTTAGCAAGTACCAGTCCGCTTATCACCACCAGTGGTAAGATTAGCGCATAAATGATTTTTTTCATGTTTTTTGTAGATTTAAATTTCATGGCTGTTCATTTCTTCCAAAATGATAAAAGAGAATTTAGCACCCGTCTCCATTTTTTGAAAGTATTGGACCAAAAATCATGTACATCAAGTTAACTTTGGTCAATCTGATGACACGCTTGGCATTGGCGTCGCTTTTTCGAGTGGGTTCAATGACGAGTTCATCGCCAAACTGAGCCAGTTCAAGAATAGGGGCTATTTGTACTTCAAGATGCTCGCGCGAATCAGAAGATAATCCTTTGTTAATAGCTTGTCCATTTCGTTTGAGATAAATCTTGAAAGGTACTTTGGGGGAGTCATAAGCCGTAGGGTTTCCCTTGACCAACGCTAATACTCCTTTACTCCCTTTCCAAAATGTTTTATAATCCAACGACATTCCGTTTAAAGTCAGTGGATTACTGTGAAAATAATCGTCTCCGCCTTTGGCAGAACTATGGGCGGCGGTGCTTACTACCAAAGCGACAATAAGCGTTGTGAACAGGTGTTTGATGGATGGTTTCATAATTGTGTTGTTTGAAAGTTTATGACTTTATATGACTGTATAGGTTTGTAGTTAGTGAAGATACTTTCTTTCATTGTACCAAAATCTCATTGTGTGGCAGTGCATAGGCATTTTTGCTCGTTTGTTTTTGATGTGACTTCGATGGGAACAAAAGTATCAAGTCCATTTTGACAATAAAGAAGAATGTCTGTAAAAGAATGTAAACGAAATGTAAAAGTTTGTCATACCGCAAAATGAGTGATTATGGGAAGTAAATTGGGCATAAAAAAACGTCAACCCATAAAAGAGTTGACGTTTATATAAACTTATTAACCAATAACGGTTAACTCATAGACTTAATCTTAGAAACGGAAGTGCGAGAACGCCTTGTTGGCTTCTGCCATACGGTGTGTATCGTCTTTCTTTTTCACTGAAGCACCTTCACCTTTGGAAGCCGCAACGATTTCAGCCGCTAAACGGTCGCGCATGGTTTTTTCACCGCGCAAACGAGCATACTTAATCATCCATTTCATACCTAAGGCTACTTTGCGATCAGGACGAACTTCGGTAGGTACTTGGAAGTTAGCTCCCCCTACGCGACGGCTTTTTACCTCTACTGACGGCATTACGTTGTTCAACGCTTTGCGCCAAATTTCAAGGCCACTTTCATTAAGGCGCTTTTCGGCAATTTCTAAAGCACCGTAGAAAATATCATAGGCAATGCTTTTTTTGCCTTCCAACATCAAGTTGTTTACAAATTTAGTTACCATCACGTCCCTGTATTTAGGGTCGGGCAACAGGTATCTTTTTTTCGGTTTTGCTTTTCTCATTGTACTGAGTTGTTAATCAATGTAGGTTTCGTTTTATTCGGCTGAATGACCGATTTTAACTGATTCATGCCGAACTTGTTTCGGCATTACTACCCTTTTATGCTATTGTACTGTATTACGCAAACAAAAAGGACGGACGGTTACTTTTTCTTTTTAGCTGGAGCACCTTTTCCTGCTGGAGCTGCTTGGCCTGGTTTCGGACGTTTTGCACCGTAAAGTGAGCGGCTTTGTTTACGACCGTTTACACCGGCAGTATCAAGCGCACCACGAACTACGTGATAACGTACCCCTGGAAGGTCTTTTACACGACCACCACGCACCAATACGATGGAGTGCTCTTGGAGGTTGTGGCCTTCGCCTGGAATGTAAGCGTTGACTTCCTTCATGTTTGATAAACGTACACGCGCAACTTTGCGCAAAGCCGAGTTTGGCTTCTTCGGGGTCGTAGTGTAAACACGCGTGCATACACCGCGACGTTGTGGGCAAGAATCTAAGGCGGGAGACTTAGATTTCCACGTCATTTGTTCACGTCCTTTGCGTACTAACTGTGAAATAGTTGGCATTTTATACTGGTTTTTTCAAAAATGGTTATACCACCCCAAAAATGGGAGTGCAAAAATAGAGGATTTTGGTGGGAAGACCAAAATTATGCAATAAGTTTTTAGGTAAAAGGTAGATTTAGAAGAAGTTTTTGCTGAAAAAGGTAGGGGCGAGGGAGAAATTTCGCCCCTGTAACGCTATTTTATGCCCTCTTTGGCCAAATCTGCGTAGCCGCCGCCTTGTAGATTGTAGATAAGTTTGAAGCCCGCATCTTTTAAGATTTGAGAGGCTTTAGTACTGCGACCTCCTGCGGCACAATAGACAAACACGGGTTTGTTTTTGTCTAATTTCTCTACTTGCTGCTTAAAGTCGGCGTCCATGAAGTTCATACACTTTGAAGAAGCGATTTTTCCTGCGTTCCATTCGTTAGGGGTACGTACGTCTAAAAGTTGGGCGTTGGGGGTAGTTTTCAATTTTTGGATAAAAGCCTTGGGAGCTAAATTTTCTTGTGCCTGTATCGAATGGCTCAGTACAATTATGCACGCAAATACCAAAATAGAAAATAAGGTTTTCATAGTTTTGAAAGGGTTATGATGGAGACAGTTTGGCAAGATAATCATTGCTACCACAAACTTACAGCAACTTTTCTTCTAATGCCAACTTTACCAACTCAGCAGCGTTGTGAACTTGCAAGCGGCGCATCATATTTGCGCGGTGATTGTCCACGGTGCGGACGCTTAAATCTAATTGGTCGGCGATTTGACGGCTGCTTTTTCCTTCTACCAACAGCCGAAGCACTTCTTTCTCTTTTTTGGAAAGTAGGGTTTTGCGAGATTCCGAAACCTTTTCTACTTTATGAACTTGAGAAAGGTATCCATTGACGATAACCGCTGCTACGGACGAATTGAAATATTTTTCGCCATTTTTTACCGTTTGTAGAGCCGTCAAGATTTCATCTCGGGTAGCATCCTTGAGTAGATAGCCGTACGCGCCTGCCTCAACAGATTTAAGGATATAGGCATCGTCGTTGTGCATGGAAAGAATAATAGGACGAATATTGGTCCATTGTTTTGCTACTTTTCTGACCAGTTCAATACCTGAAATACCTGGCATCGAAATATCCACAAGCAGGATTTGGGGTTTGAGGAGTAGTATTTTTTCGAGTGCTTCTTCTCCCGTAGAAGCTTCCCCAATGACTTCTACTTCATCGGTATTTTCTAAAATTGAACGTAGTCCATTGCGTACAATGGTGTGATCGTCAACGAGTAATACTTGAATTTTTTTCATCTTTTGTTAGAATCATTGGGTATTTGTACAATTATTTCCGTTCCTCGCCCAACCACCGAGTTGATTTTCAAGATTCCATCAAGCAAGTGCGCCCGCTCTTGGATATTGTGTAAGCCGTGGGTAGTAGGCGGGGGCGAAGCAATTGATTTTTTCTTATTTAGGCGAAATCCTTTTCCGTCATCTTTGATTCGGAGGCTAATTTTACCATTTTCTCGCAAAATTTCCAAACTTATCTCAGAGGCTTCGGCGTGTTTTACGGCATTGTGAAGTGCTTCTTGGGCAATACGATAGAGACCAATTTCAACCCGTTGGTTAAATCTTTCATCTTTGAGGTTAGACTCGAACGCCAAGCGAGCAGAAGTGTTTCGGGCAGTCGAGTCAATGAGTTGTTTCAGAGCCAATTTAATACCAAAATCGTTCAAAACCGTAGGCATTAAGTTATTAGAAATACTACGTACTTCTTGAATAGTCTGTCCCACGAGTTGGCGAAGATTGGCGATATTCTGACGGTCATAATCAGTCCAAGATTTTGTGCCAGCAAAATTCTCAACCATTAGTTTAAGTCCCGTGAGCATTTGACCTACGCCATCGTGCATTTCTTTGGAGAGGCGTTTGCGTTCTTCTTCTTGCCCTTGCAAAAGAGCTGAAGCGTGGATTTTTCGCTCTTTCAATTCTTGGCGGTGACGAAGTTGAGTAGCTTCAAGAAGTTGGGCTTGGGTCGAGCGTAGTTGCTGATAAGCGATTTGAAGTTCTTGGTTGGCTTTGTGGGTTTTCTCCCGGGCTTCAATCAGTTGAGTAAGGGTTTCGCGTAGTTTTCGTACGGCAGGGCGAAAGATAAACAATCCTTCAATAAGCAGGATAATGAGCGTCAAAGCCATGAGCCACAGCTCTGTACGTCTTAGATTCGTTACTTTTTCTTTGGCTTCTTTGTCGTACTGAAATACAATACGATCCATTTTTCGTAAGAAAATTAGCTCATGGGCAAAGATGTTCTTTAGGTTTACATCTACCTTGTGGGTGGCATCAGGCTTCTCAAGCCAACCCAAAACGATATGCGAGTTTTTGGCAATGATTTGAAAATCAGGATTAATATCTTCAAACATGGCCTGTACGGTATCGCTGTTGACTGACTTTGCCTTCAAATCACGCAAATCACCCGTACGAAGTTGGTCTTGATGGTCTTCCCAATCGGCCAACACTCGTTTGAATTCTTTAAGCTGAATATCTCGATTAGCTAAATCAGGACGCTGAGTGAGAAGCAACGCTGTTTTGGCAATAAGTTGGCTCTGAAACCGCTGCCTTCCTGCATAATTGACCAGCCAAGAATCGTGAAGTTCATCCTCTAAGGTAGTTTGAACCAAAATCTGTCCCAGTATCGTCAGAAAAGCAACCAACGATAAAGCGGTAATGTACAGACGAGTAAATCGTTTTGGGACGCGTAATGGCATATTTTATTGAATGACGAATGTTTGAATGACGAATTTAGAGCTAATTCTTCTATTCGTTATTCAAACATTCGTCATTGTTTTCAGACTCCAATGAATACAAACCCGTCTTCTACTTTAACGGGATAGACGCTGATGCAATATTCTTCGCCTTGGAGGTTGAGACCTGTTTCGAGCGAAAAGGTTTTTTTATGAAACGGGCACGCAACTTTTGGATGTCCCTGCTGGTCACCTATCATTCCTCGACTGAGAATCATTTGGTGTTTGTGAGGACATTCGTTGTCGGTGGCGTACCATTTGTCCAAATGTTTGAAATGAAAAACAGCGATTTGTTTGTCATTATATTTGACACAAGCCCCTCCATTTTCGGGAAATGCTGAGGTAGGAGCTGCTTTGAACCAAGTTATATTTTGAACGTTCATGTTTTCTAAGTGATTTTGAGTGTAACAATAGGGCAACCCCAGTGATTCTACCAATCGACAGGTCGTTTTTGGCCGCGCATTTCCACAAATTCGAGTGTAGGATCGGGTTCGTCAGCGTTGACAAAGTGTGTAAAACGTTCCCGTATTTCTGGCGTTTCTACTGCTACTCTCCACTCATCATGGTAAGTATCTACCAAATATTGAAGTTCTTTTTCTAACTCAGCACAAATGCCTAAGCTATCGTTGATGATGACATCACGCAGATATTCTATGCCACCTTCCAATTTGTTAAACCATGTAGCGGTGCGTTGGAGAGGCTCAGCAGTTTTTATGTAAAACATCAAGAAACGATCCATGTATTTGATACAAGTTTCGTCGTCTAAATCACTCGCCAAAAGCACGGCGTGTTGGGGTTTGATACCCCCATTGCCGCAAACGTACAAATTCCAGCCTTTTTCGGTGGCGATGATACCAAAGTCTTTGCTTTGGGCTTCGGCACATTCGCGGGTACAGCCCGAAACGGCACTTTTGAGCTTATGCGGTGAACGTATTCCCTTATAACGGTTTTCAATTCGAACAGCAAAGCCAACCGAATCTTGTACCCCAAAACGGCACCAAGTGTTTCCAACGCAACTTTTAACTGTACGTAAGGATTTGCCGTAAGCGTGACCGCTTTCAAAACCTACTTCGAGTAGTTCTTCCCAAATAAAAGGTAACTGCTCCACCCTTGCACCAAACAAATCAACCCGCTGGCCACCCGTGATTTTGCAATAAAGGTCATATTTCTTAGCAACCATACCGAGTGCGATGAGTTGCTCAGGGGTGATTTCGCCCGCAGGGACACGTGGCACCACAGAATAAGTACCCCCGCGTTGGATATTGGCTAAATAGCGGTCGTTGGTATCTTGAATAACGGCTTGTTTGGCAATGACATCGTTGTAAATACTGGCCAGCATCGAAGCCACGGCAGGCTTGCAAATCTCACAGCCACAACCTTTGCCAAATTTGGCCAAAACTTCGTCGTAAGTACGTGTACCAGAGGTCTGAATCAGGTGGTACATTTCTTGACGAGCGTAATCAAAATGCTCACAGAGTACTTTTTTGACCGTTTTCCCCTGCTTTTTGAGGGTTTCAATCAATAAATCTGAAAGCATCGGCACGCACCCACCACAACCTGTACCAGCTTTCGTACATTTCTTGATAGCTGCTACATCGGGCAAATTATTTTCTTCAATCGCCTGACAGATAGCTCCTTTAGAGATGTTTTCGCACGAACACACACTGGCTTCGTCGGGAAGTGCAGCTATGCCCGCACCTGCCGATGCGTTTTCTCCTTTTCGTGGAGGCATCACGAGGTCTTCGGGATTGGGTGGTAAAATCATCTGATTTTTTACCATCTGAAGCAACATATTGTAGTTGTCGGCTTCGCCTACTAAAATACCTCCGAGCAGGTGTTTGCCGTCGGTCGTAACGTTAAGACGTTTATAGACTCCTTTTAGTTTGTCTTCTACAACGATGGTATCGTGGGAAATCTGATCGCAGAATGGATCTCCAAAGCTCGCCACGTCCACCCCAATCAGTTTAAGTTTGGTGGACATATCAAAAGCTTGAAAAAGTCCCCTAACCGCAGCGGCGGACCGCCCCAATGGGGGATTTGTCAGGTTCTTTGCCACTACCTCAGCCATTTCATAGCCTGGTGCCACAAGGCCGTAAATCATACCTTTGTGTAAGGCACACTCGCCAATGGCATAAATATCACTATCTGAGGTTTGAAGTTCATCATTGACAACAATCCCCCCGCGTGGTCCTACGGCAATGCCCGCTTGTTTGGCCAACTCGTCCCGTGGACGAATTCCTGCTGAAATCACGACCATATCTACTTCCAACGCGCTACCGTCTGCAAACGAAAGGCCGCTGACAGCGTTTTCTCCATCAAATTGCGACGTATTTTTGTTTAGGTGAATCTGAATGCCTAACGCTTCCATTTTGCGTTTGAGCATTCCTGCACCCGCGGTATCCAACTGCCTTGGCATGAGCCGTGGCGCAAATTCTACCACGTGTGTTTCAAGACCGAGGTCGAGCGTGGCTTTAGCAGCCTCCAGTCCTAACAACCCTCCACCAATAACAGCCGCACGGGTAGCCCCTTTGGCATAGCTAATGATAGCATCTAAGTCTTCGATAGTACGATAGACAAACACCCCTTCTTTCTCTACCCCTGACACGGGAGGCACAAAAGCTCCTGAGCCAGTAGCCAAGATGAGCTTGTCGTATTCGAGTTTCAGTCCCGTGTGAGTTTGAACATAATGTGCAGTAGGGTCTATTTTTACTACACATTCGCTGGTGAGGAGTCGGATGCCATTGTCGGCATACCAGCTTGCAGGAGCCATCGTCAGTTCTTCAACCGACGTACCTGAGAAATATGCGGAAAGATGAACCCGATCATAAGCTGGTCGTGGTTCTTCACCGATCACCGTGATAGAAAATAGGCCGCCACCCATTTTTGTCAGCAACTTTTCGCAGAACTTATAGCCTACCATTCCGTTGCCTACTACCACTACCTTCAGTGGTTGTGTCATGGAAAAAAACAGTTTTGAATATCCCTAATTTAGTAACTTACATAAAAGTGATTTACTGCTTAATGATTCTTGAAAAAGTAAAATGTTCTACGATACAAACAAAAACTAAATTTTTTAAAAAACTTAATTTTATTCTTTATAAGAACATTTTTATAAACTAATTTTTACAAAAGTAGAATAATATTTCAAATATATACCTAAAAATATTACTTAATATTGAAAAAATCACTATATTTGGTTAAATATTTTCTGAGATATAGTCTTGGTAAAATAATATTTCAAAAAAGTATTTGTAAAGTGCAAAATAGAAGTAGTTAATGGGTACGCGTTGTCTGAAATGACACAAATAAATGAAGAGAGTGGCGGCTCTTTTTTCGGATAACGTCTCACTAAAACAGGGATTAACAATGAAACCAAAACTCACACTTGTAGGGGCAGGCCCAGGCGACCCCGAATTAATCACCCTCAAAGGGATAAATGCCTTACAAAATGCGGATGTAGTACTCTATGATGCGCTCGTCTCGACCGATCTTCTCGCCTATGCGCCTGCCCACGCGCAAATTGTCTATGTAGGCAAGCGTCGCGGTCGTTGTGAATTTGCGCAACAGGACTTGAATCAGCTTATCGTAGATTATGCGCTCAACTACGGACACGTAGTGCGGCTCAAAGGTGGCGACTCCTTTGTGTTTGGACGAGGCTACGAAGAAATTGCTTTCGCGCAAGAATTTGGCATTGAAACAACCGTAGTTCCTGGAATTTCGAGTAGCATTTCGGTACCAGCCTTGGCGGGCATACCCCTTACTTGCCGAGGTGTTAGCGAAAGTTTTTGGGTATTGACAGGAACAACGAAAAATCATACCCTTTCCACCGATGTAGTCAAAGCGGCGCATAGTACAGCTACGTTGGTAATTTTGATGGGTATGCAACACCTCTCGCAAATTACTCAGATTCTTTCAGCAGCTGGTAAAGCAAAAACTCCCGTAGCCGTTATCCAAAATGGCAGCACTCCTAATCAGAAGATAGGCTTAGGTACAGTAGCGAATATCGTAGAAGTAGTTGAAAAAGAAGGTTTGGCCAATCCCGCTATTATTGTGGTAGGAGAAGTGGTTCGTCTGCATCCGAGTTATGAAAACGGTAGGATAGAGGCGTTAATGGCTTTTGGGTAGTAATAAACCGTTTATTTTATGAAACGCCTTCTATTATTAGTTGTTATTTTTATTAGTTGTCAACTAACCTTTGCTCAATCTACCCCTGAACTTTGTCAAGGAGCCTATTTTACCGAAGTTCAAGGGAAGGAATTTTTGACTCAACACGTGCCTATTTCCAAAAAGGAATGGGAAGCTCGTGCTGAACAAATTCGTAATCGGATTTTGGAAGGAGGAGAATTGAAAAAACTCCCTGCTCGTCCTACTTCAAAACCGATTGTGCACAGTCGGCGTGAAATGAATGGATATACAGTAGAAAATGTGGCTTTTGAAAGCGTGGAAGGGTATTATGTTACGGGAAATCTTTATAAGCCACTGAATCAAAAAGGATCTTTTGCAGCGATATTGTGTCCACATGGTCACGTACAAAATTCGGATGCCCGCTATTTGGAATACGTACAACTTCGTTGTGCCAGTTTGGCTCGTATGGGCGCGGTGGTATTTGCATACGATATGCTTGGATACAGCGATGCCCAACAGAGTCAACACAAAATTGCGAAGGCGTTTAAGTTGCAAACTCTTAACAGCATTCGTGCATTGGACTTTCTACTATCACAACCCAATATTGACAAAAACCGCGTGGGAGTAACAGGTGAATCTGGTGGCGGAACGCAGACTTTTATGCTTACGGCCCTCGATTCCCGTATCAAAGTATCGGTACCAGTGGTGATGGTTTCTGCTCATTTTTTTGGTGGGTGTGTGTGTGAAAGTGGAATGCCCGTCCATAAAAAAGGTGATTTTCAGACTAATAACGTAGAAATCGCAGCACTGGCTGCTCCGCGTCCGATGCTCATCGTGTCTGATGGTGCTGATTGGACTAAAAATAATCCAGAAGTTGAATATCCCCATTTACAAAAAATATATGGGCTATACGGGAAAGAGCAATTAGTTGAAAACGTCCATCTTCCTACCGAAAAGCACGATTATGGCCCATCAAAACGAATTGCAGCCTATCGGTTTCTGGCTAAACACCTCAAA
>JBGAUP010000161.1:0-13607 GCA_044228585.1 Runella sp. | reverse complement strand
CTTTAAACCGTTGTCCATTGAGGGTATATTCGTAAGCTACTGCCAAAATTTCATCGTTTCGCAGAGGAGTAAGGAGCGAAATATAACCAAGTTCGGGCTGAAACTTATATTCTCGTTCAGTCAATTTACGCGCTCCGCGAAGCAAATCGTAGTCGTCTCCTCGGCGAAGATTATAACGAGTGTCAAGCGCAAAGGTAGTTTTGTCAGCCTCTCGTAGCTCCGAATCATTCGTCACTTTTTGATACAACCCATTACTTTTATTATTGACAGGTTGATTTGCCAGAATGGGCTGTAGATTAGGGTTAGTTCGGTTGAAAGGCTTAGATTCTCCCAAATCTGAAAAACCTACAATGTTGCGAAGTGTTTCAGTATTATTGGTACGGTTTGTAACATACACTTCCAAACGAGTAATCGTCACTCCCGACATAATCATTGGAAGATTACTCAGCCAACGCTCATAGTTCTCGCGAAAAAATTGGGATAAAAAGAAGTGGCGATTTTCGTCATAAGCGTCGGCTCTAATTTCAAAAGGGCGATTTTGAACACCGCCACGCAACGTAATGCACTGCTGACGAGAGCGCTGTTGTGAGGCCACCAAAGTAGCGGTCAAACGGCCAAACCGTAAGTCAACCTTCGCCCCAAACAGATTCTGCACTCCTGGAATCAACTGTGACGGAATCTGCCAATTGACATTTCCCGCCTGAATTCCCTGAATAATACTTTCATTTTCGGGAATATAATCCATCGGTCCAAAGCCTGCTTGCCCCATCCCGCTCTGGCCTAATCCGCCTTGCCCCAATCCGTTTTGTCCCAATCCTTGGCCTGCGGTAGGAGCATTGGGAAGATTAGGAGTCGAAGCTTTCCCTGGACGATAGTCGAGTTTAAGTTGATTTTCAAAGTTAAAACTGGACTTGGTATCAAAATTGGTCAACATCCCCAACTTATCTCCAATTTTCCCATTGAAATTAATATTGATTTGTTCGTTAAATATAAAGTTGGTAGAACGTCGCTGACGAATGGGAACTTGCGGATTATCAATGTTTTGGTGCAACACCCCAAAGTCCAGTAAAACGAATCCATTGGGTTTAAAATCAATTCCATTGCTACCAAAGATTCGGTCAAAACCAGGGGGTAAATCTAATTTAGGTAATAACCCTTTGGCACCGAGTGCCCCTTTACCATCTTGCTTAGAAGAGTAGTCACGCCAAAGGTAATCGAATACTCGTCTATCCTGAAGTTTTTGAAAATCTTCATAACTCATACTCAACGGATTGCGATAGTTGAGCGGCACTGACTTAGGATCGCCAATACGTTCATAGACCGACATCCGCTTGGTAGTATCTAATCTAAATTCATTAGACAGGCTCTTCGGTTCATGCAAGAAAAGCGACGAACGCGGAGGTACATAGTTGAACCGATTCCCAGGACGATCGTTCCATTGAGAATAAAGTAATCGCCTACTTTGACGATTGTCTCGGCTCGTATCTTGTACTACTGGACGCCGATTGGCTGGCTGATTTTGCGCATCAACAACTTGTGAAATCAACCACAAGCCCAATGACAGCCCAATGATAGCGTATGATTTAACAGAAATAAGGTAGAGATTTTGTTTAATAATGCCCACGATTCTTCAACGGTCTTACGTACTCAAAGTCTTAACGGCCAAAACCTTGCCAATCGTCTTTGAGAGAACACATATTTTTAAGAAAGTGGGCTAAAGATAGATATAGAGATGACAAAAAGCAATTTCCAACCAAAAAACACCCCGTAATTAAGCCTTTAAGCTACCAAATCCCCGTCTGTTAGCTATTAACAAGGTAATGGTCCTAACGATGTCAGACCATAAAAATCGGTAGAATTATTAGTTTAAAACAATAGTATTTATTATTTTTTTATTTTTATATCGTATATATTTTAAAATATTTTTGAATATAGAGATTTTTTTGGCATTTTTACCAACGCTTTCCGTCTATTCACACTATTTTTGATTCGTCTGTACACCTCTTGTACCTAATGAAACAACTCAATCGAAGACTATTTCTTCAAACTACCTCCTTGGCAAGCGTTGGCGTGTTAATTCGCGCTAATGCCTTGGCCAACGAATTTCCCGTTGTGCGGGTAGCAGCGCCACAACGTAAATTCAACAGCCCTGTCATTGAGGCTACAATTAGTCGCCTAAAAAAGTCCATAAAAAATCCAGAATTGGCGTGGCTTTTTGAAAACTGCTTTCCTAATACACTCGATACCACCGTTCATTATAAATTAAAAGATGGTCGCCCCGATCCCTTTGTCATTACAGGCGATATCCACGCCATGTGGCTGCGCGATAGTACCGCGCGTGCAGCCTTACCGCCATTGATTCTTCAAAGATGAACAACTCAAGAAACTCATTGCAGGTGTAGTTAACCGTCAAACCGAATGTATTTTGATTGACCCATACGCCAATGCTTTCAACGACGGCCCAGGACATAGCGAATGGCTCAAAGACCATACCGATATGAAGCCCGAACTGCATGAACGCAAATGGGAATTGGATTCGCTTTGCTACACCGTTCGTTTAGCCTATCACTACTGGAAAACAGCCCAAGATACCAGTATTTTTGACGACAAATGGCTCAAAGCCGCCCAACTAATTATTGCTACGTGCCGCGAACAGCAACGTTTGAAAGGACGTGGTAGCTATCGTTTTGGGCGAACTACCTCTTGGTCAACGGATACTGTACCAGGCAATGGCTATGGCAATAATACCAAGTCTGATGGTCTAATCCATAGCATTTTTCGGCCTTCTGACGATGCGACACAATACCCGTTTTTGATTCCTTCAAATCTGTTTGCCGTCGTATCGTTTCGTCAAATAGCGGAGATTGCAGAAACTGTTTATAAAAATCAAACATTTGCCAATGAGTGCCGCAGTTTTGCCAACGAAGTAGAGCAGGCCATCAAGAAATATGCCGTCATCAATCACCCACAGTTTGGTTCCATCTATGCCATGGAGGTGGATGGTTTTGGTAATTGTCTTTTCCAAGACGACGCCAACGTCCCCAATTTGCTTGGTTTGCCTTATTTAGGAGCAGTAAAGGCCAACGATAAAGTATATCAGAATACCCGTCGGTTTGTGTTAAGTGAAAATAATCCGTATTTTTTCAAAGGCAAAGCTGCCGAAGGCATTGGAAGTCCGCATACGCTGGTCAATCAAATTTGGCCGATGAGCATCATCATGCGGGCCATGACTTCCACCAACGACCAAGAGATTTTAGCACAACTGAATTTCCTAAAGAACACGCATGCTGGTACAGGATTTATGCACGAATCGTTCGACAAAGACGATGCTACTAAGTTTACTCGTAAGTGGTTTGCGTGGGCCAATACGCTTTTCGGTGAGCTAATCCTAAAAATAGAACGCGAAAGACCGCATTTATTGACGAAATTCTAATTTTTTATTCACGCAAAGATGCTAAAAAGCATGAAAAAATATTACGCTCTTTTACTAACTATACTCTTCTGTCACTCCCTTTTCGCCCAACAACATTCGGAGCAAAACCATAGTAAATACGTAGTGCCAACTGACCCAAAAGTCAAGCAGAAACTGAGCCATTGGCAAAATGTCAAGTTTGGATTGCTGATGCACTGGGGTACTTACAGCCAGTGGGGGATTGTAGAAAGTTGGAGTTTGTGCCCCGAAGACGAAGGGTGGTGCGAACGCCGTGGACCTTACAAAGACAATTGGTACGAATACAAAAAAGCATACGAAAGGCTTCAATATACTTTCAATCCTACCCAATTTGCTCCTGAAAAATGGGCCACCGCCGCCAAAAACGCGGGGATGAAGTATGTGGTATTTACAACCAAGCACCACGACGGCTTTTGTATGTTTGATTCTAAATATACCGACTACAAAATCACCAAGTCGCCCTTTGGCAGCAATCCTCGTAGCAACGTTGCCAAAGAAGTATTTAATGCCTTCCGCAATGAAGGTTTTATGACGGGGGCGTATTTTTCTAAACCCGACTGGCATACCGATGATTATTGGTGGTCGTATTTTCCGCCTAAAGACCGCAATCCATCTTATCATCCTAAGAAGTATCCTCAAAAGTGGGAAAGCTTTAAAAAATTCACCTACAACCAAATTGAGGAGCTGATGAGTGACTACGGGAAAGTTGACATTCTTTGGCTCGACGGTGGCTGGGTACGTCCGTTTAGTACGATTGATACGACCATTTCTTGGCAAAAAACAATTCCTTTTGACCAAGACATAGACATGGCTAAGATCGCCAAGCGTGGTCGTGAATTACAACCTGGGTTGTTGGTCGTGGATAGAACCGTCAGTGGGGAGTTTGAAAACTACGTAACCCCTGAGCATCAAATTCCTGACAGCTATATGCCTATTCCATGGGAAACTTGCATGACCATGGGAGACTCGTGGAGCTATGTTCCGAAAGAAAATTATAAGTCGGCCCGAAAGTTAATTCATATTTTGGCAGATATTGTTTCAAAAAATGGCAATTTGCTACTAAATGTAGCCCCCAGCCCCGAAGGGGACTTTGATGCGGAAGCATATCAGCGTTTAGAAGAAATTGGGAAATGGATAAAAGTCAACGGAGAGGCGATTTACGAAACACGCGGCGACAATGTCGTAGGTAAACAAGGCAAATTTGTATTTACGCACAAAGGCGACAACCTTACCTATGCCATCTACCGCGCCGACGACAACGAAAGTCTTCCGTTATCATTTGACATTGAAAAAATAAACTTGACCAAAACCTCTAAAATCAATATTTTAGGACTTCCTGACAATTTGAAATGGGTTCAAAAAGACGGGAAAATCACGGTTCAAGTTCCTCAAAAATTAGCCCAAAAAGTGCCTAACAGCTATGCTTGGGTACTAAAGATAACAAAGTAAACAAGCAAACCCAAACCTTATAGGTTTCAAAAACCTAATAAGGTTTAAACCCAAATCAACCTACAAACCATGAGTACAAGAAGAAACTTTCTCCGTTGGTCAGCATTTAGTATGCCTTTGTTATCGGCAGGAAGACTATTTGCTAAAACCACACCAGCAGCCGTTACCAAACCCATCGTTGTTTCGACTTGGGACAGTGGCTTACCAGTCAATGCCGTAGCATGGAAAGTGTTAAAACAACCCAATAGCCGCGCCCTCGACGCTGTAGAAGCAGGCGCTCGTTCGATAGAAGATACCATCAATTGCTGCGTTGGCTTGGGAGGCAACCCCGACCGCGAAGGCAAAGTGACACTTGATGCGAGTATCATGGACGATAAGTTCAACTGCGGCTCGGTGATGGCCTTGGAGCAAATCAAACACCCGATTTCGGTAGCGCGTAAGGTGATGGAAACGACTCCTCATGTTCAGCTTGTAGGCGACGGAGCGCTTCAGTTTGCGCTTGAAAGTGGTTTTCAGAAAGAGTCAGGAAAACTATCGGCAGACGCCGAAAAAGCTTATAAACAATGGCTCAAAAAGTCGGAATACAAGCCTGTCATTAACATCGAACAGCAACAAGGCAAAGGCCAAAAAGCCAAAGCAGGGAATGGCCCTTTTGCGCCTAATTTCTTTGATGATGGTAGTTTCAACCACGACACCATGGGGACGATTGCCATGGACGTGTCAGGCAACCTCTCGGGCGCGTGTACTACCAGTGGAATGGGCTTCAAAATGCGCGGTCGCGTGGGAGATTCGCCCATTATCGGAGCGGGTCTTTACGTGGACAATGAAGTAGGAGCCGCCACGGGTTCGGGTCAAGGAGAAGAAGTACTTCGTGTAGCGGGTGCTTTTTTGATTGTCGAGATGATGCGCCAAGGCAAAAACCCTGAAGAAGCGTGCAAAATTGCGGTAGAGCGCATTGTGCGCATCAACCCCGCCAAAGCCAAAGATTTTCAAGTAGGGTTCATTGCCATCAATAAGCAAGGAGAATATGGGGCATATTCGATTCACCACGGGTTTAGCTACGCAGTTACGCTTGCCGACGATGGTGGAAAGGTTTTTATGGCCAAGAGTCATTTTCCAAAAGCGTAAGGAAGTTAAGGACAGCCATTTTCTGAATTAGGTTGGTATATAAACCCATTTTTCAACACAGCGTTCTAAGTTTCTCATAGGCTTGGAACGCTGCGTTGAAAAAGACATCAAAAGCGTTTCCGTACTACTGTATTTGTGGGAAGTGGCTATCTCACTGCTCAACCCTTTCAATCCTCTCCATCAACAACTTAGCGAACTCCTCCTTCTTAGCATCAGACAAAAAACTCTGCCCTATCAGTTCCAATAATGCTGCTCGTTTCTTTACAAACTTGGTATAAACCCGCTCGGAGGATTTAACAGGAATGCCCAACTTTGCGGCCAGTTCATCAAAATCGGCTCGTTTGAGGCGGTTTTTCTTACCGTTTATTGTCAAAGCCGATTCTTCCACGTCTTCGGGCATGGCTAATTGGGTGGAAAGCAAATCGTAGGCGGGCGATAAAGCCACTTCACCGTTGTCAAACCGAATCAACGAAAAGTTCTTTAAGTGCATATCGGCATTACCCGTGATGAAACAAAAAACCACCAACTCAAACAACGCCAACGCATCCAATCCTTTGTTAGTGGTATAGGCACGAATCGTCTTTCCTACTTTTTCAATAGAGCCTCGGTATTTGTGTTCCGTAAGGGTTTCGGTCAATTGGCACAAATCCTCCGTATGAATTTTCCTGTTTCCCTGCCGGTCAAATCGTTTGGTTAAGTAAGCCAGTTCGCCCGATTGTAGTCGAATCAGTGTGTGTGCTGCCGTTTTGATACCGCAAAAATCCGCCAATTTCATGGTCAAATCTTCATTTTCGGGCAAGGATTCAAAGTGGTCGGTAGGTGGTTCCAAAATAAAACCTCCCCATAGCCCCACTACCGTCAGGCGGCTTGTTCGGGCATCTACTTTTTCTAAATCCAATGAAAGTTTAGGCTGCACACCCGTTACGGCCACACTCTGAACAATGAGCCGTCGAGCCATTTGCTGCAATTCTTCCTTACCCAGCGCCAATTGAGGCGGGGTATTGGTTCCAAAAAACTTCTTGCAGCATTTGGCATGAAAATCTTGCTCATGCTCGCTCAAAGATTGATAACAGTAAAGGCAGCGTTGGTTCATGGCGCACTATTTTCAATTTTCTTCACACTGACTGCCCCCAAGCAATCCTGACAAACTGTGAGTAATAGACCCATGCGGTCTCGTGGGTTGAGCTTCCAATTCTGAACAGCAATATCCAATAACCACCCTTCGGGAATCAATCCGTCAAAAAATGGAAATAGAGTTTTGCTTTTGTAAGATGCTTCCCGCAGTGGTAAAGTTAGGCTAACGGGTGGGCCATTGTTTTTCAAATAGCCCACTTCATACGTGAACACATACCCGTCTTCATCTTCGCTAATGATACCTGCTAATTGGTCTTGATAATAGACCTCCCCTGACCTATTCATGGCTTAATTCCTTTCTAACGGGGCCCACTTCGCAACCAAACAAATCTAAGACTTGATTAACTTTGTCGAGTCGTAAGGTTTCTTTTCCCTGTTCCAACTCTCGAATAAAGCGAAGCCCCACGCCTGATTTCTCGGCCAAATCCACTTGGGTCAGTTTTAATGACTTGCGTTTGTCTTTTACAAATTGAGCAATAAGGCTTTTCATTTATACTTGTTCGGGTTTATTTTATTCAAGTTTATATATTTTATACCCTTTCAGGTACGAATATATGAGATTTTTTTAATTTATACCCGAAAGGGTGTTTTTTTTAAATTATTGTAGTATTCATCCATCGAAAAACCTAATTTGCCACAAATACCCTCACGGGTTGAATATTTGATACATATTGGCCAATGGCTGTTGTACTTGAACCAATGAATTTAATTAGTGATTTTTTTATTCAATGGGTTAGCCTTTTCCAGCAGCACCATAAAAAAGAAACGTTTTATGATGAATACAAACGACTTCTCATTGAGAATAATACCAAATCCGATGAAAAATATCTGCTCTAAAATTAGCTTTACTGACATAGGTGGCTTGAATCCGTTGCCATGCAAACTCAAGCCCTTCGGGCTTTCTCAACCCCAACAGGGTTCAATAAGAGTAACTACGGGTAGCACCCGCGACACAGTGAGCAGCAAGAGCATAATAAGTATCCTACTAACTCTCCTGTCTCTCTCTGCCTATGCCCAAGATTGGCTCATCACACCCATTGTGCAAAAGAGTGAAGTAAAAGTTGTTAAAAACGGCAAAGCAATCGAACTCAGTAACGGGCTCGTTGCGCGACAAATCCAAATTTCGCCCAATGCCGCTACCGTTAGTTATAAAAACATAACTACAAATGAGCAATTTGTACGGTCTGTTCGCCCCGAAGCACGCGTAGTACTCAACGGAAAAACCTACAACATAGGCGGCTTATATGGCCAAAAAGAACACGCCTACTTGCTCGAAGAATGGACAAGTCAATTTACGGCCAATAGCAACGATTTCCAGTTTGTTCGCCACGAAATCACAAATATTAAGCCTCATTTCGACTGGAAACCAACTACTTGGACGGCCAATAAAAACCTTCCAACGGGTAAAGAACTCATTTTGTATTTTACCTCAAACAATCCTGAGTTGAAAGGTGTCGAAGTAGCCGTTCATTACGAAATCTTCGACGGCATTCCTGTATTGGACAAATGGGTAACGATTGAAAACAAATCAGGAAACGAGCTAAAAATCAATCAAGTAGTCAATGAGATTTTGGCAACGCCCGAAGAAGAATCAGCAGTAGTGGGCAAACCCGAAAAGATTAAAAAGCCGCAGAAGCTGTACATCGAAAACAACTTTGCTTATAACAACGCCATGCGTTATGAACTGTCAGACCAAGCGACGCATTGGAAAATAGACAGCAGTTACACATCCCAAGTCAATTATTACCTTGAAACCCCCTGTGTAGTAGAAGTGTATCCATTTTTGGGCGTAGGAATTGATTTGCCTCCCAAGGAGCAATACAAATCCATTCGCACCTACGAACTACTGCTGGATTCTTATGACCGCGAACGCAATGGCTTGGCACGTCGCAAAATGTACCGAACCTTATTTCCGTGGACATCGCAAAATCCTATTTTCATGCACCTTATCAGTACTGACCCCGTCAAGGTCAAAAGCGTGATTGACCAATGTGCCGAAACAGGTTATGAAATGGTCATTTTGAGTTTTGGGAGTGGTCTCAATATGGAAGATGCCTCAGAAGCTAACATTGCAAAGTTTAAAGCATTGGCCGACTATGCGCATAGCAAAGGCATCAAACTGGGTGGCTATTCGCTATTTAGCAGTCGCCGCATTGACGACGAAAACGACGTGATTGACCCTGTTACGGGCTTGCCCGATAAAGCCGCTTTTTTCGGTCATGCCCCCTGTTTGGCCAGTAAATGGGGCATCAATTACCTGAAAAGTCTGAAAAAATTCATTACAGAAACAGGCTTTGATTTACTCGAACACGATGGCCCATACCCAGGCGATGTTTGTGCTTCTACCAAACACCCAGGTCACAAAGGATTGGCAGATTCACAATGGGCACAGATGACGATGCAAAAAGAATTTTACCAATGGCTCAATGGGCGCGGGGTATATATCAACGCACCCGATTGGTATTTTCTCGACGGTTCGCACAAGATTGCGCTGGGCTATCGGGAAGTCAACTTTTCATTGTCGCGAGCGCAGCAAAAAATTCTGAATCGGCAAAATATCTATGATGGATTGTGGGAAAAAACACCGTCCATGAGTTGGGGATTTGTACCCTTGACTAAGTACCAAGGCGGTACTGCTGACGCTGTATTAGAGCCTTTAAGTGAACATCTTAGTGATTACAAACAACTTATGATGCAATACTATGGTGCAGGTGTACAGGCATGCTACCGTGGCCCTCGTCTCTATGATACCGACGATACAAAGAAAGTGGTAAAGGAAACGCTCGACTGGTACAAAAAATACCGCGACATCCTCAATGCCGACATCCTTCACTTACGCCGCCCCGATGGCCGCGATTGGGACGGCATCATGCACGTCAATCCTGCACTCAAACAGAAAGGACTGGTGATGCTCTACAACCCTTTGAAAGAGACAATTACGCGGAAAATCAAACTTCCACTCTATTACACAGGGTTGGCAAAAGAGGCCAATATTCGTACCCAAGAAGGGAAAGCGACCAAGTATGCGTTGGACAGAAATTACAACGTCGAACTTACCATCGCTATCCCCGCCGAAGGCTATACATGGTTAGTAGTAGAATAAGGACTAATCTACAAAATCATTCACTTTGGGACGTAAGAAAATAAGCTGAACAACCACTACTGCCAGTACAACCCCTGCTAATAGGGCAAAATCTCCTGCCAAGTTTCCCGCATCGGTTGACTTTCCAAGCCAATCCGTAATAAGTGCCCCTGCCATGATTCCCATCATGTTCATAAAACCATAAGCCGTAGCGCGGTATTTAGCCGAGACAAATTGACACAAAATGGGCATATTGTTGCCGTCAAACATTCCAAAACCTAATCCAAAACATACACCAGCAGCAATGGCATGAATGATAGTAGTTCCATAAGCAATCAACAACAAGGCGGGTACGGTCAGCGTCAATCCAATGATGCTCGTATAAATGCGCCCACGAAGGTGTTTTAGTATCCAACGGTCAGACAAATACCCCCCGATGATTACTCCGAACAGAGATGACAATGAAGTGGTAATTGTAGAAAGTGGTCCTGCTTGCGCCATTTCAATACCCAGTTTATCGGCAAAAAGCGTAGGAAGCCAGTTTTTAACCGCCCATCCTGGGAAACTTGGCACCGAAAAGAGCAGTAAAATCAGCCAGAAAGCTGGATTTCCAAGCAGTATGCCAAGTCCTTTGAACAATGGTGTTTTTTCTTGAGATTTCGAGCTTCCTGACTCAGTTGCTTGTTGGTTAGCAGAACTGTTTTTTTCTTTTAGAAATACAATCAATACAATCGCATACGCCATGCCAATCATTCCAAAAGACTGAAAAGCCGTATTCCAAGAAAACTTATCCGCAATGGTAGCCCCAAAACCTCCCAACGCTTGCCCCATATAGTTGCCCGAAAGGTGAACTCCCACTGCCATTGAGCGCGTCCGTGACGAATGAAAATCAGCAATCATGGCCAAACCCGTAGGCATATAAAGTGCTTCGCTGATGCCCATCAATGCACGTAAAACGTATAATTGAGAAAAACTGGTGGCGTATCCCATAGCAAAAGTCACCCCCGACCAAACAAATAAACTCCCGACAATCAACCACTTGCGATTTAGGCGATCGCCAATCATTCCCGCCACGGGACTCATAAAAGCATACACCCACAAAAACACCGCCATCAATCGTCCAAAATTTGTTGCCTGTTGCAGCTCTGCAATATCCACCTGCATTGAAGGACGCATGGTAGCCAACATTTGGCGATCCATATAATTGAGTAACGCAACGACCCACAGTAGGCCGACCAAAATCCACGGGTAGCGAGAAGAATTCGTCATTAGTCGAAATAACAAGATTTAGGTTTTAAAAAACGCATTGGTTAGAAATATACGCGTCATACCTTAGTAAATACTATTGAGTCCGCATTTTACTTTAAATTGCTATCGAAATTAAACCCTTACGTCATCTGCTCATGCGCCTGTTCATTACCTTTCTATTTTGTTCGTTTACTTTTTTTGCATCGGCCCAAACAAAATTGGTTTGGTGGAAACCTTCCGACAGTAATTTTCCCGTCATTGACGGCCAAGCGTGGTCCAGCGAAATGCGCGACACCATTCAGCGTTTTCCACTGCGCGCCGAAGCCAACGTCCGAAAAGCTGTTTGGAACCTCTCTCGCAACAGCGCAGGGCTTTCGATTCGTTTTGTAAGCAATGCCGACCAAATCGTGGTTCGCTACAAAGTAACGGGCGCTATCAATATGCCTCACATGCCCTCTACGGGTGTGAGTGGCGTAGATTTGTACGGCATTGATAGCGACGGAAATTGGCAGTGGGCCAACGGAAAATACAGTTTCAAAGACACCGTTCAATACGTTTTTGCCCAACTTCGTCCCAACGACAATTACCACAAATTAGGTCGTGAATATCGCCTCTTTTTGCCTTTGTACAACAGCGTGCGCAACTTAGAAATTGGCGTTCCTGAGGGCAGTTTGTTCAAAGTCCTTCCTCAACGCCTCGAAAAACCGATTGTGGTTTACGGAACGTCCATTGCCCAAGGTGCTTGCGCTACCCGCCCAGGCATGGCTTGGACCAATATTTTGTCCCGAAAGCTCGACCGTACCGTTGTCAACTTAGGTTTCTCGGGCAACGGTCGTTTGGAAAAAGAAGTCATCGCCCTTATCAATGAGCTTGACGCCAAAGTCTTTGTCTTGGATTGTTTACCCAACCTGATTGTACCCATTGTAGATCATAAGGAACTTCAGAAAAGAATCATAGAATCGGTAAAAGCCATTCGTACCAAACACCCCACTACGCCTATCCTCCTCACCGAACACGACGGCTATACCGAAGGTTATTTAATGCCTCACCGCCAGCCCTTGTTTGAGGATGCCAACAAAGACCTGCGCGAAGCGATTACCCAACTCGCCAACGAAAAAATTACGGGCGTGTATTCACTGCCTATTTCCGATATCAACATAGACCACGAAGGAATGGTGGACGGGACTCACCCCAACGACATCGGGATGATGCGCTACGCCGAGGCGTATGAAAAAAAGCTGCGCGAAATCATGCAGGAGCCCTCTGGGACACTCAAAACGCAAGTGCCAACCCGCCAAAACCGCGAACCAGGCAGCTACGTGTGGGAAGACCGCCACTACGACATGATTCGATTGAATCAAACGGATGCCCCTAAAGTGGTTTTGATAGGCAACTCGATTACCCACAATTGGGGTGGAAAACCGCTCAACAACCGCATCAAAGGAGCCAATTCGTGGCAGAAATACGTAGAACCATACCAAGTGCGCAACTTTGGTTTTGGCTGGGACCGCGTCGAAAACGTGCTGTGGCGCGTTTATCACGATGAGTTTGACGGCATTGCCCCCGAAAAAATCATTATCAACATCGGCACGAACAACCTCCAGCTCAATACCGACAACGAAATTGTTGAAGGTCTCCGCTTTTTAGTAAAAGCCGTGCAAACACGTCAGCCCCAAGCCAAAATTACGTTGTTGGGCATTTACCCTCGTCGCGAACAAGAGGCACGCGTAGCCTCGCTCAACAAAGCCATCCAAGCCATGACCAAAGCCGAAAAAGTGGGTTTCTCGGACATTGGCAAAGTATTTTTACAAAAAGATGGAAAAATCAACGAAAGTTTATTTTCGGACGGACTTCATCCCAATGCAGCGGGTTATGAAGAAGCAGGTAAACGCTTAGAACAGGAGTTGTTGAAAAAATAAATGAGTTACTGAGAACATTCCGCCATTAAACAACTATGCTTTCAAATTAAGACCACTTAAACAACTTTATCGCTCATAATTTTCTTATTTTTGAGCGATAAAATTGAAAGCTATCGCTCATGCAATGGATATGGGAACATCCCGATTGGCCTCATTTTGAGTATAATTACTCGAAACTTTATGACTATGAACTTGA
>JBGAUP010000160.1:0-13643 GCA_044228585.1 Runella sp. | reverse complement strand
TATCAATGGTCCCGTGGATGAGTCTATCTTTAAGAAACCAGCAAAATAAGAACGTAGGCTTTCTTGATATAACATAAGTAGCCGCTCTCAGTAGAAGCGGCTACTTATGTTTATAATCACCTATTTTTCAGTAAACGACGGTATTTATTCCGTTTTACTTTTTGGGACACTCTCCCTTGGTAAAGTTGGTGATTCCCACGCTGTTGGCTTCGCAGGCATTGCCGTAGGTTTTGCCGTTACACCCGCATACGGGGTCGTATTGGGCCGTACAGGCCATTCCGTTATTGGCTTTTTCTACGCATTCACTGGTTACTTCTTCTTTCTGACAACCTACCAAAGCGGCAATTAAAATGGTTACAAAAAATACTTTCATGGCTTTATTCAATTTGGTTTGGAAGTAAGACGCAAAGTAAGTTGTGAAAGTTGGAACGGGTGAGAGTCATACTAATTATCCATACTTACCACTCATTATAGGAGGCATAACTGATTAATTGGCCTCCGTTAAAATTTGACGCTGTTTGATAAGGTCTTCTTTTTTAACAAACGTAATGGGAACAAACTCGTCAGTAGGAGTGCCAATGTAGTAGAGTGTCCAGTCTTGGTCATACTTAGAGAGAATATGTCGCAGACAATCTGCCCGGTCAACGGTGGGGATACCGCAGTCTTCCCAATAAAATAATTCTACGCGGTAGTGAAGTGCTTGTTTTTGACCATTGATGGTGACCTCGATTTCGATGTCTTGTTTGCCCAATTGAGTGGGAATCGGAATTGCGATGTGTGCCATGGTTTTAAGGGTTTAAGAGCGAATACAGAAAAGGAGAGAGAAGCACTACCTCCTTCTTTCTAACAAACGTGATTTGTATAGACTTGTCGGTAGGTAAGCCAATATAATAAAGAACCCAATTTTTGTCATAACCCGCAATAATATGACTCAGGCAGTCGGCACGATTGGCTGGAGGAACACCGTATTCGCTCCAGTAAAACAACTCTACACGATAATGCAAAGCCTGCCGCTGTCCGTTGATACTGACTTCTACTTCAATATCTTGCGGGCTAAGCTGAGACGGAATCGGGATTGCAATGTGTGCCATAAATTGTGGACTTATTCTGTCTTTAAACTATTGATTGGGTTTGTTAAGGCGGCTTTTAATGTTTGAAAACTGACCGTTGCCAAGGCAATGGCGATGGCTCCTAAGCCAACTCCTACAAAAACCCACATGCTTATTTCGATTCGATGCGAATAATTATTCAACCACTTCTGCATTGCAAACCAAGCTATTGGTATTGTGATGACCAAGGCGATAACGACCAGTTTGACAAAGTCTTTGGAAAGAACAATGAGGAGGTTGGGAAGGCTGGCACCCATCACTTTCCGGATACCGATTTCTTTGGTTCGTTGTTCGATAACCAACAATGCCACCGCAAACAAACCCAAGCACGACAATAAAATCGCAATAACAGCAGCAAGACTGAAAACCTGTGACATCATTTCTTCATTTTCGTACCATTCATCAACATTTTTATCCAAAAAAGTACCCATAAATTCCGATTCTGGAGCTACTTCTTTCCAAACTCGCTTCAATCTATCCATTGAGTTTGCCAAATTCTGCGGAGTTACGCGAACAAAGACATAATGAATAGTTTCGGTATTAGAAATATGCATCGTAATGGGCTTAGATTCAGCGGCTAAAGAGTACAAATGAAAATCAGGAACTACCCCTATAATTTGGGGTTTAGTATCTGTTGTATCGGAGTCGTCTCCGAGAAACAAGCCAACTGGGTTCTTTTCTCCCATGGCTTTGGCCATACTTTCTGTAATCACTAACCGATTGACCGAATCACTTGGATAAGCTGGGTCAAAATCCCGACCTGCTGCTACTTTGATATTCAGGGTTTTGAGGTAATCATAATCTACCAGTAGCCAGTCTGTCTCTATTTGTTTGCCTTTGTACGTAAACCCAACTACCGACCTTGAACTAACGCGGTCTTTGCCTTTGCCCAGATTGACGCCTGTACCCGTTACAGAAACAATGGCAGGGTCATTGGCCAATTTATTTCGCATCCGTTGCAGTACTTGCCGGCCATTCACATGATTGCCCACAGGAATACTAATCACTTGCTCTTTTTGAAAACCAAGTGGTTGCTGCCGTAAATGAGCTACTTGCTGGAGAGCAATGATAGTAGCGCAAGCCAGCAAACAAGACATGGAAAATTGCACAACAATCAGAGAGTTGCGTAAAATGCCAGGCCGTTTCAGAGAAATTTTCCCTTTTAATACTTCTACTGGATTGAATCTGGTCATTTGCCAAGCTGGGTAGCCTCCCGCCACCAGCGTAACTAAAACAAATAGGCTGATAAGCAGGGCAATAAAGCCAGGCTGCAATACATAGCCAAGACTGATTCTTGTGTTGAATTGGGCATTAAATTCTGGTAAAAGCAGATAAGCCATGAGCAAACCCACTCCAAACCCGACGAAACAGATGATGGTTGACTCGCTCCAAATTTGAATAAAAAGTTGTTTTTTCAAGGCTCCCAACGATTTTCGGACACCCATTTCCTTGGCACGGGTGAATGAACGGGCAATGCTCAGATTGATAAAATTGATGCAGGCAATCAATAAGATAAAAAAGCCAATGCCCATCAGCACATAAATCAAGGCAATGGGAGTGCCTTTGCCGCCAGATATTTCTCGGTCAAAGTGGACATTGGCCAATTTTTGCAAACGTACGGCAAACAAATCGCCCCGTTCGTCAGGCTTTGCTCCTTTTTTGGTGAGTGTTTCAATCTCGCCAGGAAAGTATTTTTTGGTAAATGACTTTAACCGATTTTCCAGCGTTGCCTGAGTTACTTGAGGGGCTGTTTTTATAAAAACCGCATGAGAGTTATCGTGCCAATTGTCTTTGGCAGACCGATAACCAGCTAAATTTTCTACTCGAATTAGGGCGTCGTATTGAATCGTTGAATTGTAGGGAGCATCTCTTATAATGCCTGTGACAATGTATTGCTTTTGATTGCGGTTGCTGCCAATTTGTATTGATTTCCCCATTGGGTCTTCGTTTCCAAATACCGTTTTGGCCATGTTTTCGCTGATAACGACGCTGCTCAAATCACGTAGAGTTGTTTCCCGATTGCCTTTGAGCATAGGAAACGAAAAGACTTTCATAAAATCGGGGTCGGTCAAAGTGACCAATTTGTCAAAATATTTCCCTTTGTATTCTACTAAACTCTTTCGTCCAACTACAATTCTTGCCGCAGCTTCTACTTCTGGATACTCTGTTTTTAAGGCAGGAGTAAGCGGCAACGGCATCCCAGATGATTTGTTTATTCCTTCTGGGTCATTAGATACAAAATAAGTCTGAAAAATACGTTCGCTATCGGCATGAAAGGAATCAAACGTCAGTTGTAAATAAGCGATTAGAAATAAAAACAAACAGATACAAATAGCGACCGAAATACCGACTACATTAATGGCCACATACTCTTTGCTTTTAAAGAGATTACGAAAGGCAATTTTGAAATAGTTACGTAGCATGGCTGTATAGATTATTCTGTTTTTAAACTCTTCACAGGGTTCATTAAAATGGCTTTAAGGGATTGTAAACCAACGGTTAAAAACGTGACCAGCACCGCTAACCCACCCGCCGCTGCAAATATCCACCACGAAATGGAAATGCGATTTGCAAAATTCTGCAGCCATTTGTCCATGAAATAATAGGCAACGGGCGAGGCGATGGCAATCGCAACGAGTACCAACACCAGAAAATCTCTGGAAAGTAAGGCCATAATGCTGGTCACCGAAGCCCCCAATACTTTGCGAATCCCGATTTCTTTGGTGCGCGATTCTACCGTAAAGGTAGCCAATCCAAAAAGCCCCAAACAGGCAATAAAAATCGCCCACAATGACGCCGTTGTAAAAATACGGCTGTATTGCTGTTCGGAAACGTAGAGTTTATTGTAATTATCATCCACAAAAAAGTAGTCAAACGGGTTGCCTGGAAAGTACGTTTTGTAGAGTTGGCTCAAGGCTGCTATTTTTTCAGGCATTTTATCGGCAGTCAGGCGAATAGTAAAATAGGCACTGTTGTTTTGGGGATAAAAAATGATGGGGTCAATCTCCTGTTGCAAGCCATTATGATGATAATCTTTGACGACGCCGATGACTTCTAAGTAGCGTTCATCCCATTTGATTTTGGTACGGATGGCCTCTTCAGCCGAGGCAAAGCCCAATTGCTGTACGGCGCGTTCATTAAGCAATACTTTACTGTTTTGGTTCCATTCTACGTCACATTCGGTAGCGGTGAAATTGCGTCCTGCTTTCAAACCTATTTCGTAGGTTTTGAGGAAACGGTCGCCAATTATAGCAAAAGCATAAGTTTTGAATTCGTCGCCCGATTTGGAATCAGGCTGGGTAAATCCCGCCGTTCTAAAGTTATACCAACCGCTCGGGACACTTCCCGACGTCGCGTAGTCTTTTACAAAGGTTTGTTGTGTCAATTCATTTTGGAAAGTTGTTTGGCGCACTTTGAAGGTATCGTCTTTGCCTACGGCTGGTCCTCGAACCACCAATAGTTGCTGTGCATTCAAGCCCAAATGCTGGGTTTGCATGTGTCGCAATTGGGTATAGATGACAATGGTGGCCAATACCAAACTCACCGAAATCGAAAACTGAAACACGACTAATGCTTTTCGCAGAAAAACTCCTTGAGACGTTTTGCTCAATTGTCCTTTCATCGTCTGAATAGGATTGTAGTTGGAGAGGGCAAAGGCCGCATACCCCCCCGAAAGCAATGAACCCAAAATCAAAATACCTAACCCCCACAGCCAAACAGACGTAGAACGGAGTGTATTGAAGGATAATGATTTACCAATGAGGTCATTGAAGAAGGGTTGTAATAAAATAACCAATACTATCGCCAACCCAAAGCCCAAGGCATTGACCAAGAGAGATTCGCCCAAAAATTGCCCTACCAAATGCCCCTGTGTCGCTCCTATCACTTTTCGTACGCCTACTTCGCTGGCACGTTTGAGTGAATTAGCAGTGGAAAGGTTGATGTAATTGAACCAGCCGATAATCAAAATCAAGAAAGCAATACCTCCCAACATATAGACATATTTGAGGTTGCCCAGTGTGAGGTAGGTGTCGCTGAGTGAAGCAGCCAAATGCACATATTCGAAAGGTATCAAACGAAACTTCACCCCGTCGTTTTCTTGGCTGAGTTCGTTGCGCAAGGCAGTCAGTTTTCTCTCGAAAGAAGTGGGACTTACCTTGTTATTCAATTGAAAAAACGTATTAATGTATTGATTGTCAAGGTTATCTAAATTAGCCCAGTCGCTTCCGTGTAAATTGGCTGGGTTTCTTAGAGTTTCTAACGAAAACACCATGTCGTAGCGAATGTCCGAATTTTCGGGCATATCCGCATAAATGCCTTCGACCGTAAAAGGGGTAGTCTCAAATTGATTGGAGAGGACCAAAACTTTGCCCAACGGATTTGTAGTACCAAAGTACTTTTTCGCCGAAGTAGTCGAGATGAATACCACATTGGGTTTAGCTAAAGCAGCAGGCTGCCCAGCTGTCAGTGGAAAGTTGAAGAAAGAGAAAAAATTGCCTTCGCCGTAGCTGATGTTGGTTTCGCGAAATGACTCGCTTTTCACGCCTTCTCTTCGGACAATCCCCTGCGCCATACCATCGGCAAAACGGCAATAATCTTTAATTTCTGGAAAGCGCTGTTTTGCGCGTGAGGCCCATCCTGGCTCTACTTCCCCCCACATTTCTCCCTTGGGGTTTTCATTCAGTAGCCGATACATATTCGGCAAATCAGCGTGAAATTGATTGAAACTTTTACTATACACCTTATTGCGAAAAAGATTACGAAGGGCGATTTTGAGGTAGTTCTGAAGCATGATAATAATAAGGAAATGGGTTTTGTATCATTATCCCAAATCCCATACCAGAACAGTAATTCTGTGATAATCAAAGAGTTTTGTTTTATTTCGCCAAAATAAATGTCCGCAAACGGACAAGATTTAGGCCATTTGCGGACATAGTTGAATATCAGATTTTTAACGTTTTATGCCTTTAAGCTGCAAGTAGTCCAAGAAATAAATGACTTTGAGCGAAAAATTGTTGTTTTGGTCGGCTTGGAGGGTGTTTTGTAAATTTTCTAAATAGCCATTATCTGCGATGGTGGAACCATGGAAAGTGGCGTTTTTCCAGACGGCATTTAAGAAACTCCCTGGTGCAAACTGCCACGTATAAACCATGTCAATATTGAAATAATTGACGTTTCGATTGAGATTTTCGGTCAATTTGGGAATCGGACGGAGGCTTCCGTTGCTGTTCAACGCAAAAAATTCTTTGTTGTCAACGGTACTGGCATAATGCCTTGCTCTAAAAGTGAGCCCCATTTTGTTGGTAAAACTGTATTTTAGATTGATAACGTTGTCAATGGTGTTTACTTTGCGCAAGGCAAAAACGATGGTATTGTCGGAGGTAGTAGTGTAGCCCAATCCACGTGGGCGAGGCAGTAATCCCAACCGATAGTTGATCGAAAATTTGCTATTGAATCGGTAGGTTTGGCCTAAAAACAAATCAATTCCGTTGAGATTATAGAAGTTTAAAAACATACGGTCGAAAAGCTCGGCAGTAAATGAATATTTTTTGGCCGAATTGCTCTCTATCCAGCCGCCCAGCGTAACGCTTTTGCCGCGGGTATAAACATAACCCGTTTGGCGCGGTTCATAGAAGTCGTTTTCGTGTGGACGATAGTTGAGCATGAGACCAAACCAAATTAGTTTTTTAGTTTGTGCGTTGATATTCAATTGAATACGGGCATTTTGGTATTTGCTTTTTATGGTGCCAATGGATGAAAACAAGTAACTAATGTCTGAATTGAGGTTGAACATTAAGCGATTATACCATCCCTTGGGTTCGGTGTAGCGGTAGCCCGCGTACAAGCGGTGATTAACGAAATTATTGTTGGTAAAATACCCCAAGTCATTGCTGTTAAATTTGGTGTCAGTCAACTCTTGAGCCACGTTGAAAGTAAACTGCCCGCTGGTTTTTCCAAGACTAAGCGTATGACTGTATCCGACGGAATTTTCTTTGGCTACGTCTTTGAAATTCAATCTACTAATAGCCGCACTACCTGACAGGTTATACGTATTTTTTTTGTCAAAAAAACTGAACAGACCCGCGCTTACGTTGGCGTTATAGTTGTTATTTCCTCTTATGACGTTGGTGTTGACAAAACTTACACTGGAGTTGTGTTTGAGGGTTTGGTCAAAAACTACGATGTTGTAGTTGGTAGTAGGGTTGGTTTCAAAACGTCGGGTTTCGCCATTTTCTAAATTTTCAATCAGAGCATACTGAGGGCGTGTAATGGCATTGAGAATCCCGATTCCCAGACCATTTTTGGTACGACCAGAGATTTTTGAAGCGTTGATTAATTTAGATTCGGTGGGGTTGTTGACCACCCTTTCGTTGGAGTGCAAGCTACTGTGAGGTTTACTTAGATGCAGGGGAGTGCCGCCGATACGTCTTGAATAAAAAAGATTTCCTTTGTTGAAAAGCTCCGTTCCTTCGGTAAAAAATGACCTGTTCTCGTTAAATTTCACCTCAAAAGGCGTTAGGTTCAACACTTGATTGTCGCTTTGTACTTGACCAAAATCGGGGATGAGCGTAGCATCTAAGGTAAATGCCTGATTGAGTCCTAATTTTAAGTCCAAGCCTCCCGAAATCTGATTGGTCCAATTTTTTTGTTCCGCTTGATTCAGGGGAAAGTGGTTGGCATAAACCGAAAAATAGGGCGAAAGTTGGAGTCTTAGGGGTGGTTTGATGTCAGAAATATTGGTCCAAATACCTTCTTGAGTCAAAAAACCATTGACATTAGGGTTAATGGCGTTCCAAGTATATTGTTGTTCGGTTTTTCGACGTCGCCGGGTGATGTTCAAGCCCCAATTTTGCACTTTATCTTTACTAAATCGAATGGCCGAATACGGCAAAAATATTTCAAAAGACCAGCCTTTCTCGTGGATTATTACGGCACTTTTCCAAACGGCATTCCAACTGAAATCTTCGCCACCATTGTTGCTGTTAAGGTTTGAGGTCATTTTGGCGTCCCACTGCTCACCAAGAGGGGTGACAAAATATTCAAACCCATTGAGCTTGTCGTTGTAGGTGTCAAAGATAATCCCGATGTAATCGTTCATGCCAAACCCATCGCGTCCTTTTAGTTCTTTGGAAATATTGTCGAGGCTTCTTTCGTAACAAGTTCCGCCAAAGTAAATACCCTCGTCGTCGTACATTAGAAAGGTTTCAGTGTGGTTTCCTTGTTCTTCCTTACGGCCAATCACAGGACGAAATTCGGTATAGTCGTCGGCTTTAGCGGCATCTTGCCAAGCCAAATCGCTTAAATTTCCGTCAATAATGACGGATTGGGCAGTACGTTGGGCTGGTAGTATTTTAGGCGTTATTTGACCCAGAGTTTGGTAAGAGATACCAAGCAACAAAAAAATGAATGAATGCGTCAAAGCATTGGTTTTCATGGACTGAAGGAGGTTAACGAGTAAGGCTGTAAAAATTATATTGACAAAGGTATTTCAAGTCTCGCAAAAGGGCTTCTTAAATAATGTTAAAGAACACAAATGATGTTCGGTAATCACTTTTACTACTTAGATAGAGACAGTTTATGAAAACACATGTTGCATGAAAGCAAGTTTTTATTCCATTTTTAAACTCTTTACGGGATTTATCAAGGTAGTTGATGTATCGCTTGATTTTGCTAATTACATTCTCAATCAGTGCCCAAATCGCATACCAGAACAGTAATTATTTCATAATCAAATACTTGTATTTATTATCAACAAAATAAATGTCCGCAAACGGACACTTTTAGGTTCGTTTGCGGACAGGGAGTACAAAACACTTTTGGAGGCTAACCTCTTCGGTGAGGATGACGGTCAGATTTTCTATGGGGTTGACGATGAGCCAAACGCTGACGTTGTTCGGGGGTCAATACCGACAAAACCTCTTTCCGCTTGGCTTGTTTTAGATTTTGGTGTTCAAGTCGGTTTTTATCTAATCGGTCGTGGTAGCGATTTTCGATTTTTTGCAACTCATTTTTTTGGTCAGGAGTTAAATTAAGTCTTTGGTCTAACTGGCTGATTTTGTCCCTTCTACGGTCATTATCAATGCGAGCATGGGGCTTATGATGAGGACGTGGCCCACGTTGGGCACTGGCAGTAACGATGGTCAAAATGACTAAAGTCGCGATGGCTAAAATGGTCTTTTTCATGGTTGTTTTTTGTTTAAAGTATTCGTAAATTATTGGTTTACTCTACTTTGAACTACTTCAACCTATTTGGTTTAACCACCTTTTTTCTCAATCTACCAGCTCCCTATTTGAATAGATAGGCTTCTATTTTTCATCTATCAAGTAATTATTCTGACTTTAAACTTTTGACTGGATTCATCATTGCAGCTCTGATGGCTTGAAAACTTACTGAAACCAATGCAATTCCAAAAGCAAAAATAGCAGCCAATGCCAAATACCACCATTCTATTTCTATGCGATAGGCAAATGTTTCGAGTAGTTTTTGTCCTACCCAATAAGAAATAGGCAGACCGATAGTTAGGGCAATTACTACAAGTTTGAGAAAGTCTTTTGAAAGTAAGGTTGCAATACTACCCATACTGGCTCCTACTACTTTGCGGATGCCGATTTCTTTGGTTCGTTGTTTTGCGACCAGCGAAATCAACCCGAAAATACCCGCGCAGGCAATCAGAATGGCGAGAAGCGTCACAAAACCCGTCATACGCCAGATGTTATCAATGGATTGGTACGCTTTGGCTACTTCGTCGCTAAGGTAAAAATAGCTCAAAGCTCTACGGGCAGGGATTTTTTTGAAACGGGCTTCCAAAGTCTTTATCAAGGCTTTTCCTTTTGATTCGTCGGTAAGGCGAACGGTCAGAAAACCACTGAGTTGTTGCTTGCCCGCATACCAATGCAGAAGCGGTTCGACTTCCTCCTTTAGGCTTTGATAATGAAAGTCTTTGGTCACTCCAATGATGGTATAAACTTGGTTGTTGTTGTTTTGGCGTAAACGCTTACCTACGGCAGTTTTCCAACCGAATGCTTTCATGGCGGCTTCGTTGATGATGACCGAATGATTGGCCGAATCTGCCGAGTTGTCGGAAAAGCCACGCCCTTCAATGAACGGAATTTTGTAGGTTTCAAAATAATTGTCAACACCGCTTACGTGGCGCAAAATGACTTTTTGGGCTTCATTGCCTTCGGGAAAATAATTGTTAAAATTACCCCAGTACTGAATCGGTGTAAGTTCGGACGAGCAAAACGAGACTACGTTGGGGTTTTGGCGCAATTCGTCCAAAATTACCCTGCCTTCTGAAAGAGCAGCATTTTCGTTTCGATAAGCCAAATCGGTTTTGAAAACCAACACATTGGTTTTGTCATAGCCTACATCGGCGGTTTTCATAAAACGGATTTGCTGTCTTAGCCCAATATTGCCCACAATCAGCACCACCGCCAAAGCAAACTGCAAGACAATCAGGCTATTTTGACGAAAACGGCCTCGGTGCGGGTTGCTCGACAATTTACCTTTTACGGCTTCCGTCGTTTTCAGGCTCATTAAGTAGTAAGCTGGATAGGTACCCGCGATGAGTGCTACAAACAAGGCAATGCCCAAAACTGTCAAAATAGTGGGATAATCGTTGGTGAACGTAACCTCTAATTGCATGTGTCCATCGCGGAGCTGATTGAAAGAGGGAATCAAATAATAGCCCGCAAAAAGCACTGCCAACACCAACGAAGCCAGCATGACGAGCCCTGATTCTACCCAAAATTGCCTTAAAATCAAACGCTTGCTTGCGCCAACAACCTGCCGAACAGCTACTTCTTTGACCCGTGGCAATGCCGAAGCCATCGTGAGATTGATCAGGTTTATGCTAATAATCAGCAACAGAAAAACGGCGATAGCAATGGCACTGTAAATCAGCCCTTTGAAGGTAGGGTTTTGGTCATGAATAAAGTTTTTAAAAGCGTTCAGGTGTAAGGTTTGCTTCTGGGATTCGGGTGAAAAATGTGTTTTTACCAAATGAGGGAACTTGGCTTCTAAGGCGTTTTTATCAGTGCCTTTTTTGAGTAAAATAAATACCGAAGCAAAGGTATTGTACCAGTCGGCACTTTCTTTGAATTCCTTGTAGTTATAGAGCAATTCGGCAGGCATCAATACATCAAACTGCTGAGATGAGTTGGAAGGTATTTGAGCCATTACTCCCGAAACTTTGAATGGGAGGGTATCATCAATCATGACAGTTTTTCCAACGGGGTCTATGTCGCCAAATAGATTTTGAGCTATTTTTTCGCTCAGTACCAGTGCGTTTCTTCCTTTGAGTGCCGTGGTAGCATTGCCGTATTTGAGTGGGAAACTAAAGACCTGAAAAAAAGTGGAGTCCACAAAAACGGTGCTTTCCTGTACGTCTTTAGTCCCATAATGAATCCATGGGCGATACCAATTTTGAATGTGAGTACCCGTTTCGATTTCGGGGTAATCTTTCAGCAGTTGGTCCAAAATCGGATACACCGTATGATTGCTTTTCTGGTCGTTAGACTTGGTTTGGATGTAGTAGATTCGGTCGCTGTTTTCGTGAAACTCATCAAACGTGAGGCATTTTTGGACAAATAGCACCAGTACTACCACACACGCCATACCGATGGACATTCCGAGCAGGTTGATGCTTGTAAAAAGTCGGTTTTTCCAAAGATTGCGAAACGCGATTTTGATATGATTGCGTAGCATAACAAGGTTTTTTTATTGTAGAGACGTTGCACTGCAACGTCTCTACTGCTGCAATATCTCTACGAATGGATTTATTCCGATTTCAGTGATTTTACGGGATTCACCATGGCTGCTCGAATAGACTGATAGCTCACTGTCAGCAGTGTTATGACCAATGACCCTACCATGGCTACCACAAAAATCCACCAAGATATTTCGGTGTGGTATTTGTAATCTTGCAACCAGTCGCTCAAGAAATAGTAGGCAATCGGAATTGCAATCAAGCACGAAATAATGACCAATACTACAAAATCTTTGGAAAGCAAGCTCCACAAATTGAATACTGAAGCACCCAATACTTTTCTAACGCCGATTTCTTTGGTTCGCTGTTCGGCCACAAAGGAGGCTAAACCAAACAATCCTAAACAGGAGATAAAAATAGCCAAAATGGCGAATCCTCCAGCCAATTTGCCAATACGTTCTTCGGAAACAAACTTTTTGCCAAATTCTTCATCTACAAATTTATAGTTGAAGGGTGCTGAGGGGGTATGCTTTTTGAACACAGCTTCGATTTTTGTGAGAGATTCATTGGCACTCAGGCGGGGATTGAGTTTAAGATTAATCCAACTTACGTTTTCATAATTAACCAAATAAATGGTTTGTTTGACAGGTTCGTAGGGAGATTCCATGAGCATATCTTTGATTACGCCCACGATGGTGAAATCTTGGCCTTCCTTGTCATCGCCCCATCGTACCACGGTTCCAACTGGATTTTTTAGCCCCATAAATTTTACAGCCGCTTCATTGATAACAAAAGCAGCGGTATCGGTCGAGAACTCTCTTGAGAAATCCCGCCCTTCTTTAAATTGCCAACCCACTGTTTTTCCAAAATCATGCGTTACTCGTACAGTAGCAAATTCAGCCTGAAGACTGGGGTCTTTTCCTTTCCAACTAAATCCCCCATTATTTGACCATATCCCTGTGAGCGGACTGGACGATTCGGCCATTTCAACGATAGCTCCAGAATTTTTAAGGTCATTTCTCAGCACATCATATTTCCCATAAAACTCAGGGGTCATCATTTGAAGCATGATAATGCCTTTGTTATCGTAGCCGAGTGGGCGATTTTTAGTATGTTGAATTTGGCGATAAACGATAATAGTGCCAATGATTAAAGTGACTGAAACCGTAAACTGAACCACTACCAGTACCTTGCGAGGAGTGGCCGCTAAATGACCCGCTTTAAATGTTCCTTTGAGAACTTTAATAGGCTGAAAAGAAGAAAGATAGAGGGCAGGATAGCTTCCTGCCAGCAGACCCGTAATGAAAATAAATCCAATACTTATGAGCCAAAACGTAGGTTCTGCCCAAGGAAAACTCATTTTCTTGTCGGTAACGCCGTTAAACCACGGGAGCAAGGCCAGTATAAAGATGACGGCGCCTATAAATGCGAATATTACGACTAAAAAAGACTCACTAAAAAACTGATTGATAAGCTGACTACGAACCGATCCCACGGCCTTACGGATACCTACTTCTTTGGCGCGTTTTTCGGAACGGGCCGTACTCAAATTCATAAAATTGATACAGGCCAGCAATAACACAAAAGCACCTACAATGGAAAATAACCAAACATATTGAATAAAACCGCCAGTTTTGACCCCTTCTTCCCAATTGGAGCGTAGGTGCCAGTCGCGCATGGGGTGTAGAAAAATTTCAGCTTTAAATTTTTTCTCTTCGGCATCTACTTTGTCCCATTTAACATTTTTGATTTTAGCACTTAGTTTGTCCATATCAGCGTTATCGGCAATTTGGGCAAACAACTGAAATGAATTGTTGCCCCATTG
>JBGAUP010000159.1:0-13708 GCA_044228585.1 Runella sp. | reverse complement strand
GTACACCATGACCTTTGTACGGAAATGTTGTAAAAACGGTTCCAGGTGTACCTACTTCGTCGGCGTAGTAGAAATGATACACAAAGTTATTGTCAAAATTAACCGTCTTTTTCACCAAACGAAGGCCGAGGGTTTTGGTATAAAAATCGTAGTCTTCTTGCGCATCATTGACGGTAGCGGTGACGTGGTGTAGGCCCTTGAGGAGACGATTGGTTTGCATATTGGTAAGGTTTTATGACTAAAAAGTAGAAATGCCCTGATTTTGTTACAATAAATTTTTCTCTCGAAATTCCGTAAAGGCCACCCCCTCGCACTTTTTGAAAAATTTACTAAAATGCGCCACGTCTTCGTAACCCAATTGATACGCAATTTCTTTGGCACTCCATTCTGAATACCGCGCCAAACGTTTGGCTTCCAAGATGAGGCGATTCTGAATAAATTCTTTGGCCGAAGTCCCCGTTTCGGTTTTAATGACTTCGTTGAGGTGATTGGCCGTTAAAAACTGACGATTTGCGTAATCGTTGACTTTGTGTTGGGTTCGAAAAAACTGCTCAACATCTCGCTTAAACTGCTTTACAATCTCGGCTTGCCGCTTGTCCCACGACTTACTCATTACCTTTTGGGTAGCTTTTAGACGTTTGCACTGCAACAAAAACAATTTTAACCAAGCGCCTACGGCCTCCCATTTTTGAGGTTGCTCCGACATGGTTTCTGTGGCAATAGCCTCTAAAAATGGCAGCAGTTGCTTCATTTCAATAGCCGTCAGTTCAAGTGGGCGCGATTCATCACAGTTGAAAAACAAATCCATGTCGTACAACTGGGCGGGGGAAATGCTGTATTCCTGTAAAAAATCGGGGCGAAACAAAATCACGTGACCGCGTGGCACAGGCTGCGTCAGGGTCACGTGGTGGATTTGTTCGGGCGATACAAAATAAACGGTATTGGCCCGAAGCGGATAATCAGTAAAATCAATTTGATGAATTCCCTCGGCTTGCTCTACCACCAACACAGTAAAATAATCGTGGCGATGAGGCATATCAGGAGTAAGCGTTCGCTTTTCTTCCACCTCTTGCATAGTTCGGTAGGCAAAAGGCGAAGAAAGATGCGCTTGGCGAATTTGAGAAGTTTCTTTCTCAAACATCGTCTGAGTCATAAATGACGACCTTTTCCCACAAATGGGCGCAGTTTTCCACAAATTTATGATGAACAGGATGATCTTGATATACGTCTTGGTCGGCTTTGTTTTCAAACAACATCAACCAAGATACCGAATATGAACGGTCAATCACGCTACGGTGGGTATCAGCTACTTTCCCAATGTGAGCAAGTTTTACGACTTCAATCGGGAGCAAAGTTTGGAGTCCTGCAATGAGTGCTTCACGGTCTGCGGCACTATCGGGGTTTTTCAAATAAAAAAATACGTGGTGTACAAACATGAGATTGGGGGTTAAATAAATAAAATATTTTTGGGGTGATAAGTGTCTAAAGACGCCAAAGAAGCTTTTTTAACCTACTTTACAATGTTCGTCGCAAAGAGGCGGTAGGTATATCCATTTGCTCACGGTATTTAGCGACGGTTCTACGTGCCACAGGATAACCTCGCTCGGCCAACATTTCGGCCAACTGAAAGTCATTCAAGGGGCTGTGTTTATCTTCTTTGGCAACGAGTTCGGCCAATACAAGCTGTATTTGACGATTAGACACTTCTTCGCCGCTTTCGGTCATTACGCCCTCAGTAAACAAGTCTTTGAGGTGAATTACGCCAAAGGGAGTTTGGGCATATTTTCCACTCGTTACCCGCGAAATGGTCGAAACATCCATTTGGATTCGCTCCGCTACGTCACGCAACACCATTGGTTTTAGCCTACGCACATCGCCCGTGTGAAAATAATCTTCCTGCAATTTTACTATGGCTCGCATAGACTTGAGCATGGTATTTTCGCGCTGCTGAATGGCATCAATGAGCCAATTAGCAGCGTTGATTTTGGCGTTTACGTAGGTGTTAGCCGCCCGCGTCCCCCCCACTTCTTTGGCATAAGCTTTATTAATCCGCAAAGGAGGAATACGGCGATTGTTGAGTTCAACTTCTATCACATCTCCGTCCACGGTCACGATGTAGTCTGGGACAATGTTGTCTTTGACAATCAAGGTCTCAGTTTGGCTCCCCGCCGTCACGGGTTGGGGATTGAGCGTTGCAATAAGTGCGATTATATCTTTGAGTTGGGAAGAAGTAAGGCCACACGCTTTCATGAGTTTTTCATAATTGCGAGCTGCCAAATCTTCAAAATACTTGTTTACCACGTCTTTTGCCAACGCAACATCAGCTCCCTGACGACGCTCTAACTGCAGCAAAAGACAGTCTTGCAAATTACGAGCCCCTAAACCTGCTGGTTCCATCTGACGGAGGAGTTCGATTAACTCTTTGATTTCGGTAGCTTCGGCGTAAACCCCACTCGTAAACGATACATCGTCGGCCAATGCTTCGGCGCTGTATGTCAAGTAACCCTCGTCCGTCAAAGAATCTACCAAAAAATCGGCCAATAATTGCTGACGTTCAGAAAGTGACAACAAATGAAACTGTTCTTTGAGTTCTTGCCGCCACGTGATAGACTCCACCAATGCGGGGGTATAGGTGTTTTCATCGTCGGAATAGTTATTGACCCGCGTACGATAATCGGGGACATCGTCGTCTTTAAACTCATCCCAGTCCATATAGTCTTGGGTACGGTCATCGGCACCGCTGTTGAGTACATGTTCATCAGAAGCTCCCAACTCGTCGGTCGCCTCTTCTGTTCCTTCTTCGAGTATTGGGTTTTCTTCTAATTCGTTTTTGATATGTTGCTCAAGCTCAAGGGTATTCAATTGCAGAAAATTGAGCAATTGAATTTGCGCTGGCGAAATTTTTAGCGATTGTTTCTGGGTGTGTACTAAGTTTAACATAATAGGCTGTTATGGTTCGGCTAAAGAATTATCTAAGCTACAATTCTATAACAGTTTTGGTAGATTCTTATGTTCCGTTGGGTAAATATATAAGGTTTTTAGGATTGATACCTAAAAAGCCCTCACCAAAGTTGATGAGAGCTTAGTCACTTTCTAACCTATTCTAAAATTTGTAACGTTTGGTTTAAGGCAACGCAAACGCTACGTACTGATTGCCTTTCTTTGTGCCGAGCTTTGTACCGCCACAGGCAATCACAACATACTGTTTTCCATTAACTTGGTAGGTTGACGGGGTAGCAAATCCTGCGGCAGGAAGTTTCATCTCCCATAGAAGATTACCCGTTTTTTTGTCAAAAGCCCTAAACATACCATCTTTGGTAGCAGCTATTAAAAGCAGTCCACTTGCTGTGATGACGGGGCCACCGTAGTTTTCTACACCCGTATTTTTAATGCCTTTTTCGAGCAAAGCAGGTTCATAGCCAAATGGAATTTTCCAAACAAATTCGCCCGTGTTCAAATCAATTGCGCTCATTGTTCCCCACGGCGGGGTGATGGCAGGCAAACCTTTGCTATCCAAAAACTTATTGTACCCAGTGCTTTTGTAAGGCAAATACACTTGTTTTGAGGTACTCGTAGTTGACGAAACCTCTTTCTTTTCGTCCCCAAATAGAAAAGAAACGATAGCTTGTTTTTCGGTGGCCGAAAGCATCGTAAAGCCAGGCATCATCCCTTTTCCGTTACCGATGAGGTTGCTCACAAACGCTTTGTCTCGTTTTTTATCAATGTCTATCAACGAGGGATAATTTGACTTTGGATTACCTTTTCTATCTGTGCCATGGCAAGCCACGCAGTAATTCGTGTATAACTTTTCGCCCGCACTTAAATGAGCCAACGCCTCTTCTTTGGGCGTTTCCACCATGGTTTGTATCCATGCCATTTCGTTGGCATTTACGTACAAAATGCCTTCAGGGTCAGCGGCTGCCCCTCCCCATTCAGCCCCGCCATCGTAGCCCGGAAAAATAACCGTCCCTTCTTTGCTTCCCGGAGCATAAAATGCGGTCTTGTATTTTTTGAAATTCTGAACCAACTCCTCGCGGTTTTCGGCATAAGGACTGATGTCTTTTTCGGTCAATGTATTCGATTGTCGGGCAAAAGGTGCTGGTTTGGTTGGAATGGGTTGGGTAGGCCACGCCATTTCACCAGCCAACATTGACTTTGGTACGGGCATTTCTTTAATGGGAAAAATAGGTTTGCCCGTAACCCTGTCAAATACAAACACAAAACCCTGTTTGGTAACCTGAGCTACTACATCTACTTTCTTGCCATTATGGGTAATGGTCATTAAGTTGGGCGGAGCAGGCATATCTCTGTCCCAAATGTCGTGATGGGTCGTCTGGAAATGCCAAAGTCGCTTTCCTGTGCGGGCATCAAGTGCCAAAAGACAGTTGGCAAAAAGATTTTGACCTTTGCGATTTCCGCCGTAAAAATCATAACCAGCCGATCCAGTTGGTACATAAATAATGCCTCTTTTACGGTCAACCGCCATTCCTGCCCAGTTGTTGGCCGCACCTGTGTAGGTATTTTTATACGCATCTTTGGGAAACGTTTCGTAGCCAAATTCGCCAGGATACGGGATGGTGTGAAAAGACCAAACCAGTTTGCCCGTTTTTACGTTAAAAGCACGAATATCGCCTGGGGCGGCATCGGCTCCTTCTGATAATCGGACGGGCATGACGATTAAATCTTCAAAAATCGTCCCCGGGGTATTGGAAATGATAAACTTATTTTGGGCTATCTCGGGCAAGCCTGTGTGTAAATCGGTTTTTCCTTTATCGCCAAAAGATTCGATCGGTTTGCCCGTTTTGGCATCTAAAGCCCATAGGTTGGGTCCCATGGTATGTAAAATTCGCTCGTCTGTACCTTCTTTCCAGTAGCTAACCCCACGACTCGTGCTTGCCCAATTTTTGAGTGGGTCACCAAAACGCCAGATTTCTTTTCCTGTTGCGGCATCCAATGCAAACGCCTGTACCGACGCCGTCACGCCATACAACACCCTGTTGACAATGATTGGATTTACCTGCATTTGTCCCGAATCGGGTGTGGAATACGTCCACGCGACTTTCAAATTTTGCACATTTTCGGGCGTAATTTGGGTCAATGTTGAATAGTGGTTGCGGTCTGGCCCACCCAAATACTCAGGCCATTCTTCGGCAGGAGTTTGTGTTTGGCTACGCCATGAAAATTGCGCCGCAATGAGCGTAATTACCGCAACAGGAATAAGAAAACGTTTCATAGTAAAAGGGTTTATTGCTACAAATTTAGAGGAAGAAAAACAGTAGTAAACAGTTCAAACAAGTTATAGATAGATTTATGTTATCAAGACTTTCACTGTAAGAAAAAAATAAACTACTCACAAGGTCTGATGTTTCGTTTGATTTACCCTTTTAGGCTACTTTTACGTTACGAGTCAGACCTTTGGTCAGACTTGACCTATTCGGCTGAGCCGATAATCTTTTAATAATCTAAGAAAAATGAGTTGATTTAGGTGGCCAAATAACATTTAGTTTAAAAAACCGTTAGATTCACGGAGATATAATGATTACTTTGGCAAAATGTTTGCGGTAGCGTTTGGTATCATGATGAGAAGATTAGCTTTAACCTTACTTTTTGGGCTTACTTTTTGGGTAGCGAAAGCCCAAGACCCACAGTTTTCGCAATTCTACGCGAATCCCCTCTATATTAACCCAGCTTTTGCAGGAGGTGATTTAGCTCCCCGTGTCATGATGAACTACCGTAATCAATGGCCTGGGTTGGCGGCTAACTATGTCACTACTTCTTTTGGGATTGACCATTATTTTTCAGGAGTCAACAGCGGCGTGGGGTTGTTGTTTGTTAACGACACCCAAGGCACGGGTAGCCTTCGTACTTCAGAGATTTCGGCTCAATATGCCTACCAGCTTAAATTTAACGAGACAACAGCTCTTCGCATGGGCTTGCAGGGAACGTATGCCAGCCGCCGCGCTGACTTACGAGAGTTGACTTTCGGCGACCAATATACCAACCGTGGTTTTACGGGCAATGCCACCGCCGACCCGCTCGCCGCTAACGGCACACCTTCAGTTGGTTACATGAGTTTTTCAACGGGAATGTTGTTGTATTCGGACAAATACTGGGTAGGAGTAGCGGTACATCACATCAATCGCCCCGAGCAAGCCTTTTTTCAAGTCGGGGATGGCACTCGTTTACCCATTAAAGGAAGTTTACACGCTGGACTAAGGATTCCATTTGGGGGTTATACGGGTTTGGGTGATGAATGGGATAGAGAAAAGACGATTTCTCCCGCTATCAATTATAAATTTCAGGGAAAATACGACCAATTGGATTTAGGGGTTTATGTTACTTATTCTCCTATCGTGTTGGGACTTTGGTATCGTGGCCTACCCATCAAAAAATACGTAGCTAATATCTCTAATCGCGAGTCATTGATTGCCTTGGTAGGCTACCGCCAAGATAAGTTTTCTTTTGGATACAGCTACGACATCACGATTTCATCGTTGGGCTTGCCCAGCGGAGGCTCACACGAAATCTCTTTGGCTTACACCTTTGATTTTGAACCTTCTCCGCGAAATCGCCGCAGCAAAAAAGACAAGCAGCTCTCTTGTCCGAAATTTTAGGCACTGATGTTTAGTGTACTCGTTAGGGTTATTTTCTACTATATTCCCGAAACGCAAAACGCATAAAAGATTCGGCCATTGGCTCAGGTTGGCCTTGGAGGTGAATAAGCCAAAACTTTCGTAGTAGCTTTAATTCCTGCACGTTGATAATGTTCTTTCTGAATAGAACGAACCGATAGGAATGCCATGCAGTTGGCATGTTCGAGAAACGATTTAATGCTTTCAGTTCCTCCTAAGTGCATGATAATTTGTAGCGACGACAATTTTAAACCATGTTCTTTCAGTGCGCTTTCAATTACTTCGAGTGTGCCCGAACCACGTTCACGTAGTACAAGGGGAATTTGGGCAAGTTGTTGAATTGTAATTTTTTCTAAATGGGCCAGTTTACTCTTCACATGGACCACTGCCACCAGCTCATCGTCCATAAAATCTACGTATTTGATACCTGAATGGTGCTTTTTCCCTTCAACCACCCCCAAGTCAATGGCGTGTGATAAAATAGCATTTTCAATCATTTCGGTATTGCCGTTGAGTAAGGAAAGCTCCACTTGGGGAAATTTTTCGTAGTATTTTGCCAACAATGGAGCAATCAAATACTGCCCGATGGTAGTACTGGCCCCGAGTCGAAGAATGCCACTGTATTTGTCTTGCAATGTTCCCAGTTCAAAGGCAGCCTCTTGGTACAATTGTAGTATTTGACTGGCGTAACGTTTGAGTAATTCACCCGCTTGTGTAAGATAAACGGCATTCCCTTTTCGTTCAAATAGCCGTGTGCCGTACTGCTGTTCAAGTTCTCGAATATGCTTCGTAACGGCGGGTTGCGTAATAAACAATTCCCCCGCAGCTTTGGTAAAGCTGAGGTGTTGAGCCACACTACAAAAAACTTTTAATCGGAAATCAGACACAGTTAGAGAAAATTGGGTTGATGTACAAAGTAAATAGAAATTGAAAATATATCTCCGTCTAACTTTGCACAACTACTTAAATATTGCAATTTTGGTGAAAATCTAAGAATAAGTACAGAGAATGGATCATTGACCTCTCTGATATTAATGATAAAATAAAGATGTCGCAGAAGAAAATTCAAACGGTATTTGAAGAAATGAGTAAAGTAGTGGTGGGGCAAGAAACCCTCATCAATCGTCTATTAGTGGGGCTTTTTACGGGCGGACATATTTTACTCGAAGGTGTCCCTGGCTTGGCCAAGACCCTGACAGTCAATACCCTTGCCCATGTTCTTAATCTTGACTTTCAACGCATACAATTCACGCCCGATTTGCTTCCTGCCGATATTGTAGGAACAATGATTTATAGACCTAAACTGGGCGATTATGAAGTAAAAAAAGGGCCTATTTTTGCCAATATGATTTTGGCCGATGAGGTCAATCGCTCCCCTGCCAAAGTGCAATCGGCGCTGCTGGAAGCCATGCAAGAAAAACAAGTGACGATTGGCGAAAACACTTTCCAGCTTGACCGTCCTTTTTTTGTGTTGGCGACCCAAAACCCAGTCGAACAAGAGGGAACGTATCCGCTTCCTGAAGCACAATTAGACCGTTTTATGATGAAGGTATTTGTGGACTATCCTACAAAAAGCCAAGAATTGGAAGTGATGCGGCGGATGTCAAACTTAGACTATAATTATCAGCCAAAAGCCGTACTTAATAAAGCAGATATTACGCAAATTAGGAGTGAAATAAATCAAATTACACTTTCTGAGACTTTAGAAAACTACATTGTAGAATTGGTATTTGCTACCCGTCGCCCGTTGGATTATGGCCTACGCGAAGAAGCGCGTTACATTCAGTTTGGGGTGTCGCCGCGTGGAACCATTAAGCTGAATTTAGCCGCAAAGGCATTGGCCTACATGGATGGCCGCGACTACGTACTTCCCGAAGACATCAAAGAAGTAGCTCCTGATGTATTTAATCACCGCATCATGCTCAACTACGAAGCCGAAGCGGATGGCATTACTACTCGTTTTGTGATTGACTCTATTCTTCGGAAAGTGGCGATTGGGCGGTAGGCCGTTGGTGCTTCCATCGCTTATGACTCCATAACCACGTAGCGGGACTTTGTTGCAGGTCTTTTTCTAACCAGTGCATCATTTTTTCGGTGATTTCACCGTAAGCAGTTTCGCGGGGTTTATTAGTAAGCAACTCAAAATCAGCAGAATAATGCCCACGTTTTCGTTTGGTGATGTGGGCAAAAAAGATGGGCAAGTCGTACTCTTTGGCGTATTTTTCGGTCCCATACAACACGGGCGTATCTTGGTGGAGGAACTTCATCCAATAAGCACTGTTGGGATTAGAAGGGGATTGGTCCATGGCAAAGACTACTGCCACGGGTTCTTCGGAGATTTGTTTGATAAACTGCGACTTAATCTCATAAATCGAAGACAACTTTAAGCCCAACTGACCACGGCTTTGCTGGATTTTTTCTTCAAAAAAGGGATTGTTAAGTGGGCGGTACAGTGCCATCACTTGATGTTTGACGAGGGGATTAATGCCCGTGACTAACCACTCAAAATTGTGACAATGACCTGCCGCTAATATCACGCTACGGCCTTGTTTGGCATATTCGTCAATTTGTTCTAAGCCGCTGAATTTCAGACGTTCCATAAAGTCTTTTCGGGTCATCGTAAAAGCTTTCACGGTCTCAATCATTAGGTTGCAAAGGTGGTCGTAAAAATCTTTCCCAATCTGCTGAATTTCAGCTTCTGATTTGTCAGGAAAAGAATTCCGAATATTTTGCATGACTACTTTTTTGCGATAGCCCACTACGTTGAAAAAAAGCCAACTTAGGCCATCGGCAAGACGGTACAGAACCCCAAATGGTAATAGAGAAATAGGGAGTAACAACAAATAATAAAAAAAAGCAGACAAATAGTACATGATGCTTGGAGTTAAACCTGTGAGGTTTTTGAAAACCTCACAGGTTTGAAGAAAAGTTATTTCTCTGAACCACTCCCCAACTGCGAAGCTTTGGCATTAGAAATAGGTGTAAGGTGCTGATTAATACCTTTTTCTATCATTGGCAAGCCTTCAGTCATCCACGAAGGGGCAGGAGCGTCTTTGAGATAATGGTCAAAATATTGGTACAAACGTACGGCAAAATCCTTCATGTTTTGCCGTTTTGTGAGACCATGTTTTTCACCGTTGTAATTCAACATCCATACGGGCTTGTCTAAACGCTTGAGTGCCATATAAAACTCAATGCCCTGGTACCACGGCACAGCCCCGTCGTCGTCGTTGTGCATCATTAGCACGGGCGTTTGGATTTTGGGAGCGTGAAAGAGTGGCGAATTTTCGAGGTATTGCATCGGTTTTTCCCAGAGTGTCCCACCGATACGGGTCTGTGTACGCTCATATTGTGCCTGACGAGAATTGCCTGATTCCCAGCGAATACCCCCATAAGCACTCGTCATATTGGCCACGGGGGCACCCGCTTCGGCGGCTTTGAAAAGGTTAGTTTGAGTGACCAGATAAGCGGTTTGATATCCACCCCAACTATGCCCTGAAATTCCAATTTTGTCTTTATCCACAAAGCCTTTATCAATCATACTCAGTACTCCTGGCACAATACAGTTGTAGGCACTTTGGCCCGGATAGCCCGTTTTATAAACCACATCGGGTACAAAAACCAAGTAGCCGTTGCTGGCGAAATAAGAAAAATTGATGTAGGAACGGATGGGGCGAGGTGCAAAATGGGTGTGAACATTATCCGAGTTTTTCTCGTAGAAATAGGTCATCATGGGATATTTCTTGGTCGAATCGAAGTTTTCAGGCTTATACAGTAGCCCTTGAAGGAGCGTGCCATCACCTGCCCGCCAACTCACCATTTCCACATTTCCCCACAAATAGTTGGCCTGCTGCGGATTCGCTTCCGTGATTCGCTTTACGTTTTTGAAACTTCCATCAGTGGCATACCAGTCAGGATAATCTTTGAACGTTTCTTTGGTAAATAAAATACGGTCGGCATTTTTGGCTTTCAAAACAGCCATGCCCACTTTAAAGTCTCCTTCATATAGGCGTTGAATAGAACCATCAGTCGGTTTTGAACCGACCGATGGTTGGTTACCAAGTGCCAGCTGACTAAAGCCTTCTTGTTTGGTCGTTTCGTTGACTGTACGTAGTAACAAGGATTTGCTAAGGTCAAGGTTTCTTTCCTCCGCATCCAAACGTACATAGCGATACTGCGTTTTGTTGCTACGACCGTTGGTGAGGCGTATGGGAGAAACAGGGTTTTTAGGGTCAATTTGCCAAATGTCGTAGCGGTCATAAATCAGTATTTTGTCATCGTCTTTGCTCCAACCTGCCAAGCCGTAGGGGTTCGGAAAATCGGGATGATCGTCTTCTTCGTCGGCAAACTTTACGGCTTTGTTGTTGGTCAGTTGTATGGTTTTATTTTGGGCAATATCGTGCGCAAACCAAGCGGTATCGGGATTAGAAAACCAATACAGAAATTTGCCTTCGGGCGAAATACGGGCGTTACCTTGTACTTTTTCTTTCAACAATTTCTTAGAACCGTCGCGGGTACTAATCAAATAAACATCTTCCTTAGGATTCCAGTCCCAATGCTGATGCGAGTAACGTAAATTTGAAGTACCAATCACAAACTCCGCGTTGCCTTCTCCTACCAACTCAGCCTCTGGTACTTCACTACTGCCTAACTGCACCAGCTTACGGTCGTTTAGGTTCACCACTGCCAGATAAGACTTTTTCTTGTCTCTTTCTAAGGTTACTTTTTGCTGCGGCTGGAGCTTCTCATCTTGCCAATGCCAAACTTCTACATTCACAATCTCTTCGGCCAACAATGAAGTATCTTGAACGATGGGTTTGGGATTTGTACCAAAAAATAGTTTTGAGCCACCTTTGGCAAACCTCGGCGTATATTCGCTACTTACCAGCCAGCCTTGCGGGCCAGGCTGAGTAGTTTCGTCGGCCAAGCGCGAAGCCGTGGTTTCGCCCACTTTCCAGTAGTATAATTTAGGAAAACGAATTTGGGTTTTGCTGTTAGTATCCAAATCAGCTACAAAAGCCAATTGGTCACCATTGTCGTCGAAGGCCAGTTTTTTGAATTTGTGTTTTGGATTTCCTTCGTGGATGACTTGAAGTTGGTTAGAAGCTGGTTCTAACACATATACACCCGCTTTGGTAGAGTCTGTACCCGTGGTAGCAAAAGCCAATCGTTTACCATTTTTAGCTACTTCGTATTCGGTTACGAACGGAAATATTTTTTCAGCCCCACTTTTCAGCGATTTTGTTACCAAACGGTAGCCGTTTTCTTCCGATTCCCTTTTAACCCTCTTAATTGGAGCTTTCTTAGTCGTATCAGGTTTAGCTTTGGGACTTTCGCCCCAATACGCTACCCACTCGCCCCCCTTTTCGGGAATTTGAAAGGACTGAACAGCAGGAATCTTTGTTAGCTTTTTGGTTGACAAAGCGTAAATCCCTAACGAATCTTTGGGCATCTCCTCTTTTTTCTTTTTTGCGCGCTTTGCCGCTTTGGTAACGTTGAGCTGGGGTTTGATTTTAAAGACGGCAAACTCTGAATCGGTCGAAAACTTCAGTTCACTACCACGAGCAACGGAATCCACTTGATTGGTAGTAAGGTTTTGAAAAACCACCTTTCCATCGCCTTCTTGAGGGTTGAGGGCATAGCCAAACCATTGCCCATTGTTGGAGATGACTCTTTCGGGAATGTCTTTCCAGAAGTCATACACATCGTGCGTAAGTGGCTTTTTGATGACTGCGGCGGGAGCTACGGTCGGCTTTTTTGATTTTTTTTGGGCAAAACTTGCGTAAGTACCCAATAGACATAATGAAGTGTAAAGTAGAATTTTTTTCATTGGGAGAACATATTTGGTAGTCAAAAATACGGTTATCAAGCGTTTTATTGCCAAATAATCAGCAATTTTGCGACATAATAACCAACTTCTTAGTCGAAACTGATGAAAATTGCCATTGTAGGTTGCGGAAACATGGGCATGGCGTTTGCCAAGTCGTTTTTGCAGTATGATTTAGTAAAAAAAGAGAACCTTCTTTTAATTGAAAAAAGCACCCATCGTGCCGAAACACTCCGTACTGAAAACACGGGTGTAGTGATAGAAACCATCAGCGCACACGTTGGAGACTACGATGTGGTGATACTCTCCGTCAAACCGCAAGATTTTGCGATGGTACAAGATGCCCTTAGGGATGTTTTACAGCCACAGCAAGTGGTCCTTTCTATTATGGCGGGAATTCCAATCAGTGCTATTCAAGAAAAGCTAAATCATCGGCTCGTCATCCGAGCAATGCCTAATACGCCTGCGATGCTGGGCATGGGAATCACGGGCTTTTCGGCAGCCAAGGAGTTAAGTTTTGCCCAATTGCTCAAGGTGGACAACCTCATCAACGCCACGGGGCGTTCGGTGTTTTTGGAAGATGAATCTATGCTGGATGCCGTGACGGCTCTGAGCGGAAGTGGTCCCGCTTATTTTTATTACTTGGTCAAGGCAATGGTGGAGGCTGGAAAACAAATGGGTTTTGAAGAATCAATGGCTACTTTGTTGGTAAAACAAACTATGTTGGGTTCTTTTCACCTCATCAACAATGCCGACAAAAGCCTCGACGATCTCATCAAAGCCGTGGCCTCTAAAGGCGGAACCACCGAAGCCGCTTTGCGCGAATTTGAAGCAGGTGCGCTGAGTCAAACCCTCCAAACGGGAATTTTGGCCGCCGAACGCCGCGCCAAAGAACTTTCAAAAGGATAAAAAACCGCAAAACAACTTAACAAAAGTGCCGAATTGGAAAATTTCATAATTTCAAAGCCGCCTTTTCGTTTTTTCTACATGAAGCATTTTTTACGCGCTACCTTTTTGTTTTTAGCGATTGCCCACGAAATAGTGGCGCAGAGTCCTTCGGCTGTTCGTTTTGTCCGAAATCAAGGCCAATGGGATGCCACTATACGCTATCGTGCGGATATTCCTGGGGGATATTTGTTGCTCAAAGACAAATCGCTGATGTACGTCTTCTACGAAGCCAATGCCTCGCGTAGTTTACACGCTACGGGCGAGCGCCCTTCTAATACACGTACCAATGCCCTTATCAATG
>JBGAUP010000158.1:0-13851 GCA_044228585.1 Runella sp. | reverse complement strand
AGAGGGGCTATAGCCATTGTATGTTCGCCTGTACCGCGCAATAGCTGGAAAGAAGGAAAAATTGCTACTTCCGAAAACGGTCATCGGCAGTGGGCGGAGGCAGTAGCCAAATCTAATGGTGCTTTTTACGTGGATTTATTCGGCCTCATCATACCGCATTATGAGGCTATTGGCGAGGAAAAAGTCAAAAGTCAATTCTTTACCCCCAAAGACAATACCCATACCAACGACGCTGGTGCGAAACTGAACGCCGCGATGGTGGTAGAAGGTATAAAATCGCTCAAAGAATGTCCGTTGGCGCATTATTTGAAAAAATAATTGATTTCTTTGTGATTGAATTATCTATCACTTATGAAAAATCTCCCCTCTGCCCTTCGCCCTTTAGTGCTTGCGCTTCGCTCCCTACCCTTCGCCTTCTGCCCCTTGCTCTTTGCCCAGTCGCCTATTCATTACCAGCAACCTGCTCGCAACTGGAACGAAGCCTTGCCCGTAGGAAATGGCCGTTTGGGGGTGATGATTTTTGGGCGTGTGAACGAAGAACTGCTACAACTCAACGAAGAAACGCTTTGGTCGGGTGGGCCAGTGGATAAAAACCCCAATCCTGATGCCATCAATCATCTTCCTGCCGTACGGGAAGCCTTGAATAAAGAAGATTACCAAGGCGCGTCTAAGGCCCTACAAAAAATTCAGGGGCTTTATACTGAAGCCTACCAGCCGCTGGGCAATTTGGTTTTGAAACAGCCTTTCGACAGGCAGCCTACGGCCTATTTTCGGGATTTGAACCTCGAAAATGCCACTGCTCACACCCAATTTACGATTGACGGAGTGACGTACAGCCGCGAATTGTTTGTGTCGGCTCCCGACCAAGTCATTGTTTTGAAACTTACAGCTTCTCAGAAAGGTAAACTAAACTTTACCGCTGCTACGCAAAGCCCGCACCCCATCAAAAAAGCAGTATTGGGGAGAAACGAACTGAGTATGCGGGGAAAAACGCCCGTTCATGCAGACCCAAATTATGTAAACTACAATGCCAAACCCGTTTATTATGACGACCCAACAGGATGCAAAGGCGTACGATTTGACTGGCGCGTAAAAATACACAGTACCGATGGCAAAGTCTCGGCAGATACCGCTGGAATTGCGGTGAGCAATGCCAGCGAGGCCATTTTGTTGGTCACGGCAGGGACCAGTTTCAACGGTTTTGACAAATGCCCCGAAAGTCAAGGTCGCGACGAAAAAGCATTGGCCGATGCTTATCTAAAAAAAGTGGCAGCAAAGTCGTTTGATTTGATTCGTAAAGTCCATATTGCTGACTATCAAGGGTATTTCAATCGGATGAAAATTAATTTGGGCGAATCGGGCGAAGCGGCGCGTTTACCCATGGACGCCCGCTTGGTTCGATATGCCCAACTCGGCAATGACCCCGAATTGGAAGCATTGTATTTTCAGTTTGGCCGCTATTTGTTGATTTCCAGTTCGCGCCCAGGTGGGATTCCCGCCAATTTGCAAGGCATCTGGAATCCGATGGTTCGCCCGCCGTGGAGCAGCAACTATACCACCAACATCAACGCCCAAATGAACTACTGGCCTGCCGAGCCTACTAATCTGTCGGATTTACATACCACGTTTACCGACTGGATTGCGGGCGCAGCCACCAGTGGTCGCCAGACAGCCCAAAATTTCTATGGCATGAAAGGCTGGACGATACATCACAATTCGGATATTTGGGGGGCTTCCAACCCCGTTGGCGACAAAGGCAAAGGAAGCCCTTCGTGGGCCAACTGGGCCATGGGTGGTGCTTGGTTGAGCCAGCATTTGTGGGAGCATTATGCGTACTCGGGCGATGAAAAGTATTTAAAAACCTACGCGTATCCACTCATGCGCGAGGCGGCTCAGTTTTGTCTGGATTGGCTCGGGATTACGTCGCCTGCTACGTCTCCAGAAAACGTGTTTGTGACTGACAAAGGTGTGAAAGAAGCCGTTTCGGTGGCCACTACCATGGATTTGGCTTTGATTTATGACCTTTTTACCAACGTTGTGCAAGCCTCATCCCACTTGGGGATAGATGCCGACTTGCGTAAAACGTTGGAAGACAGGCTCACTCATCTTTTCCCGCTCCAAATTGGTAAAAAAGGGCATCTTCAAGAATGGTACAAAGATTGGGAAGACCAAGACCCGCAGCACCGCCACGTATCGCATTTGTTTGCGCTGCACCCAGGGCGTTACATTTCGCCTTTACGTACGCCCAAATATACAGATGCAGCGCGTAAGACACTCGAAATCAGAGGAGATGGTGGTACGGGCTGGAGTAAATCGTGGAAAATCAATTTTTGGGCGCGCCTCCACGACGGCAATCACGCACACAAGCTGTTGGGGGAATTGTTGCGAATCTCAGGTTTAGAAGGCACCGACTACGGCAACGCGGGCGGTACGTACCCCAACCTTTTCTGCGCACATCCACCGTTTCAGATTGATGGCAACTTTGGCGGTACGTCGGGCATTGCCGAAATGTTGCTTCAAAGTCAAGATGGGTTAATTCATTTGCTACCTGCCTTGCCCGACGCATGGGCTACGGGTGAAGTGAAAGGGCTAAAAGCACGCGGGGGCTTTGAAATTGACATGGTCTGGAAAGACAAAAAACTAACGCGGGTGATTATCAAGTCTGCCTTTGGTGGGAATTGCCGTTTGAAATTGCCTAATGCCTTGGCATCCTCAAAACTCCAACCAGCACAAGGTAAAAATCCAAATCATTTTTACTACGTCTATGAAAATCAATACCAAACCCAATCGCCCGAAAACTCAGAGCTGGTAGTTGATTTGCCGACGCAAAAGAATAGGATTTATATTTTAGGCGAGAATTAACCACTAAACCCTCAATGTTTGCTTTCTTCAAACCCAGTTCAAAAGCCAGCTACTTTGATACGGGTATTCTTATACTGCGCGTTTTTGTACCCTTGCTCTTGATTCCACACGGCTACGATAAGCTACTCAATTTTTTAGACGGCGCGGCTGATTTTCCCGACCCACTACACGTAGCCCCTGTCTTGATAATCTTCGGTCTGTTCACGAGGCTTGCATCGGTGGTGGAAATCGTTCATTTTTTGGTAGTGGCCTTTATGATGCACGCCAACGAACCCCTGGATGCGAAAGAACATGCCTTGTTGTACCTGATTCCTAACGTCATGCTTTTATTGACGGGAGCAGGAAAATACTCGTTGGATAATCTATTTTTTAAAAAGAAGTTGTACTAATTTCACCACTTCTAAGGCTTCTTTTACATCGTGTACGCGCAAAATACTTGCCCCATTTAACAAGGCCACCGTGTTCAAAACGGTCGTTCCGTTGAGCGATTGTTCGGGTGAAATGTCGAGCTTACGCCAAATCATAGACTTGCGCGAAACCCCTACCAGCAAAGGCACATTGAGCGACTGAAAAACCTTGAGTTCTTGTAATAAAACATAGTTCTGCTCCGCATTTTTGGCAAAACCAAAGCCCATGTCGGCTACAATGTCTTTGACGCCGAGTTGTTGAAGTTGGTAAATTTTGGCTTGTAATTCGCGCAATACGTCCGTTACCAAATCGTCGTATTGGTTGAGTGTCTTCATGGTTTGGGGTGTTCCTCGGCTGTGCATCACGATATAGGGTACGTTCAACGCTGCAACGGTCTGAAACATAAGTGAGTCGAGGTCTCCTCCTGCAATGTCGTTGATGATATGCGCCCCTGCTTCTACCGCTTGTCGCGCCACCTGTGAGCGAAAGGTATCAATCGAAATAATGGCTTCTGGAAACCGTTTTCGAATCATTTCGACCACGGGTAATACGCGTTTGAGTTCTTCTTCTTCACTCACCGCATCGGCGCCTGGTCGGGTCGAATGTCCGCCCACATCAAGTATCGAAGCCCCGTCCGAAAGCATTTTTTCGGCCTTTTTATAGGCATCCTCCACTTGCAGTACCCTACTCCCTGAATAGAAGGAATCGGGCGTAACATTCAGGATTCCCATCACCTGTGGTGTAGTCAGGTCTAGTAATTTTCCTCCGATATTCAGCATTTTTTTCATAATTTAGCGGCGCACTTTGTGCGAAGTTAATCGTTAAACGTTAACCGTTATTTGTTTTTACGCATGAGTAGCAATAACGGTGTTTCAATCCATTATGCAACAAACCGAGCGCGAATATCGGAGTGTTATCACTCGCTGCAAAGATATTTTTACGAAAAAAAACCAAGACTATGGCCCCTCGTGGCGCATTTTGCGGCTTCCTTCCATTACTGATCAGATTTTTATCAAAGCCCAGCGCATCCGTACGCTCCAAGAAAATGGCTTCTCAAAGATAGACGAAGACGAAGTTCCCGAATTTATTGGTATTATCAATTACTGCGTCATGGCCTTGATTCAGATTCAATTGGGCGACAATAAACGCACTGACTTTACAGCTGAACAGCTTACCGAGCTATACGATGTGCAGATGGATGAAGTCTATGAATTGTTGTTCAACAAAAACCACGACTATGCCGAAGCGTGGCGCGATATGCGCGTAAGTAGCATGACGGATATTATTTTGATGAAATTGTTTCGTATCAAACAAATAGAAGACAATTCAGGAAAAACTCTCATTTCGGAAGGGGTAAAGTCTGGTTATCAGGATATTATCAATTATTCAGTCTTTTGTTTAATAAAACTTGGATTGGCTCATTAACCTTTCATTAACATACTCACTTGGCTTAATTTGTGAAATTTGTAGCCTATTAACTCGAACTTACAAACTGTACAATTGAATGAAAATTTTAGCCCACATTGTTCGCTTCTTAGTTGGAGGCATTTTTATTTTTTCGGGATTAGTCAAACTCAATGACCCCGTCGGAACCCAAATTAAATTAGAAGAATATTTTGAAGTATTTGCCACCGACATGCCCGTGATGCACGATTTTTGGATGGCATTGGTACCCTATGCGTTGTACTTTTCGGTGTTGATGTGTGCGGCAGAAGTGATTTTGGGCGTAGCTCTTTTGGTATCTTGGCGACTCAAACAAGTCAATTGGGTACTGTTAGCCCTTATCGTTTTCTTTACATTTTTAACCTTTTATTCCGCTTATTTCAACAAAGTAACCGATTGTGGGTGCTTTGGTGATTTCTTAAAACTAAAGCCTTGGACATCTTTCACCAAAGACGTTGTTTTATTGGTATTGATTCTGTTTCTCATCTGGCAAAGCAAGGTTTTTCGCAATCTTCGTACGGGTTCATTGGTAGGCTTTTCGGCTATTTTTTCGGTGGCTTTGGCATTTTATGCCATTCGTTATTTGCCACCTATTGATTTTTTACCTTATAAAGTAGGTAACAATATCCCCCAATTGATGCAGCCTTCTGAGCCGTTGCGCTACAAATACATCATGGAAAAAGACGGGAAAACCGAAGAGTTTGAGAAATTTCCAACCGATACTACGTATAAGTACAAAGAAATGGTGCTTATCAACGAAAGTGCCAAGCCGAAGATTACCGACTACAAAGTGTGGAACAATGACGGTGATTTCACGCAGGAGACTTTTAAGGGTAAGAAGCTTATCATTATCATCAAAAACGGCAACGACCTCAACGGAGCAAGCTTGGCTGATATTCGCTCATTGGTAAACGACCTCAAGGACAGTGGCGTAGAATCACTCATTTTGACTTCCAACAGCGATGCCGAAATTCAGGAAATTCGGAAGGCATACGCGCTGGATATTCCGTATTATTTTGCCGATGGAACGGTTTTGAAGACCATTTCGCGCTCTAACCCAGGCATTTGGCTGCTGCAAGATGGCACCGTAAAAGGTAAGTGGCACTATAATACAACGCCCGATAAAGAGAACGTTTTAAATAAATTGTAAAAATAGGACGGGGCTGCCGTGCGGTACGAAAAATGAGAGGTAGGAAGTTAAGAAATAAGAGTTCAGAATCTCCTACTTCCTACTTCTTGCCCCCTACTTCTAATCAATGAAAAACATATTCTTAATCGGCCTTCCCTCTTCGGGCAAAACTACACTGGGTAAGCAGCTGGCACGGCATATTCGGTACCGTTTTTTGGATACCGACGCACTGATTATCAAGGAAGAAGGGATGAACATAAACGATATTTTTAAGACCAAAGGAGAGGCTTATTTTCGTGAGGCTGAGGCACGTATTTTACGACTTATCCGCCCCGATTCTAAGCTGATTGTAGCGACGGGCGGCGGAATGCCCTGCTTTCATGAGAACATGGCCTACATAAAAGAAAACGGGATTAGTGTTTTCTTGAACGTAAAACCCGAGCAAATTGTAGAACGAATGCTGCTTCACGGCGCAAACGACCGTCCACTCTATAAAAAAGATGATGGACAACTCCTAAAAAATATACAACAGCGCTACACCGACCGTCTGCCATTTTATAGTCAAGCGGATTTTACACTGGAAGGAGAAAATATTCACATCCGACAACTTATCGAAGTACTACAAAATGCAATAGCCACGTAGTAGCTTTCAAATTATCATTTGTAAATTCTTTTAAAGGGTGGTTTCTTTGCCATTGTAAGTTATAAAAAAGCTCATTCTACGATAAAAAATGAATTACGAAAGAATTTACGAATACCGCTTCAAGCAAGTTGCGCACGAAAAGAAGAAAATTATCTGGACGATTATTGCCGAATATTTCCACAAAAAATTGGGAAAACCCCAGCGGATTTTGGATTCGGCAGGCGGTATGTGTGAATTTATCAATGCCGTACCTTCTCCCGAAAAATGGACGGTGGACATCGTCGAAGCCATTAAAAATTACGCCAGTCCCGAAGTAAATCTGATTATCGGGGATATTTTGAAGGTTGATTTGCCCGAAAACTACTTTGATGCGGTCTTTATTTCCAATTTTCTCGAACACCTACACAGCCAAGAAGAGGTAGCGTTTTTCTTGGAAAGAATGTATAAGAGCCTGAAACCTGGCGGTAAAATAGGTATCATTGGACCCAACTTCAAATACTGCTACAAGCAATACTTTGACTTTGCGGATCATACAGTGGTTCTGTCGGAATTAGGAGTAGAAGAGCATTTGTACGGAGCTGGGTTTAAAATCACTGAATCACACGCCCGTTTTTTGCCTTTATCTTTCAGAGGCGGGCTTCCAGTTCACCCATTTTTAGTAAAACTGTATTTGGCGATGCCCTTTACTTGGTGGGTATTGGGCAAACAGTTTTTGATTGTGGGAGAGAAATAAACGCATTATGTCAACACTTACCGTTTTCTATGTCAAATTATTATTGGTCATCGTGTCATCAATAACAATTTGGATAGGTTCAAAGGCCGATTCTTTCTGGGGTAAATGGGAGCAAAAACAGCAAGAGAAAAGGGCTATTTTATTGGGATTTCTGCTTTTTAGAATCATTCCTTTTATTGCTATTTATTTGATTTTAAACCAGACTCCTCGCGGTGACGTTCCTTTTTTTTGGGGGAAAGCCACGGTGGCCTATCAATGGGGATTGGTCTATCGAGATTTTGCTTCTTATCACGCTCCGTTATTTTCTTACATCATTACTTTGCCGCTGTTGTTGTGGTACAGTTCCAAAGCCATTGTACTGTTGATGGTTTTGATTGAAGCCTTGATTGTTTGGGGAACGTACCACACCTATAAAAAAATAAAGCCAAACGCCCTAAAATCGGTGGTGTTATATCTGGCTTTATCGGGCCCTATGATTATGGTACTCCTTGGCGGACAAGAAGATATTTGGCTGTGGGGAATTGCCGTTTGGATGTTGTATTATTTCCAACGTACCAAAGATGATGGCTTAGGATTGGGACTCCGATTTTCGGTGGGACTGCTCACCATTAAAGCTACTTTTGGCTTTTGGCTTTTTCCGCTCTGGTTTTTGTTGAAAAAACGTTGGATATTTCTCTTGGGAATGATTGTTGTAGGTATTCCTTCGTTGGTTTTTTTATATCTGATAATGGGCTTGGATTTTTTGATGCCCTTACAGATGACAGCCAATCTGCTGACGCCCAATCTTTTTACCATATTTCGTCCTCTTATTACAGCTATCTCAGGTCATGCACCAGATTTAGCATTTTTTAGCTGGGCAGGATTAGCACTTACCCTTTCTGTGGCAACTTGGATAACGTATCAGGCACGAAACAAATCATTGACTCAAGGCTTGCCTTTGGCTTTTTTGGCAACTTACATCGCCATGACTATTTTCCAGTCTTCTTCGGTAGGTTATTATGCTTTTACGTATATGTTGCCCTTAATTTTGGAGTTAGTGGATTGGAAAAAGCGTCAAGATGTCGCTATTTTGTTGTTTTTTAATGCCTTACTTGTGGTACAGCCTTTTCTATTTACTCACTTAGGCAATCCTACTTACGACGATATTTCGGTGCTATATAATCCTCTATTTTTGTTAGAATATATTTTGCAGATTTTAAATGTCGCTTGTTTTGGGTGGTATTTGTTGAAAGTGTATCAGAAAGCCATCACTCACTAACTTTCACTTACAAAATGTTTATTGTTGTCGCTAAAACCATTATTTCCCTCATTTGCGCGGGTTTAGTAGGGGCGGTATTGGTTTATCGTCAAGTCGTTGAGAAATGGTTGGTGCAGTACAACGAACGTTTAGTGCTGGCAGGAGCTTGGCTGATTACGCGTTTACTTCCCTTCGTTCTAATATTTGTTGTCTTAGATTTTACGCCATTTTCGGATTTAGACGGTTTTTTTGGACAGGCCCGCGAAGCGGTACAGCTCAAAATGGTTTATCGGGATTTTCATTGCATGTATTCGCCCGTTTTTCCGTACATCAATGCGTTGGCATTGTGGTTTTGGCTGGACAAAAAAGCCATTATTCTCGTCATGGTTTTGATGGAAGGGCTGGCCCTCTGGACCACTAATCGTTTCTACGCAAATCAACTTTCCAAATCGGAACGACTCTATCGTAGTTTGATTTATTTGCTATTGCCAGGCTCGTTGGTTTTTTGCGTTTTGGGAGGGCAGGAAGACGAATGGATGTGGCTGATGCTGGTGGGAGCTTATTTAATATGGCAACGCACAAAGCGGGTCGAGTGGTTTGGAGCAGGGTTGGTCGTTGGATTTATGTTTACCAAAGCGGTTTTTATTTTGGTGGGTCCTGCGTTATTATTCTTAGTACCCAAACCTGTCAGGTGGATGGGTTCAGCGGCGATTATTGGCCTTGTCTGTTTAGGCATCTTATTCTATTATACCGAATGGCTTTGGCTCGACCAACCGCTCCACGAAGCAGCTACGCTTCGCGCTCCCAATTGGCTATCGGTTCTCAATCCTTTGACTTTTAATAAACTTCATGCGGGGGCCAAAGGTTGGAATTGGATTGGGTTGCTCGCTACAGCTGGAGGGGGGACATGGTTAGCGTATCGCCTTCGTCATGTAGATTTTACCCGTGCATTTTCTGCGGTGTTTGTGGTGATTTTTGCGACGATGATGGTCGTTCAACAAAGTGCTTACAGCAATTATATTTTTATTTTCTTGCTTCCTCTTACCTTTATTTGGATTGATTTTCAGAACCGAAAAGAAGTAATTTGGTTTTTGATTTTTAATGTACTTTCAGTGGTTCATCCGTCGCTTTGGTGGCGGCTAAAAAGCCCTTATTATGAATCACCTATTGCGATTTTAACCCAACCGATTTACGTTTTAGACTACGCTTTACAAGTGGGTATTGTAATCTGCACCTTCTATTTTCTTCGGTTGGTGTGGCAGAAAGCATTAAAATTTTGAGTATCTTTGCGGCTGGAAACACAAGCAAGTTCTTTTCCTTGCTGCTTATTTGCACAAACTCTCAGGACTGAATGTTAAGTCGAAGACATCTGCGTATAAAGGTATTACAAAGCCTTTATGCTCTTCAAGCTGCCCGCGAGGCAGACTATCAATTGGCCATAGATTTCATCGTGGAGTCGTTTAAGCCTGATCTCAATTCCATGACTCCCCAAGACCCCGTCAAGTTGGAGGGAATGCGTAAAATCACTACCCTGTTACTGGAAGAAAACCTTCGAAAAGGGGAAATTTCTAATGATGAGGATGCGCCTGCGGAAGCCATCGTTACGGCCAGAAATGCCCTCAAATACTATCAGGACTTATTTCGGAAAGATAAGCAGCGTATTGCCCGACAATTGACCCCTGAAGTGGAAGCGATTTACAGTACGTACTTGTTATTGTTACAGTTGTTTATCGAACTGGGTGCTTTTTCGCAGGCCGAGCGTGAACGTCAATACGATGATCCAGATAGTAATCCGATTGCCAAAATAGCGGGTTTTGATACCAACCGTGTGGTAACTGCCTTAACTGAAAGTAAGGGGTTACAAAATGAATTTATTCGTAAAGGAATTACGTGGGGAAATGAAGTGACGGGCCTAATTCGTAAACTCTTTCGCGATGTATTTCGCCAAGACGAAACTTATCGGGCTTATTGTGAGCAGAAAAACCATACCGTCGAGGAAGATCAACAATTGGTGCAACACGCATTGAGAGAAGTGATTTTAAAAAACGAGGAAGTAATTAGTTTTTTTGAACTGAAAGACTTGTACTGGAGCGAAAATGGCGATTTGGCCCGTAAAATGGTAAGTAAAACGCTAAAATCTGCTACCGAACCCGATGGCGTACTGCTGGTACCTCTTACCGACGATTGGGACGAAGACCGTTATTTTATGGAGGAGCTGTTTGAGCAAACCGTCACTTACAATGACGAATACGAAGGTTTTATTGCCGAGCCACTCAAAAACTGGGATGTAGAGCGACTTTCGGCCATGGATTATTTGATTCTGAAAATGAGTGTTTCAGAAATGATAAATTTTCCAGCGATTCCAGTAAAAGTAACCATAAACGAAGCAATTGAAATCGCTAAAGAATATAGTACGCCAAAAAGTGGTAAATTTGTAAACGGAATTTTGGATACCCTTTCCAAAAATCTTATCAAAGAAGGTAAGATTCGTAAGAGTGGAAGAGGGCTCTTGGACAATAAATAAATGTGCTAATTTGAAAATTTGACCATGAATAATTCAACCAAAACATTAATTGCTTTTTTGGCGGGAGTAGCCACAGGAGCTACCATCGGCATTTTGTATGCACCCGCCGAGGGACAAGTAACGCGTGACAAACTGTCTTATCGCCTTTCTAAGTATCGCGAACAATTGCAGGGACTTATCTCCGATTTACTCGAAGGCAAAGACTTACCCGAAAGTCTGGCCAAAGCCGAAGGACAAAAAGTAGTAACCGACGCCCGCGAAAAAGCCGAACGTTTGTTGGAAGACGTAGATCGCTTGATGGCGCAAATAAAGGGACAAACTACTTAGTTTATAGTTTGTAAGTTTAGGGTTTAAAGTTTGTAAATTTACAGTAAATTGTATTTTAAGCCTCAACTCAAACCAACGCAGTTGAAAATGAAACATTTGATTCTTTTAGTGTTGCCACTATTGGGCCTCTTTGCTTGCGGAAGCAATCAAGACAAATCAGCGACGAGTAGCTTGGATGATAAACTTCCCAAAATCGAATTCTCAGAAGACATCAAAAACTTTGATTTTGGTACATTGACGGCTGGGCAGCAAGTGGAACATAGCTTTAAATTTAAAAATTCGGGAGATTTTCCGTTGATTATCAACAACGTAAGCGCTTCTTGCGGATGTACCATTCCAGAATGGCCCCGCGACCCAATTGGCCCAGACGAAGAGGGTACTATTTTGGTACGTTTTAACAGTAAGGGCAAAGAAGGACCGCAATTTAAGACGGTTACTATTTTTGCCAATACCAATCCTGCCACGAATGATATTCAGTTTAAAGCAGACGTATTGCCCGCCAAAGATTCAGCGAACGTTCAGTAAGTAGAAAGTGAAAAGTAGAAAGTGTAAAATTGAGATTAACCATTAAAATCAAACCTTCCCAATGAAAAGTGTTCTTTTACAGGCAGCAAGCAGCCAAACTTCGATGATTTACCAACTTCTTCTGTGGGCAGGTATTATCGGTGTTTTTTACTTTTTTATGATTCGCCCTCAGCAGAAAAAACAGAAAGAACAAAAGAAATTTCTGGAAGAGCTTAAAAAAGGCGACGAAGTAGTGACTATTGGTGGCTTACACGCTACGGTAGTGTCGGTTTATGAAACAACCGTTACTGTGGACGTAGATGGCAAAGGGACAAAATTGAAGTTTGAGAAATCGTCTATTTCTCGCAAGGCAACAACTCCTACTACTTAGAAATTAGCAGTGGCACAAATACCTCTTACTTCACAGATTTCCCGTAGCCGCGTCATCATTTTTAGCTTGATTGCGGCTACGGTGATATGGCTTTTTAATGAACTCAATAAAGAAGGTTATACCCTTCAAGTACGCTACCCTATCAACCTGACTTACAACGACTCGCTCTATATCCCTATCACACCGCTTCCCCAAAGTGCAAGTGCCGTACTTACTGGAAATGGCTGGACATTGCTTCGCAAGTCGTTTAGGTTTACTAATAAGCCAGTTTCTTACCCTCTCAATAATCCACTGGCTGTTAACACCTTAAATACGAGTGCATTGGCCTCTATTATGACGGAGCAAATAAAAGATGTACGTATTTCACACGTAGTATTAGACAATACAATGCTGGATTTTGAAGAGCGTGTCGTAAAAACATCCGTACTAAAAATAGACAGCTTGGGAATAGATTTGTTTCCAAAATTTGTTGTTTCGAGTATTATCAATTTGCGCCCTACAACGGTTACTTTCGATGGGCCATCCTCATTAGTTAACGACATTGCTGATACTCTCTTGGTGAAAGTTCCAGCAAAAAAAATTCGTAGTAATTACGACGAAGAACTTCCCATTCGCTATCCCCAGTCTCCCCTGTTAAAATCAAGCACTGAACGGGTCTTTGTAAGTTTTGAAGTAGCCGAATTTTTAGGTAATACAGTCCCTACTCCTGCCAAAGCCGTCGAACCTACAAAAGAAGCTCCCGAAAAACAACAGGTGAAAACTGCTACAAAAAAAGCAAAAAGCAAAAAGTAGTTTTTTAAAGTCGCACTTATGTCTCTTCAAATCGGCATCACGGGTGGCATAGGCTCAGGGAAAAGCCTTGTTTGTCGTATCTTTACGGCGTTGGGAGTGCCTGTATATAATGCCGACGACCGTGCCAAGTGGTTGCTCAATCACGATGAAAAACTAAAAAAAACGGTCGAAGCTTTGTTGGGGAAAGAAGCCTATTGGCCCGACGGAGCCTATAATCGCCAATGGGTGTCTCACAAAGTGTTTAATAATCCAACCTTGCTAAGAGAACTCAATGCTGTGGTGCATCCTCGCGTAGGAGAAGATACACAAGCCTGGCTCAAACTACATAAAAAAGTCCCTTACGTCGTAAAGGAAGCTGCTATCATGGGTAAAGCAGGAGAAAACAATACGCTTGATAAAGTAATTGTAGTACAAGCCCCCTTAGCCATGAGAATACAGCGTGTACTCCAACGCGACCCCCAACGTTCTGAAACTGAGATTCGAGACATTATCGCCCGCCAAATGTCTGACGAAGAACGCCTTAAAATGGCTGATTACGTACTCTATAACGACGATTGCCAGCTGCTCATTCCCCAAGTGTGGGCCTTGCACCAGCTTTTTAGTAAGCCTTGATTTTGCTCAATCTTCACGGATTTCAAACGCTACCGTTTTCACTCTTTTACTAAGCGTTCCGTCTTGCCATACTTCTTCCAGAATCATAGATTGTGCCTCAGGCAATTCAAATACTTCCTGCATATTGCGAATAGAAGCAGCGGGAACACTCGCCAGTTCTAACCATTGAAGTAGTGTTTTGGAATCAAAATCTGCGATACGTTGACCAAGAATCTGATTTAAAGTAACCCTGTTTTTCACCCTTAC
>JBGAUP010000157.1:0-13941 GCA_044228585.1 Runella sp. | reverse complement strand
AGATGGGGCTAAAACCAGCTAAAATCCAAGAAGCCATTGCTTTTGCTAAGGCCAACGAGTCCAAAAATCCACGTAGTATGGAGCAATCACACTACCAAAGTTTTGGCAAAGAGCCTTTTGGCTTTGCCATTGGCCCTTTCAATGACCGTGGCGACCAAACAGGCCTGATTATTTACAAAGGTTATATCATTGCGCAATGGGGCGAACCGTCACGCTGCGACATTACACACAGCGTTACCAAAAGTTTCCTTTCTACGGTGGTAGGTTTGGCGGTGGACAAAGGACTGATTCGGAGTGTAAATGATACTGTTGCTTCCTACGTACCGCCAATTGAATTGTACGGGCAGCCTGTGCAACGCCCTGCCGATGACTTTGGAAAACCCGAATTGTTGAATCTCTTTGATACGCCCCACAATCGTCGTATTACATGGGACAATATGCTCCGTCAGACCTCCGACTGGGAAGGAACGCTTTGGGGAAAACCTGACTGGGCCGACCGCCCTGATGCGGATGCTTCTAAATGGCTCACACGCCCAAGAAATGCGCCTGGCAGCGTGTATGAGTACAACGACGTGCGGGTAAATGCCCTCGCTTTGGCTGCTACAAGTGTATGGCGTAAGCCTTTGCCACAGGTGTTGAAAGAAAATATCATGGATCCCATCGGGGCATCGAATACGTGGCGTTGGACGGGCTACCGCAACGCGTGGATTGTATTGGATGGGCAAGCGGTACAATCTGTAAGTGGCGGTGGACACTGGGGCGGAGGCATGTTTATCAATGCCTTTGATATGGCTCGTTTTGGGTTGTTGACCTTACACAAAGGCAATTGGGACGGAAAACAATTATTGTCGCAGCAGTGGGTAAAACAAGCCACTACGCCCACACCCGCACAACCTACGTATGGATACATGAACTGGTTTCTGAATACCAACAAAAAACCGCTTCCCAGCGCCCCAGAAAATATATACTACCACGTGGGCAATGGCACTAATATTGTTTACGTTGACCCCGACCATGAGTTAGTCATGGTGGTTCGATGGATTGAAAATTCAGCTTTGGATGGTATTGTCAAGCGTGTATTGGAGGCTTTTGCGCCTTAAATAGCTTAGTCACCCGCAAAAAAGAGTCCTTTGATGACCGAATCCCAAGGTTCATCCCTGTTGAGTCTAAGCCACCCGACTAAACCGAACTCAGAACGTACCAAAAAGTACTCTTCGGTTTCAAAATCGGGACGACCAAATTCAGCTAAAAGCACTTCTACTTTATAGCCTTTTGGCAACGAAGCTACTATTTCGGTACTTGTTTTGTCTTTGTATAAAACAATGTCTTTCAAAGTAACGGATTGTAAACCAACGTAATAGAAGGGCTGAGTCACTTCCGAAATGGTATCGCTCTTGATTTGAAATTTTCTCCTTTTGTCAAAAAGATTATTGGTATGACCATTCACATAAAAGGTGTTGTTACTGGTTAAATACAAACCCAAGCCATTGACATTGCCGAGGGTTTTACCCGTTTTTGTGGCAATGATAAAGTTGGGGTCTTCGCTGGGGCCGTGCGAAAATAAGACGTACAGGGAGTCTTTGAATTGTGGATTTTTGAAAGCGGCCAATTTCTCGAAACAGGGGGCATCAAGATCGGGGCAATACCATGGGTCGGTTTTAGGTAACTGATGTCCTTTTTTCCGAATTAACTTTGCTTCACTTTTATTATAACCAAAAACTACGGGATTCATGCCCCCGTCAATTTTGATTTTAGTCAGTTGAGGGAAGTAGTTGCTTGCCTGTCCAAATGCTTGGAAAGTAGATAGAAAAAGACAAACACTGAGCGGGAGAATAAACTTCATGGGTTGTTTTGGTAGTTACAACTGAATTCCAAACCTTTTGCCTAACTCTTCCAACGATTGTACTACGGGGTCTAACAAATCTAAACCATTCAGCAGGCGGTCGGCTTCTATTTCTCTTTCAGGGTCACCCGGAACGAGGACTTGCTTGCCTTCTACGGCTTGGGCCGAACGAAAACGGCGTATCCAATTGTCCATGTGGGCCTTAAATTCATCGGCAGGGCGAAAACCGTCTATACGCATCGCCCCGAAAAAATGACCTGTACCTTTGCCGACGCCTTCGGCAGCAGCCATAAACCCTGCCGTAGCAAAAGGCGGAACCCATGGGCCATAATTCGCCCCTGACAAAACTCCCGAAAAAATATCCACAATGGCGCCCAAACCGTAGCCTTTATGGCTTCCGTGTTCGCGGTCAGAACCCAAAGGCAAAAGTGCCCCACCGTTTTTGATGGGGTTGGAATCAGTTGTAATTTGTCCTGCGGCATCTTGCGCCCAGCCAAGGGGGGCGGGTAGATTTTTGCGTTGAAGAATTTCAAATTTACCGTAAGCGGCGGCGGTACTGGCAAAATCGGCCACGAAAGCGGGTTCTTCATTTGCAGGAACAGCTACCGCAATGGGATTCGTCCCCAGCATTTTCTCCAACGAAAAAGTAGGGGCTACTAAGGGGGCGGCATTGGTCATGGCCATCCCAATCATGTCGTGTTCTAAAGCCAGCATGGCATGGTAACCCGCTATACCAAAATGATTAGAATTTTGTACTGACACCCAACCAGAGCCCACATTTTTGGCTTTTTCGATGACAATTTCCATCGTTTTGGGGCCTACCACCAAGCCCACACCAGCGTCGCCATCCACAACGGCAGTACTTGGACTTTCGTGGACGATACGGATGTTAGGCTTAGGATTCAAACGCCCGTGGTCGTATAGGCGCACGTAGCCCGCCAAACGAGCAATACCGTGGGAGTCCACTCCGCGTAAGTCCGCAGAAATCAACGTAGTAGCGGCCAAAGTGGCGTCAGCTTCGGTGAAGCCAATGCTTTGGAATATATTTTTGGTAAAAGTGCGTAGCTGTTCGGCAGAAAACATAGGTACTTGGGATAAATAGGCTTGAGTTTGTAAATAACGGCACAAAGGTCGTAAGAAATATGAGACCTCCCAGCAGTTTTGTAGAATAGAAGTAAAATGAAAGAACTTCATGCTTCTATACTCTAAAAACCTCTTAAACGTAGCTTTATGTATAGAATCGTGCTACTATGCTTCGTATTGTTGCCCTCTTTTTTACGGGCACAAAATCCAAATACGCTCACCTCTCAAGAAAAAAAAGCGGGTTGGAAATTACTTTTTAATGGCCAAAATACGGCTGGCTGGCATTCCTACGGAGGAAAAGGGATTGGTTCAGCGTGGAAAGTAGAGCAGGGAGCTTTGAAATTGGACGTACCGAATCGAGCGGGAAATAAAGCCCCGAATGGAGGAGATATTGTAAGCGACGAAGCAATAAATGGCGATTTTGAATTTAAAGCGGAATGGAAGGTCAGCCCACTGGCAAACAGCGGAATTTTCTTCTTTGTCAAAGAAGCCCCCCAGTATAAAAATATGCACGATACGGGGTTAGAGCTGCAAGTCTTGGATGATAAAATCTACGAAGGGGCTGCTGAAAATAAACACCGTGCTGGCGACTTTTTTGGCGTAGCCAACGCCCGTATTCGAGAAATTAATCCCGTTGGAGAATGGAACCAGGTGCATTTGGTCGTTCGTAAACAAAAATTGACGGTTTCGCTCAACGGCTTTGTGGTGCAAGAACACGACCTCAATAGTGCTGATTGGAAGCAACGAGTGGCGGGAAGCGGACTAAAAAACGCCCCGATTGCTCAGGGCGTTTTTATGGGTTTGATTGGGTTACAAGATTGGGGAAGTACGGTTTGGTACCGTAGTCTCAAACTTAGAAGGTTATAGGTAATTCGACAATGGTATTGTCCCAGCCCATTCTCAAAATGGCATCATTGCCTTTTGGAAATTGAATCGAAAAGTTTTCAATGGGCGTTTCTGATTTTTTTGAGGAAACGGTAAATCGTGCTACATCGTTTGCTTCTTTGTATTGAAAAGCCCCCCAGTAATCTAAGTCAGTGTTTAGAATAATGGTCCATTCGGTTTCTCCAGGAATAGTAAATAGCGAATACGTGCCTGCCTTTATTTTTTTGCCTTGGATAGTGGCATCTTGGTAAAACTTGATTTCCGTATTTTCGTTAGCTCCCGTGCGCCACACTTTACCGTAAGGAATTAGTTTTCCAAATACTTCCCGTCCATTCTTAGCAGGGCGACTGTAAACGACCCGTACGAGGGCTTTGTCATTGCCTTTACGATCGTGAGCAAAATTGTCAGGAAAATAAGCCGCATCCATAGGGCTTTTGTCAACATTTCTGAATCCTTGCGCCGAAGCACCTAAAACCGATAAACAGAGTAGGCAGCAAAATAAGGTTGTTTTTTTCATTGTGTTTGAAAGAATTAAGAGGTTATAAAACAGATTATCGCATACTTGGGCGAGGCAACACGGGCAGGCTTTCGTGCCCATTTTCTCCTACGGCTTGCACGGCAAAAAAGTAATTGTCTTTAGAATAGGGTAAAGTTAGCCCATTTTTATCCGTAAAAAATTTCTTTTGCCAAAAAGGCCAATGCGTTTCTCTCATAAGTACATAATATCCTTTTATTTTTCCTGCTTTAGGGGCTTGCCAAAAAAGGGTGGTGGAGTTGGTTAGATTACGGGCCTCGAGCGTTACGTTTTGGGGCATAGCAGGGGCTTTGGCCAAATTGGCCAAGGAGGCCAGATTTACACAGGTGTTTTTGCGCAAATACTCAAAGTCCATGTGCTTGGCGTAGTCACCGTATTCCACTCCTTTTTCGGTGCGTAAATCCTGGTGCTGATTGTTAAAGTTTTCGTTCATTTCTGTGATACGCACTGCGGCAAAATCACGGTTGACGAAGGGCGTATGGTCGCCACCGCGTAAGTAGCGGTCGTTGCGATAAATAAGTTTTATTTCTAAATGGTCCACGTAACGTTCGCCAATTTCTTTCACGTAGCGAGCCAGTGTGCGAGCTTTACCGTCGTTTTCTGCTCCATATTGACGAATCCCGTTGGCACGTTTGTCGGTTTCAAACCCCGAAAGTCCTTCACTAAATATCCTCAACTTGGTATTGTCTATGAGTTTTGTGTCGGGGCTGTGGTTGGAACCCATGATGTCGTTGTTGAGCAATGCTTCTAAATTCCATTTCTCATTGACGGCACGTTCAGCCAAATGGTTTGCCCCCAAGAGCCCTTGCTCTTCTCCACTTACTACCACAAAAATAATGGTGGCGGGAAAAGAGGATTTGCTCATTACACGCGCCAATTCGATGACGGCTGCCGTGCCACTCCCGTCGTCGTTGGCGCCAGGGGCGTCGGATTCGCGATTGCTGACGTCGCTCACGCGGCTGTCTATGTGTCCACTTACCATAAAAATACGGTCGTCGTTGGGGTCAGTACCTTTGAGAGTAGCCATCACGTTGCCAATTTCCTGCACTTTGTCCACCCGTCTTCCGTCGGGCTGGAGTGTCCATGTATCAATAGTGGCCGTCATCCGTCCACCCGATTGTTTGGCAAATTCATTAAAACGACTCAGCACCCATTGGCGAGCTGCGCCAATACCTCGTTTGGGGTCGGTGACGGTGCTCATGGTATGGCGTGTGCCAAAACTTACGAGTTTGTCAATGTGACTTCTTAAACTATCGGGCGAGACTTCGGCCAGCATGGCGGTAATAGCTGGGTCTCGTTGGATAACTTCTTGAGCGGAAGTTTGAGAGGCCAATAGTGACGTGAAGAATAGAAGCGTAAGCGCTTTTCTCATAAAGATTTAGGGGAGTTTGGTGAAGTATATTCAGACAACATGGGATGTGGGTCAAAAGTTTAAGAGAAGTAAAGAGAAATATAAAGCTGATTTAATAGATTTTAGGTAGGTTTAAGTTGATTTTCAGTTATTTAAATCAATTTGAAAGCGGCCGTGTTGGTAGTTGTCTTTTATTTATTTTGGTAAAATAACGAGTTAAATTAAAGTAAAACTCCCTATTTTAGGGCAAAAAAAGATGAAACGACACCCTATTATCTATTTCTTTCACTTTGCTTTCTTGGTGACATTATTTACTGCCTGTGGCAATTCGGAAGAACTCGAACGGCTAAAAAAAGAAAATGCTGATTTGAAGGCGCAAGTTCAGCTGCTTAATGCCGCTAAAAAGCCTAAATACATCCTCAAACTCCGATTGAAGCAGGCGAGTTTATCTTTAAGCATCAAAAAACACATCCGAAACGCCGTCAACGCCATCGAATTTGAACTTCCCGTTGACAAAGATTTTTACGACAGCGTATCGGAAGGCACTGAGATTGTGGACAAATTTCGGTTTGGGTCGTTTATTCTTTATGGTAGTCTGGGCGATTGGGAAATGACTGTCAGAGGCAAGGAAATAAGAGAGTAAACATCATTAGTGCATACGGTCGCCGCGTACTTCGAGTGTCTGCATAATTTGGGCCTCGGCAGCAAGAAGTTCTTTCCAGCGAGCGCGTACTTTTTCGGCGGGAAGATACTCTTCAGCCAATTCGATAAAATTGCGGTAATGCCCCGCTTCCGAAATCATTAACTCATGGTAAAAACTCCGCAGGCCTTCGTCGGAAATGTGTTGAGAAAGTAGCTTAAACCGCTCACAACTACGGGCTTCGATGAGTGCACAAAACAACAGGCGATCGAGAAAGACTTCTTCGCGGTCTCCTTTCTTTTTAACAACTTCTTGGAGGCGGTTTACATACTCGTCTTTACGGGCCCGACCGAGTTTATAGCCGCGTTTGTGGAGTTCTTTGAGTACCATCCTGAAATGCGCCCATTCTTCGGCCACCACGGGGGTCATCACTTCGACGAGTTTTTCTTTTTCGGGAAAATGCACAATCATCGAAATGCACGCTGAAGCAGCTTTTTGCTCGCAGTAGGCATGGTCAACGAGGATTTCTTCCAACTGCATTTCGGCGATATTGACCCAACGCGGGTCAGTAGGTAGCTCAAGGCCAAGGGTAGTGAGAGACATTTTTTGAGTGACGAGTTTCGAGTGCAGAATGACGAATGGCGTTACGCTTCACCATTTTCAACGCAAAAATATTCGCCCTCAGCCAATTCTCAAAACGGCAATTTCCCCAAATCCACATTGCCACCCGTGAGGATGATGCCTACTTTTTTGCCCGCAAAACGTTCTTTGTTGCGAAGCAAGGCTGCAAAAGGAACGGCACACGACGGCTCAATGACAATTTTCATCCGTTCCCAAATCAAACGCATGGCTGCGATGATTTCTGGGTCGGACGTAAGCAGAATATCTTTAACGTGTAAACGGATGATTTCGAGAGTTTTATCGCCGAGATTCGTCAATAAACCATCTGCAATCGTATTGATGTAAGGGGCTTTTTCGATACGACCTGTTTTAAAAGACAACACTGCATCTGCCGCACCTTCGGGTTCCCCCGCAATCACCTCGGCAGTAGGGCAGAGGTAATGCGCCGCTAAGGCCGTACCACTCAACAACCCACCTCCACCTACGGGTGCCATGAGGGTGTCAAATGTGCCGTAATCTTCAATAAGTTCTTTGGTAGCAGTGGCTTGTCCTGCGATGACGCGGTAGTCGTTGAAGGGATGTATCATGGTTGCACCGTATTGGGCAATTACTTGGTCAACGGTGCTTTCGCGTGCTTCCAGTGTAGGTTCGCATTCAATCACTTCGGCCCCGTAGCCCCGTACGGCATCTTTTTTGACTTGCGGAGCCGTGCGAGGCATGACAATGTAGGCTTTTGCCCCCACCAATCCTGCCGCATAGGCAATCGCCTGCGCGTGATTGCCCGATGAATGCGTAGTTACTCCGTTTTGGAGTTCTTCTGAACTAAGAGATAGTACTGAATTGACACCACCACGGGCTTTAAATGCGCCAATTTTCTGAAAATTTTCGCATTTAAAATAGATTTCTGCACCGCTGATTCGGTTGAGCGTTTTACACGTTAGTACGGGCGTTCGATGGATGTACGGACGAATGCGCTCGTGGGCAGCTTGGATGATGGAAAGCGTTGGAATCATTGTAAACTATTGACTATTAACGGTGGACTGTGGGCTATTGCTTTTTTCTGAGAACCCTTGTTCTTTCAAATAGTCTTCCCAATCCGCAATTAGGTTTTTCTTTAATACGCGGGGAAACTTGTTTTGGCCGCCCATTTTCCCTTTTTTCTCCATCCAACCGTAAAAAGCACTCGAAGGGAGTACAGTCACGAATACATCTTTCAGGGCGTGGCGACGTTCAACGACGTAATCATCGTTCAATACTTTAAGGTGTCCATCAATCTTATCGCGGAGCAAATCGGCCTCGACGGCGTCGTCGGTACCGATGTACCAGTGATGGGCAAAAAGTGAATCAGAACGAATCCCCGCTACCGTAAATTCTTTTACGGTAATTCCGAGTTCTTCGGCGGTAAGTTCAATGGCTTTGTTCATATTCTCTACCGATAGGTGTTCCCCACAAAGGCTTAGGTAGTGCTTGGTTCGTCCCGTAACGGCAATTTCGGCGCATTTTTTATTGACAAACTTCACCGTGTCGCCAATCAAATAGCGCCAAGCCCCTGAGCAAGTAGAAATCAATAAGGCGTAGTCAACACCTTCTTCTACTTCGTCAATCATTAGGGTTTGTGGATTGGCGATGAGGTCACCGTCTTCGTTGAAGTTTTGTTCGTTGAAAGGAATAAACTCATAAAAAATACCATTGTCGAGTACCAGACGCATTCCGTCGGCATCGGGGCGGTTTTGGAAAGCGATGAAACCTTCGGAAGCCAAATAGGTATCAATGTAAATCAGGGGATGCGCTAATAGTTTCTCAAAACCCGCTCGATAGGGTTCAAAAGATACCCCTCCGTGGCCAAAAACAGTCAGGTTGGGCCAGATGTCGTGGATATTATCAAGATTATAACGCTCGATAATTTTCTCCATGATAATTTGCAACCAAGCAGGTACACCCGCCATGAAACCGATGTCCCAATTGGGAGCTTCTTCTACTATTTTTTCGAGCTTGCGCGACCAGTCGCGCTCACGAGCAATCTCACGGCCTGGTTTGTAGTAAGGTTCAAACCAAAAAGGGATATTTTTAGCATTGATACCGCTTACGTCTCCTTCAAACCGGTCGTCGTCAATGGGAGTGAGGTCAATACTTCCGCCTATCATCAAGAAATTGGTTTCGTAGATGTCGCTTGGTAAGTCTTCGTAGCGGCCCAGCGATAAAATCTGCCGAATACTGGTGTTTCGGAAAGACTTTGTCATGGCTTTTGTGACTGGAATGTACTTGGAAGCTGATTCGGACGTGCCCGAACTCAAGGCAAAATATTTGACGCGCCCGGGCCAACATATATTCTTTTCACCTTCACGGGCTTTGTGCCACCATTCACGGTAGATTTTTTCGTAGTTGTGAACGGGAACAAGCTGTTTGTATTTTTCGTAGAATGCTTTGTCTTCGTCGAAAACGGCGGCGTTCAAGATTTCTTCAAAACTATATTGCTCGCCAAACTGCGTATAACGTGCTTTAGCAAGCAATTTGCTCAAAGTTTTTCGCTGAACTTTTGCAAAATCTACTTTGTCCTTCTGAATACGCGTTGAGAGCTTGATTCCTCCTTTTAACAAGTTTCCTAAAAGTGCCATGCTATCAGGGGTTTTTAGTGTTTGATGTCTTTCATAAGTTTAGGCTTAACTGAATTGCCAATCTTGCATAAGTTTAATGGTATGGTAGGCGGTCATATCGTACTGGCAGGGCACGACGGAGGCATAATTATTTTCTAATGCCCATTCGCAAGTATCTTCTTGGCCTTCGTCAAAATTGACAAAATTTCCCGCCATCCAAAAATAATTGCGTCCGTAGGGGTCTTTTCTTTTCTCGAACTCTTCTTGCCATTTGCCGTTGGTTTGGCGGCAAATACGAAGACCCTTCAGAGAATCGTGTGACTTCTTTGGGAAATTGACATTAAGAGCTACTCCTTTGGGTAAGCCATTTTTCAAGACAGCCTTAGCAATTTGTAAAATAAAGGGCTTAACGTGTGAAAAATCGGCGTTGGGAGCGAAATCACAAAGCGAAAAACCTATGGCTGGAATCCCTTCAATGGCAGCCTCAATGGCTGCCGACATGGTTCCTGAATACAAAACACTAATGGAGGTATTGGAGCCATGATTAATGCCACTGACGACCAAATCGGGCGTACGGTCTTTCAAAACGTAGTGTTTTCCGAGCTTCACGCAGTCGGCGGGTGTGCCACTACATTCATAGGCTTTTATACCTTCAAAAATCTCGGTGGCGTGTAATCGCAAGGGTTCTCCAATGGTAATGGCATGCCCCATGCCCGATTGGGGGCTGTCGGGAGCTACCACAACTACCTCTCCGAGTTCTTGCATCAATTCTACTAATGTCCTGATTCCTAACGAGGTAATGCCATCGTCGTTACTAACTAATATGAGTGGTTTTTGGGAATACATATTGGGGTTTGGCTCGTTTTTAGGCGGGCAAAGTTACAGACAAATCGCCATATTTTCACGACAGTTACTCATAGCCATTTTTTAAAATAATCTTTCCCCCTTTTTGCATTGTCAATTCGAGCGTATTCTCGTCTATTATATTGACCACAACTCCTTGTTGCTGTTTGGCAAGGTAGGTTTTAAAAGGTGATTTTAGGCGAACTACTCCGCCTTTTTCTGAAAAAATTTGTATTTCTTCCACCACTCCACCCGTGCGAGTAGCACTTACTAAAAGCGCACCTTCAGTACGTAGATCCTTGAAAGAAACGTCAGCCCAATGGGCGGGAACAGCGGGAAAAACTTCGATAGTATTCGCGTAGCTTTGGATGAGCATTTCTTGTACACCCGCGGCAAAGGCAAAATTTCCCTCAAGGGTAAAGGGGCGATACGTGAATTTCGACAGCCCCGACTTGGTTTGATCTCCATTGACATGAAATGAATTGGGCAAACAGAAAGCCGTGGCAAACGTCTGTAAGGCTTTGGCGGCGCCTGCTCCGTCTTTGGCACGGGCTTTCAGGCTTCCGAGCCAAGCGTAGGAGTAGCCGCACCACCAATCAGAGCCAATGCTATCGAGGAGGGCAATGCTGTTTTTAATAATTTTCTGCTCGTTTTCTCCATTCTCCCAGCGAATTTCGCCCAAAGGGTGAATGGCCATGACGTGTGAGAAATGACGATGCGATTGATTATAAGGAAGCGATGGCGCAAATTTTAACTCCGCATTGTCGGAAAGTGCGTAGCCCGAAAACTGCCCTAAAATTTTACGCCAACGAGCTGCGTCTTGGGGTAGGTTGAGTTCGGTAGCGAGTTCGGCGGCTTTGCCGAATGTAAAGCGCATGAGCGACAAGTCGTAGTTGGTATTCTCCGAAAACCAAGCCGTTACTTTATTGTCGTTAATTTCGGGGCTTGAGCTAATGGGTAATTGGCGTTGCCATTCGGCATTTAGGAAAGTATTTTTCTCTAAGAAAGTTGCCACTGCTTTGAACCACGGATAGGCTCTTTCTCTCAGGAAATTACGGTCCATGCTATACCGCCATTGCCAATAATAGTGCTGCGCCAGCCACGATGACACCGTTGGCGAAAACGAATATTGAATCCACCCACCCATTGGCACGCCAGTGAGGGTAGTAACCCCTGGTACATTGAGACCTTCAGTTTGGTAAAACCATTTGGTATAGTCGCGGTAGGCGGCGCGGTTTTGGTCAAGGTGGTCAAGGTAGCCCATGGCTTCGTCTAAGTGATTGGCGGTGTAGCTGGGCCAATAACTCAGCTGCGTATTTAGGTCATGGTGAAAGTCGCCCTTCCAAGGGGGTAAACGGCCATTGTCAGCCGTCCAAACCGCCTGCAAAGAAATAGGCGGGGCGCCTTTACGCGCCGTACTTCCAAATTTGTATTGTTCCAGATAATACTGTTTTTCGAGGACAGGGTCGGGTAATTTGATGCTTGATTTTGCCCAGAAGCTTTTCCACCACGATTGATGAGCGATGGAGGCTTTGTCGAAAGGCAATACGTTAGTCGTCAGCTGGCTGGCTGGCACTTTAGGTTTGTTGGGATAGTGTGCCGAAATGCTCCAAACGCCTTCCCACGTATTGTCAGAAACCTCCTTCCAACGAACGCTCACTTCGTATTCAAATCCTCCCCAACCTTTTTGACGATAGGTGTAAGCATTTCTATTTTTATCTACTTTCCCTTGTTTATACCCCAATCGCGCCAAGTCATCGCCCGCTACCGAGCCACCCGCTGTTTTGTCCACGTCGCCTTCGTATTTTGGGGGCAATAGATTGACTTTAAGGTCTTTCACTCCTTCCAGCCTGAAGTAGCCAAGAAGATTGTTGGCGTGTACAAAAGAAGTAAGTTTTGCTCCATTGGCCCATTTGACTTCGGCAGTAGCTTTCTGAATATCCAATCTTGTCGAAGACACGGCCCCCCAGTCTTTTGTCTCTATTTCTAAGGCAGCTCCTGGAATTTTACTTGGGGCAGGTTCGCGCTCGTAGGGGACATCTCCGTATTGTTGTACGGCGGCATAATTATTTTTCTTGATTTGTTCCTGTACCCATTTAAAAGTAAATTCAGGCTTTTTCATGCCCTCCATAGGGCGTAAGTCCCAGAGTTCGGCGTGGTCGAGCGAGAAACGAAGATTGTCTCCTTTTTGCCAAATCAATTCTCCCATAAAAGCATTGCCCAGCGGAAGTGCTTCATCCCATCGGGTTGGGAGTTTATCAAAAACCAAATCGTGGTTGGAGGAGACTTGGGCGAGTGGTGACTGACTTTGGCCCAAAAATGTCACTAATGATAGATAAAAAAAGCGTTTGAGCATCTTTTGTATTTTTTAGCAAAAGACATTCAAACGCTCATTTTACCAACCCTTTTTGGTAAATGGTTTGTAAAATAGCTTACAACTTTGAGGCAAAACTAAAGAAATCAATTTCGTGCAAATCAGCCAAAAAGGATTCATACTGCCTCTCACTCATGTTTTGAACGGGTAAGCGGAACTTACCGCAATCCAGTCCCAGGGCTCGCATGTAGGCTTTGCCCGTGGCAATGCCACCGTATTTGCCCAATAGTTGTACAATCTCAATTGATTTTTCCTGTAATCTTCGGGCTTTCAGTAAGTCGCCTGCGTAAAAAGCCTCCATCAACTGATGATACAGGGGAGCGGCGTAATTGAATGTGCTGCCTACTCCTCCGCGAGCGCCCATGGCCATCCCCCCTAAAAACACTTCGTCCCATCCCCAGAGAATATCGTATTTTTCACCCGCAAAATTTAGACAGCGGTTGTACTCCATCATGTCGTGGTGGGTATATTTGATGCCCAGAAAATTGGGGAGTTTTCCTTGAATATGTTCCAAAAACTCAATCATTGAAACACTCACCCCCGTCAAGACGGGAATGTGATAAAAGTACAGCCCCGTTTTGGGAGCAACTTTACCTACTTCAATGCAGATTTGGGCGAGGGTTTCGGCATTTTTGATGATAAAATAATGAGGAGCCAAAATAGCGATAGCATCAAATTTATTTCGTTCGGCCAACTGCGCCAACTGCTTCATTTCGCTAACAGAGTTGCCCCCCACCATCGCAATTTTTAACAAACGTGGGTCTTTGATTTGCCCCCATGCCTGTATTACTTGTGCTTTTTCTTCATAATTTAGCGACACCCCCTCACCCGTCGAACCTGCCACAAACGCTCCTTTTACGCCATTATTGATGAGCATTTCGGCGTATTGGGGTACAATCGCCAAATTTAAATCGCCATCGGCGTGCATGGGTGTAAAAGGTGCGGCCACCAAGCCTTCAATTTTAGGTATCATGGAAAAATGTTGTTTATGCTTTTTTCAAACAGTTAGGATTTGAAAATCTACTATTGACATTGAAGCTGTTTAAACTTTAAATAAATATTCCCAAAGAAGTGTGAATTTTGAGTTACGAAATCAAACACAACACCTAATGGGAATATTGAGTAAAAGTACAATTGAAAAATGGATTTTGCCACATCTTACAGTTGGAGAG
>JBGAUP010000156.1:0-13924 GCA_044228585.1 Runella sp. | reverse complement strand
AAGGCTTGCGAGCTAAGAATAAAGAATTTAATTGCGAACTGATTACAGATTTTGACCCTTCCCTTCCTACGATTGATGTTGTACCGCAGGAGATAGGTCGGGTGTTGTTGAATTTGTACAATAATGCTTTTTATGCAGTTAAGCAGAAAACGCTGACAAGGTTTGGCAAGAGCGCTACTCCAACCTTGTCAGCGTTGGGCGATTATCAACCCAAAGTGACTGTTTCTACCAAGGTACTTAAAAATACGGTCGAAATCCGAGTCAAGGACAACGGAACGGGCATTCCTGCTGCCATTAAAGACAAAATTTTTCAACCTTTTTTCACCACCAAACCCACGGGTGAAGGGACGGGGTTGGGATTGAGTTTGAGCTATGATATTGTGACTAAGGGACATGGTGGGACGTTAGAAGTAAATAGTATCGAAGGGGAAGGGAGTGAGTTTGTCGTGAATTTACCGCTTGGTTAAGGCTCTGGTATAGTTTCAAAAGGAGAAAAAAAAGGCAATTTTACAGCCTGACATAGTAAGCAATAGAGTTTTTGTTATCTTTGGGTAAGTTACACTTTTTCTTAACCTAAACTATGAACAAAACGCTTTACACACTGCTGCTGACCGCAGCCATTAGTACTTTGGGATGGACGCAGTCCAAAAAAACTCCCAAGCCCACCCCTGAACAAACTCGTCTCGAAAAACTCAAACAAGATGCTGCGGCAGGTGTTGAAAAACGTGCCGTGCTGGGACAACAAATCAATGATATGTTGTTCAGTTTCTCAGAATTGGGTTTCCAAGAAGTGGAAACGTATCGTTATTTGACCGAATTGTTGGAAAAGAACGGATTTACCATTGAGCGTGGCATTGCCAATATGCCCACCGCGTGGTTGGCCAAATGGGGGAGTGGCAAACCCGTGATTGCGATTGGCTCCGACGTGGACTGTATTCCTAAAGCTTCGCAAAAGCCGGGAGTAGCCTACCAAGACCCTATCGTTGTAGGGGCGCCTGGTCACGGCGAGGGACACAATTCAGGCCAAGCCTTGAATATTATTTCGGCGTTGGCAGTGAAAGAAATCATGGAACGTGAAAAGATTCCCGGAACGCTGGTGCTTTGGCCAGGCGTAGCGGAAGAATTAGTGGGTGCTAAGGCGTTTTACGTTCGTGATGGTTATTTCAAAGACGTGGACGCTTGTATTTTTACGCACGTAGGAAATAATTTAGGAGTTGGTTACGGAGACAATGGCATGAACGGCTTGGTGTCGGTAAGGTTCAATTTTGAAGGAGCTGCGGCTCACGCGGCAGGTGCACCGTGGCGTGGACGGAGTGCGTTGGACGCTGTTGAGTTGATGAACGTAGGATGGAATTTTCGGCGGGAGCATTTGGAATTGACGCAACGTTCGCACTATGTCGTTTCCGATGGGGGCGATCAGCCCAACGTGGTGCCTTCCAAAGCTGCCGTTTGGTATTATTTTCGTGAGCGGTCGTATCCCAAAATCAAGAAACTATTTGACATCGGTGTGAAGATTGCCGAAGGTGCTGCTTTGATGACCGATACTAAATTCAGTTACGAAATCTTAGGGTCAGCGTGGCCGGGGCATTTCAACAAGCCTATTGCCGAAGCGATGTACCAAAATATCCGAAAAGTAGGATTACCCACGTGGTCGGAAGAAGACCAAATGCTGGCAAAGGCATCTCAGAAAGAATTACAAGCGCCTAAAATAGAAGGTTTAGCCACCAAATTAGATACAATAAGCTTACCCGCCGATTCGCCCACGCGTATCATGGGCGGGCAGATGATGTCTATGGGAGGCGGTTCTGATGATATAGCCGATATTTCGTGGTCATTGCCAACGGTAGTGCTTCGCTATCCATCCAACATTCCAGGCTTACCGGGGCATCATTGGTCTAACGCTATTTCAATGGCTACGCCCATTGCCCACAAAGGCGTAGTGTATGGTGCTAAAGCGGAAGCTATGACGCTGATTGACATGCTGTTGAAGCCCAAAATTATTAAAGAGGCGTGGGATTATTACAAGAATGAGCAGACCAAAGAGATGAAATACGAGCCTTTGATTTCTCCCAAAGAAGTGCCTGCCGTTTACCTAAATCGCGGTATTATGGAGAAATTTAAGCCCGAACTTTCTAAGTACTACTACGACCCCACCAAATACAAAACGTATTTGGAACAATTGGGTATCAAATATCCCACACTACGAGAAGATCAGAAAGAAGAGTTGAAGAAAGGAAAAATAGACGGAGGAAAATGATGGTAGGCTGACGGAACATCTTTAAAAAATAAATGTTTACTCTTTCCAACCTTTTATCCTGATAGTGCGTCTTTGTGCTAAGACTACCTATTAGCCGCAGACATACCTATATCACAAGGATAAAGACATCTATTGGGGTAAACAATAGACTATAATACCCAAAAAGCGCGACCTTTGGCCGCGCTTTTTTTATGAATTAGGACATAGGTCAGAGGCAATGACAGCCCCCTACTGTGGACTGATGCCATAAATTCCGTCTTCCTTCAAGATGATTTTTTGCTCTTTCAACAGCCCCCCGATGGCTTTTTTGAAGTCTTTTTTCGACATACCAAAGGTACGATAAATCAAAGCTGGGTCAGACTTGTCGGTGAAAGGCAAAAAGCCCTGTGCTGCGTTTAGTTTTTGGTAAAGCACCGATTTACTATCGGCAATACGCTCATAAGATTGTTGTACTAACGCTACATCTATTTTTTGGTCAGCCCTAATTTTTTTGATGAAGCCCGTGGTAGGCTTGCCCAGTTCAATGGGCTTGAAAATCTCATCGTGGTACAGCACCCCCAAATGCCGCTGATTGATGAGGGCTTTGATGCCTAAGTCGGTGTATTCGTAAGGCAAAAGTTCTACTTGCATTCCTTCAGAAAGCTCAGAAATGTCTTCGTCCAAGAAACGTTCGATTTTGGCAGAACCAACTATTCGGTCAGTTTTGGTATCAAGGTGAATGAATATCAGAAAAGACTTACCTACCACCATATTGTCACGCTGCTGTTTGAAGGGCACAAACAAATCTTTAGGAAGCCCCCAATCCATAAAAACACCCAATGATGTGACAGCATTGACTTTCAGATAGGCAAATTCGCCAACGGTGCCGTAGGGTTCGAGGGTAGTAGCAATGGCTCGATCTTCGGAATCGCGGTAGATAAATACATCCAAAAAATCACCAATTTCGACATCGGCGGGGACGTATTGCGTAGGCATCAAAATCTCATCTTCATAACCGTCTAAATAAATCCCAAAGTCTAATTGCTTGATGACTTTTAGACGATTGTACTGCCCCATGCGCAAGCGGCGATTTCCCATGTTTTAGCGTGTAAAGTGTAGTGATCAAAGTGTAAAGCGAGGTGTGCAACCTGTTTACGTATTTTTTAAAGCCCTGAAATACCCAGAATTAAATTAGGATTGGGGCAAAGTTGCAAAAATTTTTCGCGTTCGCGTAAAGTACATACCCCAGGAAAGTCACCTTTCATTCCCAGCATGTCGGTCATCAACTGAAAATGAAGGTGCGGAGGCCAGTCGCCATTGATGGGAAAATGGCCAAAAGTAGCGATTTGTTGCCCTTTTTCTACGGTTTTTCCTTCATAAAGCTCCTCCAATGATTCCAAACTCAAATGGCCATAAAGGGAATAGAAAATTTGGCCTTCGAGTTGATGTTCTAAAATAATAGTGGGGCCGTAGTCGCCAAAATTGTCATTATGGGCAAAACTATGCACTTTTCCCGCAAGTGGTGCAAACACGGGCGTACCTGCGGCAGCCCATATATCAATGCCAAGATGAATGCAGCGAGGTTCGTCGGTTTGTTGAAAATGTTCACTACGGCGATAAATGGTACGGTGTTCATTGTAGCCTCCTACCCCTACAATTGCGTTGGCCGCTTTTAATTTCCCAAATACGTAGTCTGAAAACAAGGCACTGTTTTGTAAATCAATGTTTTCTAAGTCGGCATTTTGTTGGGTAAAATCCAAAACCAAATAGGAGTCTGCGTGCCAATCAAAAGGTACGACAGGCGCAAAAGCGTAAGGGTTGATATTGATCAGTGAAGTCAATGGAAATAGTTTTTTAATGAATAGAAATGCGCTGTTTAAACAAATAACCCATTTTTTGGTGTGATTGTCAATGGAGAGATAAAAAAAGCTTCTTCAAAAAGTAGTAATGATATGCCAATGTCCTTATAAGTTTGTAAACTTTAACCAAATAAAAATCATGAGAAAAGCTGGTTGTTTCGCCACAATGATACTACTGTTGGCAGTTAGTTTGAGCTTTGGACAAAAGAAAGAAAAATGGATTTCGTTGTTCGATGGAAAATCGCTGGAAGGTTGGAAGGTAGGTGAAAACGCAAGTTCTTTTAAGGTAGAAAACGGAACGATTGTTGTAAATGGGCCAAGGGGACATTTGTTTTACGATGGTAAAGTGAGTGAGCATAATTTCAAAAATTTTGAGTTCAAAGCACAAGTAATGACCATGCCCGGGGCCAATTCGGGCCTTTATTTCCATACCCAATACCAAGAGAACGGGTGGCCTTCAAAAGGTTACGAAGTCCAAGTAAACAACTCCCATACCGATTGGCGACGTACTGGGAGTTTGTATGGTATCCAAGATTTGAAAGATGTATTTGTGGAAGACAACGTTTGGTACACAGAGCAAATCATTGTACAGGGTAAGCGCATTATCATCAAAATCAACGACAAAACCGTCATAGATTATGTTGAGCCAGAAGAAGTCGGAAAAAAAATAACGGAAGGGCGCAAAATAAGTAGTGGAACTTTTGCCCTACAAGCCCATGACCCTAAGAGCAAAGTCTTATACAAAGATATTATGGTGAGACCCTTGGCAGATTAAGTGCGTAAGGTTTTCGTTTTCAGCATGTCGGTTTTCCAAAACCGACATTTTTTTTGCCAATAAGGTCAAGTAGCCAAAGGTTAAATATCCTTAAATTTTTATCTCTCTTTTTAGGTAATACGCTGATTTTTAATGTATAATGAAAATTTTATTAACTGTAAACCCTAAACTGTAAATCCTAAACTACAAATGACAAATCACAGACTGGAAACTTCTACTAACTTTGCGGTGTGAAAAAGTGGTTATATATCGTTTTTTTGGGTTTTTGGTCAGCAACTGCCTTCGGCCAAATTAGGATGCCGAGTAGCGGAACTTTTGGGGGAGGCCAGCAAGGCGGTTTGGGGCAGGGGGGAGGTCAAGTCAAGATAGACGACTCCACCAAAGTAATTTATGGGCCGCGTACTTCACGTTTCTTTTTAGAAGAAGACGTATTCAACAACCGCAAGACCCTTTACCAGATTGATACGTCTTACGATGCCTTCCATCGTTATAATTTTGTACAACGCGCAAATTTTCAGTTGGTTGATTTAGGAAATCTGGGAACCGCTTCACGTTCGGTGTTTTTTCAACCTGTCGAGCAATTGGGGGCGCAGTTTGGCTACGATGCTTATACGCCTTATGCTTACCCAAGCAATGAAGTAAAATACTACGATACCAAGTCACCCTATACCAACCTCTATTTAGCTCTGGGGGGCTTGGGACAAAATATTGCACGGTTTGACCATAATCAGAACCTGACTCCGCGTCTTAATTTGGGCATCAACGCCCAGCGTTTTACCACTAATAAGTACTTTGGCACGAGCGGAACTGCTGACCCACAAAACAATTTGACCCAAAACTGGGCTTTTGTTTTTCACGGAAACTATCGCTCCAAAGACGACAAGTATTTGTTGATGGGGCATTTTAACCATCTCAATCACAGTGCCTACGAACAGGGGGGGATGTCGCCCGATAGCTTAAATTTTAAAGCGGATGGGAGCATCGAATACAACAATCCTTCGGCCATTTTAAAGACCGCGCAATCGTGGGAGCGACGAAATAATTGGCACATTTATCAGCAGTACGTGTTGGCACAAGGATTTCAGGTGTATCATGTTTTTGACTATAAGCGAAGCATCAATACTTACACCGATGCTGATTTGACGCAGGCACAGAAATATGGATTTTATCGTGTTTACTACCCTGATTCCCCCTATCGTATTCCGACCCTTTCACGCATAGAAACACTTTCTTATTACGATTATTTATACAATGCCAACAGCACTCGCCAAGAAGTAAATTTTCGCTTAGTGGAGAATAAATTTGGAATTAAAGGGCGCTACAAAGGATTTAATTATCGGGCGCACTATCGCCAGAGGCTAATAAGTATGGTTGAAAATCATGATATAAGAAAATTAACTATTTTAAAGGAAAGCCTTTCTTTAGATAGTACATCAAATGGAAGTTCTGTACATAAACGTTTTGAAAATTTTGTGGGGTTGTGGCTGGCATATTATCTCAAAGACAGCACCCAACGCGCCACGGCCGAGTTTGAATACTTGTTAGGAAGAGATTTTAAAGTCAAAGGAGAAATTGTCAGTAAATGGTTTACCGCAGGCTATTATTCGGTTTTTTCTTCTCCCACATTGCTTCAGCAGTTTTACAACAGCAATCATCTTCGTTGGGACAACACCTCTCGTCTGGTCAATTCTAATAATATTTACGGCCAAATAAACCTCAATACCAAGCAGATACGGTTTAGCCCGCGCTTAGACTATCACCTGATTAACAATTATTTTTATTACGATACAGCCGCCGTTGCACGGCAGTTTACGAGTGCTTTTAGTGTGTTACGAATAGGAGCGCAAACGGAATGGCGACCCCGAAAATTTCAATTCTTGGCACAGACCTACTATACGTTGGTTTCCAACGATAATATCATGCGGATTCCGCGCTTTTTTGCCAATTTTCGTATGGCGTTTGATTTTGTTTATTATAAAGTATTGTATTTACAAGTAGGTGGCGAGATTCATTATAAGTCGTCTTACTATGCCGATGCTTATATGCCCCTTACGCAGCAATTTTACCTTCAAAACCGCCTTAAAACTGAAGGCGTTGTCTATTCTGAATTCTTCGTAAACGCGCGCATCAACCGCGTACGCTTATTTGTCAAGATGGCTAATGCAGCTCAAGGGCTATTTCAGGGGGCGCTCAATCCGGGTTATTTTGCTACCCCATTCTATCCCGTAGTGGGTCGTTCGTTGGGATTTGGGGTCAATTGGCCGCTGTTTGACTAATAACTCGTCTATGATTTCACCCCATTTAGTCGTTTAGACCTTGCATTTGGTCGTTTTTCTCTCCTTGCTAACGGTTTGGGAGCAACATTTGTACCTTAATTATTGTCTTAACTACAAAGACATTTATCACAAAACAAAACCAATGAAACAGTTTTTTTACATTTTAACAGCCGTTTTAGGTATTTCTTATACATCCCAAGCCCAGTTTCCAGGAGGAGGAGGTTTTGGTGGAGGTATGGGCCGCGGAGGCGACCGCAATGGCCCAGGAGGGATGGGGCAACAACAGCAACAGGGGATTCCTGATTTGCCAAAAGGCAATGGACGTATTTTGGGTATCATTATAGATTCAGTATCCAACAAACCCGTTGAATATGCCACCGTAGCTCTTTTTGACCTTAAAACGGGGAAGCCCGTAGATGGTACAGTAACCGATGTGAAGGGGGCATTTTTACTTAAAGGTGTTCCCGACGGAGATTTTAAATTTGTAGTGAGTTTTATTGGTTACAAGAACTTTGAAATAGCCAAAATAACCATTGGCAAAGGGAATAAAGAGAAAAACTTAGGCAATATAAGTTTGCCGCCAGATGTACGGACATTGGCAGAAGTAACCGTGACGGGTGAAAAAGCCATCATCGAAGACAAAGTAGATAGGCTCGTTTACAATGCTGAAAGAGACCTCTCTAACTCTGGAGGCGATGCTGGAGACGTACTTCGCAAAGTGCCTATGTTGTCGGTGGATTTAGACGGAAACGTTTCGATGCGTGGAAGTCAAAACATCCGCGTTTTAATCAATGGAAAGCCTTCTACCATCGTTGCTAATAGCGTAGCCGATGCCCTAAAAATGATTCCTTCCGACCAAATCAAAACCATCGAGGTTATTACTTCTCCTTCGGCCAAATATGACGCGGAAGGCTCGGCAGGAATTATCAACATCATCACCAAGAAAAATAACTTGCAAGGAATTACGGGTTCAATAGACATGGCTGGCGGTAACCGCTCCAGCAACTTATTTGGAAACGTAAACTTACGTACTAAAAAATTGGGAGTTTCTGTAAACGCGGGTGGTAGAATGATGTACCCACCAACGGGCGGGTATATTGATATTAGCCGTCAGTTGGCTAATGGTCAAACCCTGCGGACACGTCAAGAAAACAACGGTCAGCAGTTGGGGGGATTTGGAAATGCTCAGTTGAGTTTAGATTATTCGCCTACTGCCAAAGATAACGTGACGTTTAGTGTACGCAACAGTCGCCGGGCTTTTAACTTGGACAACAACCAGCAGTCATATTCTTTCGTTGGAACGACCCAAACACCATCTTTTGGTAACCAAATTGATACCAAAAATATGGGTAATAACTTGGATATGAACCTTGATTATACGCGCAAGTTTGAGAAGGAAAACAAAGAGTTTAGTGTGTTGGCGCAGTTTAGCCAAAACAAAGGTGATAACAGTTATACCCGTAATCAGTATCAAGGGGCATCGGTGGGTGAGACAACCTATCGGGAAAATAACCCCAACGCAAATTGAAACGGGGGCAAAGATGATTTTGCGCCATATTGAGAGCGATTTTAGATTCAACTATGATAGTACGGGTCGTGGTGCTTACATTTCTAACCCGCTTCGTACCAACGTGTTTAGTTACGACCAAAACGTTTATTCAGGTTATCTGTCATTTTTGTTCCAAACCAAAAATAAATGGGGTTTTAAGCCTGGTTTACGTTATGAATACACGCAGTTAGCGGCCAAATACCAAGACGCACCTGAGACAAACCTACCCGACTTTGGTTCATTGATTCCAAGTTTGACCATCTCTAAGAGTTTGAAAGGTGGGAAAACGATTCGGGTAAGCTACAACCGTCGTATTCAGCGGCCTTCGATTCAATTCTTGAATCCTAACGTTTCACAAAGTGACCCGTTCAATATCTCATTCGGAAATCCCAATCTTGACCCCGAATACACCAACAATTTTGAAGTTAATTTAAGTACTTTCTTTAAAACAACTACCTTAAACTTCTCGGCTTATACGAGAATGACCGACAATTCTATCGAAACGGTACGCTATCGTGGTGGACAGGAATTGTTTAACCAATTGACCCAAGCACAGGGAGTTAGTACAGGAACAGTGGTAGTGAATAACAATTCGCTGTTGACGACTTTTCAGAACATCGGTAGTAACCGTGCCTATGGTTTCAACGTTTTCGCCATGTTTAAACCTATTACTGGTTTGACCATTAATGGAAACGTGGATGTACGCTACATTACGCTCAGCAGCCCTGCTTTGGGAATCAGCAACCAGAACTGGACATTCAATCTTTTTGGGCAAGTCCAGTATCAATTAGGTAAAAACTGGAGTGCACAAATGTTTGGCTTCGGTCGTGCCCGTGAGATTCAGTTGCAAGGTACGCAAGGTGGTTTTATGGGCTATAGCTTCAACCTCTTAAAAGAGTTTAAGAAACAACAAGCCAGTTTAGGATTCGGGGCAGAAAACTTTTTGCAAAATGCCTTCAAGCAACGTACCAATCTGAGCAGCAATACACCTGGAAACGTCTTTACCCAAGAACAGGTGAATTTCATGTACAACCGTGGTTTCCGCATTACCTTCCGTAAGCGGTTTGGTAAAATGACCTTCGATGGTAATTTCTTCCAACGTAAGAAGAGTGTAAATAACGATGACACCAAACAAGGCAATGACAACTCTAACGACGGTGGAGGCCAAGGTGGCGGTGGCGGCGGCGGCGGCGGACGTCGTGGCGGTGGAAAGTAAACAGTTTTTCGATTATATCCATATTATGAAAAAAGCCTTCCCGATTTCGGGAAGGCTTTTGCTTTTGATGCAAATAGTTAATAATCAAAAGTTTATCTACTATAAAACAGTTTTACAAACCGTTCACTTAAATCTCGAAAACGCAATAGAAAAGTAATTGCTATTCTACCTGTCGTTTTATCTTTTACTTTCCTTTTTGCTGCTAAAAAAATGCTTCACCGCTTTGGTAGAATGACCAAATGTTTATACGGCAAAACTCTCTCCGCAGCCACAGGTACGGCTGGCGTTGGGATTTACGAACTGAAAGCCCTTGCCATTGAGTCCATCGGAAAAATCTAATACCGTGCCTGCCAAATAAAGAATACTTTTTTTGTCAACGACGATACGAATGCCTTTGTCCTGAAATTCCATATCGGTTGGTTGTTTAGAACTGTCAAACTCAAGGTTATACATCAAGCCTGAGCAGCCACCGCCAACCACTCCTACGCGAATGTGGCTATCATCGGGGCGTCCTTCTTCTTTGCGCAGTTCAAGGATTTTATCTTTGGCTTTATCGGTTACAGTGACCATTGTTTTATAGATTCGGTTGTTTTAATGTGAGTTGATACTGTCCTAAAAACCAATTCAATTTTGTAAAAGTTTCACTTTGGTTATTCCCGATCGGGCTGTTTTGTGGTTGAAACAAAGGTTTTGGTAAAACAAATCGTAATTTTGAGGAGTTAAAAGTAAAACTTGTGAGTTTTGAGTACGTTTATCAGCAAACCTCACAGATTTAATCGTAGGTTTAGACAAAATTATAATGAAGCATTTCCATTTAAAAGTAAAAGAAGTAATTCAAGAAACGCCCGATGCAGTCACGATTTCGTTTTGGCATCCGCTGAGCGAGATGATTAAGTACCAAGCAGGGCAGTTTTTGACTATATTGTTGACCATCAACGGCGAAAAAGTACGGCGGTCGTATTCGATGAGCAGCTCACCCCATACGGATACCGCCCCTGCGGTCACGGTTAAGCGCGTGCCTGGTGGTTTGGTGTCTAATTGGTTGATTGACAACGTAAAAGAAGGTGATTTCTTGGAGGTATTGGAGCCGATGGGGCATTTTATGGTCCAGCCCGACGCCCGCAATGCCCGTACCGTGGTGCTGATAGGAGCGGGGAGTGGTATCACGCCCTTGATGGCAATTGCCAAATCTGTCTTGAAAATAGAGACCGAAAGTCGCGTAGTGTTGCTTTACGGAAATCGTAATGAAGAAAGTATTATTTTCCGAAAGCAGCTCGACGAGTTGAACCAACAGTACGGCGCACGTTTGATAGTGAAACATGCTTTAAGTCAGCCCTTAAAACAGTGGAATGGTACGACAGGCCGATTAAATCAGACGACTATTTTGCGTTTGTTAGAATCTATAAGTGGTTTGGCATTGACGCAAGCTGAATATTTTTTGTGTGGTCCTGATGGGTTAATGGACGAAGCCAAGGGGGCTTTGAAAGTATTGCAAGTACCCGAGGAGCAAGTTCACAAAGAAAGTTTTGCAACGGCCACTACGCATCACCCTGTTCACGAACCCGACGAAGAGGATGGTAGTCTCAAAGTCCAAGAGGTAACGGTATTGTACGAAGGGAGTGAGTATAAATTTATGGTAGAACCACACCAGACGATTTTGGAAGCGGCTTTGGAATTAGATATAGATTTGCCGTATTCGTGTCAGGCGGGGATGTGTACGGCTTGCATGGGCAAGTGTACGTCGGGCAAAGTGCATTTGGACGAAGAAGACGGTCTGACCAAGTCGGAGTTAGCCGCAGGCTATATTTTGACCTGCGTGGCGCATCCGCTTACGAAAGGAGTGATTTTGGAGATTGAATAATAAAATGTGTGAGGTTTTACCACTACTGCCGTAGTGAAACCTCACAAGCTTGTATATTTGGCACTTTTTTTGCCTTTATTTGAAAATATGGAAACTATTCTACGACCTTACGAACTAAGCGACCGAACCGCTTTGGAAGCGATATTTTTAATGAATACGCCCAAGTATTTTGCTCCCGAAGAGCTGGGCGATTTTTTGGAGTATTTGGATTTATTTGGCGACGACTACGTGGTGGCCGTAGTAGGTAATAAGATTGTGGGTGGTGGTGGCTACTGGGTACGCTCTTTTGACCAACAGGGTGGTCTTTCATGGGCATTTCTTCATCCCGATTACCAAGGGACGGGCGTTGGAAAAGAATTGGCCTTGTATCGCATCGAGCGTATTCGTGAAACGGGCGTAGCTAAAACGATTATGGTAGAGACATCGCAACACTCGTTTGGGTTTTACGAAAAACTCGGTTTTAAACTTCTCAGTAAACAATCCGATTATTGGTCTAAGGGGATAGATTTATATTCGGCGGTTTTGGAATTATAGCGTGATTTTTCGACACGCTTGAAGATGTAAATCGTTATTTGGAGAAATAAAAAAGCCGTAAATAGTTTTTATGAAACTGTTTACGGCTTTTTTTGTGGGCCCAGTAGGGCACGATCCTACGACCCCCTGATTATGAGTCAGGTATAATGGGTATTTGTTATGTTTTTGGTCTTTATGGGTAATTAGTTAAATACTCTGTAAATCAATGATTTATTAAAATACTTTTATCGCTTGTTATTGCTATTATGCGTTGATTCTGTATCTTTGTATTGCAACTTGTATTGCAACTTTTGAAACTTGCAATACATTTTGAATCAACAAAATATCAACTAATGGCAACTGTAAACCTGTTTTTCGACACCCGCGCCACTAAGGACGGATTAGGAGTAGTAAAAATCATTGTTACCCATAACCGCGCCCAACGGCTTTATACTACTGGAATCAAAACCGATGCCGACCAATGGAAGCAGCTACCCAAAAAAGGGGAAAAGCTGGACAATCGGGTAAAAGATGAAACGCGCCTAAAGTTGTACGCTGATATTTACAGTATGCCTAACGGGTTTTACCGACGTGCCGAAACCATTGTAGAAACATTAGGCGTAAACTTTGATTTTGACACCTTCAAAGATTTATACGACAATTGGGGTAAAGAAAAACCAGCCGATGACACCGACAACGTTTTTGCAGCCCTCAAAGCCAAAGCCGAAACGATGCTAAAAGCTGATCGCGTGGGTAATGCTTCAATGTACGACCTAACCGCGAAGTCGTTAAGCCGTTACGTGGGAAGTATGGACAATCCGACGCGCAAAGATTTGGGGCTACCATTGCGCCCGAAAGCGACTAAGAAGAATGAGGAGCCGACACCGACGTTTTTACAGTTTCGCCACGTTACGCCCGCGTTTTTGGCCGACTATGAAAACTGGATGCTTCACTACGGTAAAACCCCACAAACCAGCAACCCAAAAAAAGGGAACGCCAAAGCCGCGCCCGCAAGCATTACCACCGTAGGCATTTATTTACGCCACCTTAGAGCCGTGGTAAATGATGCCATTGAAGCGGGTATTCTTTCCCGTGATGCCTACCCGTTCGGACATAATCGGTACGTGATACCAGCGGGGCAAAATATCAAGAAAGCACTATCGAAAGACGATGTTACCAAGATATTACGCTATGAGTGCCAAACTGACACCGAACAACGCGCCCGCGATTTGTGGGTATTTTCGTACTTATCCAACGGAATGAACATGGCCGACGTGTGCGCTTTGCGTTGGAGCGATTTAGACCCCAAAACCAACAAACTAAACTTTGTGCGTAAAAAGACCGCCCGAAGCAAAAAGGGGAATCAAAGCAAGATTGTTGCAAAACTGTTTCCTGAATCGTGGGCGATCATTGAAAGACAGGGCAACCACAGCGACAAACGCCCCGCTGCCTATGTGTTCCCGTTCCTCAACGCGTCTATGAGTGCCGAACAACAAAAGGCCGCAGTTCATCAAGTGGTAAAGGTTACAAACAAATGGATGCAACGTATAGGCCAAACATTAGGCATTGAAGGAGACGTAAACACCTACGCAGCCCGCCACAGTTTCGCCACTATCTTACTGCAATCGGATGCACCGCT
>JBGAUP010000155.1:0-13937 GCA_044228585.1 Runella sp. | reverse complement strand
GCATCCTATCTTAGGAACTGGTACAATTTTTGAGGTAAATTTTAAGCCTTTTCTAACTTCTGGTTCTATTCTATAAAATCACCAACTTGGTCAGTATTTTTTAATTAATAGTAGATAAAACCTCTGTTTATGGTTTATCTACCTGCTCAATATAATTTTTGGCATAACTTTTGTTAAAATTTTCTCTGCGTACTTCAAATTTAACTAACCCTTTGTTTTTCAACTATTTTGTCTATGAAACATTTCTACCGCTTTGGAATATTAGGATTGACAATAGCGTTTTTCTTAGGCTGGATGCTCAATTGCACTGGTTTAGAGCCTACGCCAATGCCTCAATCATTGATGAGCTTAGATGTTAATGAAGTAATTGCTTCTGATTGGATTAGTGCCAATCAATGGGTTAGTACGAGTGTATTTGGCTTACCAGCTCGTACTTGTGAACTAAATCATAAAACTCTAACTAATAATACGTTAGAGAATAGTCAGTTGTATGTATATTCCAAAATTAATGATGAAGTACATCCTATGCCTTTCAACATGAATGTTGATAACACAGAATTAAGATTTGACTATACCATACCAAAATCATCTACCTTGAGAATAGTAATGATTGGGCTTAAAGGTAACCTAAGTCCAATAGCTGAACAGAAATATCGTTATGTACTAATTCCTAACAATTTAGTAAAAAAGTCTCTTATAAATATGGGTGATTATGAAACGGTCAGAGCTGCCTTTCATTTAGAAGATTAATTTCTTTCTGAATTTCTTAAAAATGCCTATACTTGTCGCCAACGTGCCATAGTATAGGCATTTTTACTTTTGCCTAACCATTTTCAATCATGCTTTACTACCTGTTTTCGTACTTAGATAAAGAGTTTAATTTCCCAGGTGCAGGGGTTTTTCAATACATTTCCTTTCGAGCATTGGGAGCAACAGTCACCTCCTTACTTATTGCCGCTATTTTTGGTCGGCGCATTATTGATTTTCTTCGTAAACAACAAATTGGCGAGACAATTCGAGACTTAGGTCTTCAGGGGCAAATGGAAAAAAAGGGGACTCCCACCATGGGGGGGTTCATTATTTTGGCATCATTACTCATTCCAGTTTTATTATTTGCCAAATTATCCAATGTCTATATTGTTCTGTTGTTAATTACAGCCGTATGGACAGGACTGATTGGTTTTATAGATGATTATATCAAGAAATTCAAGAATAATAAAGAAGGTTTAGAAGGTAAATTTAAAGTAGTAGGACAAGTAGGTTTAGGTTTAATTGTAGGTCTAACTTTATCTTTCAACCAACACGTAAAAATCAGAGTTTATGATAAACCACTGATTAGTTCAGCTATCGGAGAAGTGCAAAGATATAGTGATGTTATTAACCCAAACATCACTACCTTACCTTTTATTAAGAACAATGAATTTGACTACTCAAATTTATTATTTGGCTCATTACCAGATAGTTACACTTGGATTATTTATACTATTGTAGCTATTTTTATTATTACCGCTGTATCTAATGGAGCCAATATCACCGATGGAATTGACGGATTGGCCGCAGGAACTTCTATTATTATTGCTTTAACCCTTGGCGTATTAGCTTACGTATCAGGAAATGCTAAATTTTCTCAGTATCTCAATGTTATGTACATTCCTAACTCAGGAGAGTTAGTTATTTTTATCGCTGCTTTTGTTGGGGCTTGTGTTGGATTTCTATGGTATAATTCCTACCCAGCTCAGGTTTTCATGGGAGATACAGGCAGTCTAATGTTAGGCGGAGTAATAGCTGTTATTTCATTGGCTATTCGTAAAGAATTGTTAATCCCCATTATGTGTGGGATTTTCTTAGCCGAAAATATTTCGGTTATTATGCAAGTGAGTTATTTTAAATATACCAAACGAAAATTTGGCGAAGGGCGTAGAATCTTCTTGATGTCTCCTTTGCACCATCATTTTCAGAAGAAAGGCTACCATGAAGCCAAAATAGTTACCCGATTTTGGATTGTAGGTATTATTTTGGCAATTGCTACTTTAGTGACATTAAAACTTAGATAGCTAATCCCTATTTTAGGGCAGTGTTTTAGTACCGTACACACTTTCTTCTAATGTTGCTGACTTTACAAAAAGTCGTTTTTTAAGCGTTACAATAAACAAGTTGTCGTAATCAGATGATTCAATTTTCGTAAGCGAGGGGGTTGTTCCTAATCCTTGAGCTATTTCAATAATTGTATCGCTATGACCTACTACTAAAGCATTTTTTCCTTTTAAGTGATTTAGTCGGTTTACAATCACGCTGATTGGTTTAGGCTCATAAATGGCATATTGCTTTCCTAAAATATCAACTAAAGGTTGAGCGGTTTGACGATTACGTTGGTATTTACTTACAAAGATTGAATCTATATTTTTATCGCCTAAGCTATCGGCTAAAGCTTTAGCTCTTAGAAGCCCTGCCGATGATAACGGCGTATCTAAATCGCTTACGAGAGTCAGCCGCATAAATACTGGCAGGGTATTTTTCAAGGAGTTTCTGGTATAACTCCATTGATTTATCCTTATCTTTAAAACGATTTTGGTACAACTCAGCCATCATGTATAAAGCATCATCGGCTAAAATATCAGTAGAAAACTTATCCACAATCTCCTGCAAGTTATCCACTGCTTTTTGGTTTTCGCCCATCTTTGCATAAGTACGTGCTTTGAGCCAGAGAATTTCATCGGCCAATGGATGGTCTTTGTATTTTTTAAACATCTCATCTAAGCGGCCTAAAGCCGCCTCTGTTTGATTTTGATAAAGTAATAGGTCAATAGACGCATATTGTTTCATTGCGTCTTCTGAGGTATCTAAACCCGTGTTATCTTGGATTAATAGACTTAATGAACCCGCGTCGTTCGCAATTTCACGCGAGGTCGCCATTTTTAGAATATCTAACAATGCCTTAGATAGCTCAAAATCGCCCGTATAGTAGTATTGCCTCGCATTACGTAATTTGGCTTCGTAACCCAGCGGGGTTTCTTTTTGAGATTTTTCAACTTGCGAATAAAGCAACGTGGACTCCCAAGGTTCGTTTTTTAGGAGATAAATATCACCCAAATCAAGTTTACACTTGTCTATAAAATCACTTTCTGCTCGTCCTATTCTAATCGCATCTTGTAAAACAATTGAGGCAGTGTCTTTTTCATTTAAATAAAACGCGTATAAACTTGCCATACTCCGCATGGCTTCAAGAGTACGATTATTTTGACCAAGTTCGACCAAAAGCTTTCTATAATCTTGAATAAGTTTTCGAACCGATGTTTGTTCAACGGGGAAGGTATTTTTAACTTGTTCTTCCCTTGCTACAATCACCATACGTCGTGAATAGGGGTAAAGTTGACCTTGGGGATAATCTTTAATAATGTATTCAAATGCTTGAATAGCCGCCCCATAATCTTTGTTTTGAAGTGCTAAATTTCCCAGGTCAAATACTTTTGTTCCATTGTATTTAAACCGGCGATCCAACGCACGCTCTTGAATGAATGCTTTAGCAAATTGTTTTTTCTGTGTCAAAAACCAAATCAACATTTCAGCATAGAAAGGTTCATTTGGTTGCCGCTGAATTTTTTCGTACAAAATTTTCTCAAATTTTACTTGGTCTTTTTCTTCACGTAAAAAATCTTGAAAATAATTTTGAATGACCTCTTTGTTCTGAATAGCTACGCCCAAACTAAGTAATTCTTCAATCATCTGATCTGTTTTTCCAGATTGGGCGTAAAGTGATGCCAACTCCATTTTAAATAGATTTTCATTTCTTGATACCTCACGCGCTTTTAGGATAGCATTAATGGCCTCATCTGTATTGTCTATTTCTCTAAATTCATCAGAGAGTTCTTTATACGCATTTAAATCTTTGGGGGGAATTTGCGTAATACTTTCCTCATATTTCAGTTTAGCTGCTGCCTCCTGTCCTGTTTGCTCCAACATCCGTCCCCAGTACAAAGTATATAGATAACCAAAATTGGGGTCTGCCTTTTGTTGACGTTTAAAAAACTTTTCAGCGTCATCAAATTCTTTAAGCTTGACAACGCAATTCATATAACGTCTCAGATATATTTTGTTAAAATCTTTCCTCAGGACTTTTTGATAAAGTGAAATTACCTTATCACATTCTCCTTTTTGAAAGTAGGCATCAGCTAAGTCTGCATCGCTTTGAGCGTAACTTTTTGACGACATTAAAACAGTCACCAACCCCATGAAGAGTATCCACCCAACTTTAGGAGTTATACACATTATTCTTGCACCCATTATAAAAACAAATAATATTATTTTAAAACTATTAAGATTCATTATCTCAGTGGATAAGTGGATAAATAAGTTATAAACTACTTATCCACTTTTATCTAAAACGTAAATGTGAATAAATTATAAGGTTATCCACTAAATTTTATTTTTGTTCACAACTGAAATCTTTGTTTTTCAAGTAAATATACAATTATTCACAAACTATTGTGGATAGTGGATAGTTTTATCAACGTTGTGGATTATTTATTTTCCACATAAAACAATGTTTAAAATACCTTGAAACATTGTTTAAAATAGGGAATGATTCCCACAAATCGAATGTGGGTAAAAAGTTGTACACATTTGATTTGTGTTATCTACAAGTTATCCTGAGGGTTATCCACTAAATTTCTCATATAAATACAGTTATCCACAAAGTTTTACACATTTTTTCCTCAGATTTTCCGATTCTGTGAAAAAGTCGTTTCACAATACAAAATCTATCTAAGCTATTTTTAATAATTACAAAAAATGCGCCAAACGGCGCATTAACTTATCCACATAGTACGTGAATTGTGAATTATTTTGTGGATAAGTCTATATCTATACCACTCATTACAAAGTTTTTCTTCACTTTGACGGGTTCGGGATAAAAAACGATAGGTTCAGCTAAGTGTTTTGTCTTAAAATCGCCTGAGTCCCATTTGCCATTATTGTTTTCATCTACAATGACTCGGACAGAATAGGTAGCAGGCTTGAGATAATTGAATTGATAAGGGGTTTTATTAGCTATAGATTTGATAACCTCAAATTTATCATCCAACAACTCAATTATAAATTTTGTTTTTGCTCCCTTAACCTCACCTTCTAAAGTACCATAATTTTCTTCCTCCATAATAGGCAGTTTATAGACACGTTCTGGGATAGTATCGTTTTCAACACTAAAAAAAGTAGATTTTGGAAGTATAATTTTTAGCTGTTGTTTGGTTGCAATAGGGTGGGTAAGCAAAAGAATTGTTTTATTATTTTCCCAAATAAAATCAGATAGCTTTATTTTCTCGGCTTTAGTACTGTCACTAAATAGTTGTATTTGATTGAGACGAGCCTCAGAAAGGGGCTTGGTAAAGGTTAGTTTCATCGTAAACAAACGAGGCTCAATTTCTTCGTTAGGCTGAAAATTAGTTTTCATTTCAAATGGATCTCGGCTCACATCGGTATTTTTACCACCAGGTCTTACTTCCCTGAATTTAATCTTTTGAGTATGCTCGAACATCAACCCGATTGAATCCCGAATCATAATTTTTACTACGAGTGTGTCTTTGCGGTTTTTAGTATTGTAAAACCTTAGCTCGTTTGTTCCCGCTTGAAAGTGCGGAATAGAGTCTTCGGGGTTATCAAATTTTACTTTATAGTCCAAGAATCCTTTGTCGTAATTAACAGAGTAATAATAGGCTCTGGAGTGGTATTTCGCACTTTTGCGGGGGTATTATTGGCCATAAACACCTTCAATGAAACGCCCGAGATTTGCGTAGAATCTTTTAAAGTGGTACTGTCTCTTAAATAAGCGATTCTCTCGGCCTTAGGATTGTAGGTCATGGAGCGATTTTTATCATCGAAAGCAATGAGTTGATAGGTGTTAGACTTGATATTCTCGATACTAAATTTGCCTGAACTATCGGAGCGAGTAAAGTAACTGGGTTTTACTTTTTCTATATTGAGCGTATCAGAATTTGGATACATTCCAACCAAAACATCCAGTAAGGGTTTATTTGTGAGTAAGTCTTTGACCTCCCCTCTCACTGAGGCAGAGTCTATGTATTGTCCCGTACTAAAGACTATTCGTAGGTTTTGTGCGGGATTCTTTTCGCTAAAATCTTTGATGGCATCTCCAAATGAAAGAGAATAGGTTTTGGCAGAATCAAGAGATTTTTTGAAAGTGATACGAAGGCCATTGGGTCTAAGCTTGGAATCATACTCTCCTGGGTCAGGGGTAATGAGAAGTTTTTGTTGTAAATTTTCTGCCACTACATACTCATCAAATTCCAAATCAACGGTCTTGCTTTTATAATTTGTCTGTTTATTAGTGGGTGTACTTTTTACAAGTTTTGGAGGAATAGTGTCTCGCTTGCCACCCGTAGGAGAAATGGGTTGGGAGCAACTTAATAGCAGTAAGCAGTAAGCAGTAGGAAATATATAATAAAAGAAGGGGAATTTTATTGATTTTATAATACTGAAAGCAACCATGTTTTTTTGAATTTTAACAAAAATAAAAGGGGCTTACCAAAGCCCCTGCAAATTAACATCTTTTAACGCGTTACTTTTTTATCTAAATTATCATCTCCCCAAATAAATCAAAAGTACGGACACATCAGATGGGCTTACACCGCTAATACGCGAAGCTTGACCTAAAGTTTGGGGACGCAGTTTTTTTAATTTTTGTCTTCCTTCAAAAGACAAAGCCGAAACGCGGTCGTAGTCAAAGTTGGTAATTATTTCGAGATCTTCCAGCTTGCTCATTTTTTCAACCATGAGCCGTTCCTTTTCAATATAACTTTCGTACTTAACTTTAATCATTGCTTGTTCTGCAGATTCCTCGTCGAAGCGATTTAAAAAATCAGCAAAAGAAGAATTTAGTTTTTTGATGTCTTCTATTTCAATGTCGGGGCGTTTGAGTAATTGAAACAATGGCTGTTTTTCTCTAATGGTTGATGTCCCCATTTCTGAAAGTATGCCGTTTACTTCTTCGGGTAATACTTTTACTTTTTTTAACTCTTCTAATATAGCTTCAGTGTTTGCGATTTTTTCGTGTACACGTTGCAATCTTGCATCACTGGCCAAACCGATTTTATGACCCAAAGCAGTCAATCGAATATCCGCATTATCTTGACGGAGTAAGGTGCGGTACTCCGCGCGTGAGGTAAACATTCGATAGGGTTCTTCCGTCCCTTTATTGACAAGGTCATCTACCAAAACGCCGATGTATGCTTCTGAACGCTTCAATACAAAAGCGTCTAAATCATGGGCATTTTGATGCGCATTGATTCCTGCCACTAAACCTTGACAGGCGGCTTCTTCGTAGCCAGTGGTTCCGTTTATTTGGCCTGCAAAAAATAGATTCTTAACAAGGTGTGTTTCGAGAGTTAATTTTAATTGGGTTGGTGGGAAGTAGTCGTACTCAATCGCATACCCTGGTCGAAATATCTTAGCGTTTTCAAAACCAGGTATAAGTCGAATTGCTTTGTATTGAATATCTTCGGGTAAGGAAGTAGAAAAGCCATTGATATACATTTCAACGGTATTCCATCCCTCAGGCTCGACGAATATTTGGTGGCTGTCCTTGTCGGCAAATCGGTTGATTTTATCCTCTACCGAAGGACAGTAACGAGGCCCTAACCCTTTAATCCGTCCAGTAAACATAGGTGATTTATCAAAACCAGTTCTTAATACTGCATGAACATCCTCATTTGTATAGGTTATCCAGCAGCATCTCTGATTAACTAATTTTGGAGTATCAGTATATGAAAACTTACTTGGTTGTTCGTCACCAGCCTGCTCTTCCATGCGAGAATAATCAAGAGAACGTCCGTCAACGCGTGGTGGTGTTCCCGTTTTCATTCGTCCTGATTCAAATCCGAGGTTAATGAGTTGCTCCGTAATTCCTGTTGCTGCCTTCTCTCCTACTCTACCACCTCCAAAGTTTTTTTCGCCAATATGGATGAGTCCGTTCAAAAAAGTGCCGTTTGTCAATACTATAGATTTGCCTAAAATTTCTACGCCAAGGTTCGTTTTTATGCCGATTACGCGGTTGTCCTTTACAATAATCTCGCGAGCCGTGTCTTGCCAAAAATCAACATTAGGTGTTTGTTCGAGGGTTAAACGCCACTCTTCAGCAAAACGCATTCGGTCGCTTTGGCAACGGGGTGACCACATGGCAGGTCCTTTAGAACGATTGAGCATTCGGAATTGAATCATGGTCTTATCACTAATAATCCCAGACTGTCCTCCCAATGCGTCTATTTCTCGCACTATCTGTCCTTTGGCAACTCCTCCCATTGCTGGGTTGCAGGACATCTGTGCGATGGTTTGCATATTCATGGTAACCAACAAAACCTTTGAACCCATATTGGCTGCTGCGGCTGCCGCTTCACATCCAGCATGTCCAGCCCCCACTACAATTACATCGTATTTTGGAAACATAATTTAAAAAAATCTTCTGATTATAGAAAAAATATACGTTTCACGTGTTTTTATAAAAAACTCAAAAATGTTCCACGTGAAGCATTTGTGTATTTACTTGATATAAAGCAAGTTATGGTTTAGATAAATAGAAGTCTTCTTTATTTCTCATTTCGAGTTCTTGCTCGTCTTCAATATCATCATAACCGACTAAATGCAATATACCATGCGCTAAAACGCGACGAAGTTCTTCTTCAAATGGCTTATTCAGTTCTTTGGCGTTTTCTTGAACTCGATCAATGCTAACAAAAATATCACCCTCTACTTTGCCCTCAATTTCACTATTATCAAATGTGATGATGTCAGTATAAAAATCGTGGTTAAGGTATTGACGGTTGATACCAAGTAGGTATTCATCTGAACAAAAAACATAATTGAGTTGGTTCAACTCATAGCCTTCCGTTTCGATGATACTTTTAAGCCAAGTTTTGGTTTTGCGGGGATGTGCGACTTTGAAATCTACATCTTCGTTGAAAAAATTGATCATTAATAATGTTTGAAGCTATTTGTAGAGCAATATTGAGTAGATTGTTGTTGGCCTAAATTTAGGGGCTTAAACCTCACTACCAAAATACAAAATTAGCCAACAGAGTGCGAAGATTCAAAATAACTGTTTCCAAGTGCCTTTGAGGCGGTTGTATTTGAGCGTGCTTGGAAGGGCTTTCCACCAATATTTATTGATTTTAACGGCAAAAGAAGGCTGCATATAACAGTTGATAGAACACCCCTCGCAAGCAGGTAATCGTCCTTCAAGGGCTATTAATTTTTGAACTTCTTCAGAACGATAAAGATTATACAAATTATCTTCGATAGCGAACTCTTTTAAGCCCAAATGATAGCAGGGAAGCACAAGCTTATTTTCGGGAGAAATAACAATTGTGGTACTCCCTGCCAAGCAAATAGGGTTTTCTACATGATTACCACCATCTAAACGAAGCTGTACAAAAGCGTCGTTTAAGTAGATATTTTGTTGCTTTCCCCAAGTTCGTAACTCTTGGAGCGATTCAAGGGAGAGTTCTGAACCAACAGTATTATATTCAAAAACTGGATTAAGAATAAGTACCAATTTATTAGGTAAGCAGATTTCTTTCCAGACGCGCTCTATTTGGTGAATATTACTCTCAAAAACCGTAAATAAAATATCGGGTCGTTCGCCAAGCGATTTTGCTATCTGAATGGACTCTATCACTTTGTCAAAACACTTTACCCCTCGTGAGTTGTCGTGTTCCTCTCGATCGGGAGAGTCGAGCGAAAAGTGAAGCATGTCAATTAAACCACGTAACCGCTTGGCATATTTTGGATAAAGAAGCGCGTTGGAAGTAACAGTTGTTAATAAACCTTGACGTTTGGTTTCGCGTAATAACTCATCTAATTGGCGATGCAAAAGGGGTTCACCACCCGTAAAGTCAATTACCTTTACGCCCAGACGTTTTAGTGCAGAAATATTGGCATGAGCATTTTCGATAGTGACGTAAGGAGAAGGACGTTCCCATATATCACAAAAACTACAAGTGGCGTTGCAGCGATACGTCACGTAGTAATTGCAAAGAACTGGATGGGACACAAGGCGCATGATTATTGTTTTAAATCCTCTAAGCTTAAATCTGTATCTTTTATGATTTGGCGTAAAAGCCCTATACCTAATTCTTTTTTACCATGAATTGGGATTGTTGTTCTAAGCCCGTTCTGATGTCGATAAATGGCATGGCTGCCACTTTGTCGAACAAGTTTAAAACCTTTTTTCTCTAAAATTTGGATAAGTTGTTTTGCATTGAGACGTGGGTATTTTTCACTCATGCTGCAATAGTCATTTTAGAAGAATAAACTTCTTCTAAAATAGTTTCATTGTTAGAAATCCTATCTTCAATATGTAATCGAATAACATCTTGAATGTTTTCCAGAGCTTCGTCAGGGGTTTTTCCTTCGGTATAACATCCTTGCAAAGCAGGGCAAATTGCGATGAAGTTTCCTTCCTCATCGGGCTGAACTATTACAGTAAAGTCGTAAGTCCTCATAATTTGTGTTGTTTTACTGCAACATCCGCAACAAACTTGCGAGTTTGTCTTTTAAATCTTTACGGTCAACGATAAAATCTAAAAAACCGTGTTCTAACACAAATTCAGCGCTTTGAAAACCTTTCGGTAAGTCTTTTCCGATGGTTTCCCGAATAACGCGAGGCCCGGCAAAACCAATCAAAGCACCGGGTTCAGCAATGTTAAAATCTCCTAACATGGCATAAGAAGCCGTGACTCCACCTGTAGTAGGATCGGTAAGAAGGGAAATATAGGGTACTTTGGCTTCTGATAATAAAGCTAATTTTGCCGATGTTTTGGCCATTTGCATCAACGAATATCCCGCTTCCATCATACGTGCACCTCCCGAACGAGAAATCATCAAGAAGGGTTTGCGGTGAGTTAAGGCATGGTCAATTCCTCGGGCAATCTTCTCCCCTACCACCGAACCCATCGAACCGCCAATAAAATTGAAATCCATACAGCTCACTACAATATCAAGCTCATCCATTTTACCATAAGCGGTACGAACAGCATCTTTCAAACCCGTTTTTTTGACGGTATCACGAATGCGATCGGGGTATTTTTTTGTATCTTCAAAATTGAGCGGATCCCCCGATAACATATTTGCGTCAAGTTCGGTATATTCACCATCGTCGAATAAAATCCCAAAATAAGCTTCTGAACCAATTTTTTCATGGTAACTGCACTTGACACAAGTATAAGCATTGAGTTTGTGTTCACGAGTGTGCATGACATGCTTGCAACTCGGACATTGATACCAAAGCCCATCGGGAGCTTCACGTTTCATTTCTGTGGGCGTCTGAATGCCCCTTTCTTTTCTGGTAAACCAAGACATGATTGAGTTTCGAGTTTCGAGTTTTGAATTTCAAACTTTTGTTAAAGTATTGATAATCAAACTCAATGGCTAAATCTTATTGGTAAAAACTGTGCCAAAGATACTAAGTTTTTTATCTAAGTATCAAAGCGTCAGATAATACTTGCGTTTGGATTCAGGAAAATGTTCAATGGCGTACCGTAAAGCCGTACGGGGCATTTGTTTGGCGTAGCTATCTAAAAATTCTTCTAACACCAATTTATCTCGCTTTCCAATCTCCCGAAGCATCCACCCTACTGCTTTATGAATGAGGTCATGTTTATGAGAGAGCAACATTTCAGAAATACGAATAGTGTCCGAAAATTGGTTACGTGCGATAAAATATGAAGTCGAAATAATTGCTACACGTTGTGCCCAAAGGTGCGGTTGTTGAGCAAGCTGGTATAAAATACTGCGATCTTTAAGAAATAAATAAGCTCCAACAATGTCGCGGCAAGAAACATCTACTAAATCCCAATTGTTAATGTAGTCGAGATTGTTTAGGTACATTTCGAAAATTGATAATTGGGTGGCTTCGTCTTTTTTTGATTTTTGAAAACGTTTCATTAGGCCAATCAAAGCCGCCATTCTAAATTCGTGAAATGGGCTATGAAGAAGCTGCTCCCAATCATTGATAGAAAGATTGCTGTACTTCGAGACCGTAGCTCGGATTTCAGGCATTGTGATTCCCAGAAATAGGTCACCTTCGCCGTATTGCCCTTTTCCAGTTTTAAAATAACGAGAAAGAAAGGCAGCCTTTTCGGGGCTGCCTAATGATTGGAGGGCATTTTGTAATTGCTCTAAAATCAACATTTTATCTCTTGTGCTTATCTAACTTGATAGGAATAAAAGCTTCTTCTGGTAAGTTTGGTTTTTGATGCAGGGTTACGTTTTGACGCAGATAAGCAGGTTTTTCGAGTTCACTGGAAGAATAACGACCGTTGATAATGTCTTGCACTAAACGACGCAAAATTTGAGGGTCTTCCTGAGGCTCTGGCTTGTTTTGGAACACAGGCGTAGCCTCTATTGATTTTTGTGGTTCACTAAAAACTTCTTTGGGTGGTTCTGGGGCTGGAGGATTTATTTCGACTGTAAAACCTTTCGATTCCACGGGAACAGCTGGAGAAGAGCCTGTAGTATGAGTTGTTTCATCCAACCGAATACCTGTGCTTACGTCTTGAGTGGGTTGTACTACGGATGGCTTTGGGGGGGCAGTTATAGAAGGGGTTTTAGCTGCTGCTTTAACACCGCTTGAATCATAATTGAATGGTAAATGAGAATCTTCAAAACCAGCAGCGATGACTGTAACCAATAGCTTATCTTCCAAAGCATCATCAAAAATTACCCCAACTTTACACATATCAGCTTCGTCACCAATTAGGCTTTCGATGTAGTTGGTAATGGCCATTTGCTCATCAAGCGTGGCCATGTAATCCTCATTCGTGCTGGAAGCCAAGGTAATAAGAATACGTTCTGCCCCGCGAATATCACGATTATTAAGCAATGGAGAATTGAGAGCTGCTTCAATGGCCAGTTCAGCCCGATTTTCTCCCGCAGCTACTGCCGAACTCATCACCGACGTGCCAGCTCCTTGCAACACTTTTTTTACGTCCATGAAGTCTGAATTAACACTTCCATGTACCGTAATAATTTCTGCAATACTTTTTACCGCATTAGATAGCACGTTATCGGCGTGTTCATAAGCCCGTAAAATAGGTAATTTTCCGTAAAGCTTCGCCAATTCGTCGTTCAGAATGACCAAGACAGTGTCACAGTGCTCTTTGAGCGCATTAATACCATCTAATGCCTGATTCTTTTTGATGCGTCCTTCGTGGCTGTACGGTGCCGTTACGACTGCCACAGTGAGCATACCCATTTCTTTAGCTACTTGGGCAATGACAGGTGCGGCACCTGTTCCTGTCCCACCTCCCATACCAGCCGTGATAAAAACCATTTGGGTAGGCGGTTGCATGAGTTGACGAATATATTCGATGCTTTCTTCGGCAGCTTTACGGCCTGTTACTGCGTCTGTTCCTGCTCCGAGTCCTTTCAATGAATCAGCTCCCAATTGAATTTTATTATGGATGGGGCTACGCATTAGGGCTTGCTTGTCGGTGTTACATACAACAAAGACGACATCTTTAATGCCCTTAGTAAACATGTGGTTAACGGCATTGCTACCACCTCCTCCAACCCCAATTACCTTAATAATGGGGGCATCTTCCGAATGTTTTGGCTCTTCCATAACAAATTCGTAGTCGTGCTCAAAAACGTTTTTTCTTGCAAAAACCATAATTTCCTAAAAATAAGCAATAGGTGGGAATATTTTATCTTTATTTAATAGTTGTCTTGTCCTTTGATGTCATCTTGAGTGAGCCCTTTCCAAATAAAAGTGCCAATTTCTTTGATGTTAAAATCTTTTACACTTTTACCAAAACTGGGCAAAGACCACGCATTATTAGGCTTTTTTCTTTCAGGTTCCTGAACCACACGGGTTTTTACAACCCTTTTATCCAAGGGCTTAATACTCGACCAAGCCAATCCTAATGCAGTAG
>JBGAUP010000154.1:0-14015 GCA_044228585.1 Runella sp. | reverse complement strand
TTCGGTATTTTGGTGCTCATCGCCTTTGGCATTATTCAGTTTAGGAGTAGAAAAAAAATAGAGAAAGCAAATCTATTGCTCAGGCAACAACGAACTGAAATTGAACGTCAAAAATTAAAAGTTGAGAAAGCACTGGATGAGTTACATATATCCCAAGCCCAACTCATCCAAAAAGAAAAACTGGCGAGTTTGGGAGAACTGACGGCAGGCATTGCCCATGAGATACAAAACCCGCTGAATTTTGTGAATAATTTCGCGGAGTTGTCGGTTGAACTTATACAAGAGATAAAAGACAGCCCCCCAACCCCCGATGGGGGAGCTTTAGTCAAGGAACTTTTAGATGACCTCTCTCAAAATCAGGAGAAGATTGCTTTACATGGCAAACGTGCTTCTTCCATCGTCAAAGGGATGCTGGAGCACTCACGACAATCAACAGGCAAGCGTGAACTTACAAATATTAATCAATTGGCCGATGAATACTTGCGGCTTGCCTACCACGGCATGAAAGCCAAAGACAACAACTTTCAGGCTGAGTATGAGTTGATTGCCGACGAAAACCTACCGCTGGTCAACGTCGTGCCGCAGGACATTGGTCGGGTGTTGCTGAATTTGATTAACAATGCTTTTCAAAGCCCAGCCCCCCAAACTCCCGATGGGGGAGCTACTTTCGTTAAGAAAGTTACGGTAAAAACTTTCAAAACCGAAGCGAACGAGAACTCCCCCTTCGGGGGTTGGGGGGCTTCAGTTACCGACAACGGCACAGGCATCCCTGCCGACATCCTACCCAAAATCTTCCAACCCTTCTTCACCACTAAGCCCACGGGAGAAGGCACAGGTTTAGGATTGTCTTTGGCTTATGATATTGTGACGAAAGGGCACGGCGGAACGCTGGAAGTGGAAACCAAAGAGGGGGAAGGGACGACTTTTATTGTCAAGTTACCGATTCATTAATTCCGTTCGACCTTACTGTTTCAGCCAAACCACTCGTTGCGGATAAGGAATCTCGATGTTTTTCTTACGAAACTCTTCCAATACCGCGTAGCGTAAGTCACTCTTAATGAGGTCTATGTTCCAAGCATCTGCCGTCCAGAAAAGCAGTTCATAGACTATTCCCGACTCGCTAAAATCCAATAAACGTACGTGAGGGGCGGGTTGGTCGGCTACTTTTTCGTGGCGATAGGCGCAACCGTTGATGATTTGTTGTACTTGTTGGGCATCTGCTTGATAAGCCACGGGAATTTTAATACTAAAGCGCGTTTGTGAGCGACTGTGCGACCAATTGATGATATTTCCGTTGATAAAATGAGAGTTGGGGACGATAATCCCGATTCCTTCGCGGGTGCGAACTTCGGATGCACGGAGGCCAATTTTTTGTACCCGACCTACTACTTTTTCGATTTCAATAATATCACCAACGTCAATACTACCTTCAAAAAGAATAATGAGTCCAGCGACCAAGTCATTAAAGGTTTTTTGCACGCCTAATCCTATCCCCACCAACAATGCTGCTGAACCTGCTAACAACAACGAAATTTCGATACCTACCGATTGCAATATGGCGAGTACGGCAAATACATAAAGCGCATACTGAATCAATTGCATTACTGCTTGTTGACGACCTTCATCAACGTGTCGGCGTTTAAAAACACCGTCTCGAAGTACACGTTTTACGACAGCTACTAAAATACGAACCCCCACCAAAATGAGTACTACAAGTACCAAATTGGCAGGGGTAATTTCGTGGTTTTTTAGGCGAAAAAGAGGGGTGTAAAAAAACTCCATCATTGTATCAATTGCCAGTCATTTTGGGCAAAATTAACACTAATGCGATTCTCGACTGAGAATATCTTCCAGTTCTTTTTTCAAGGTAGGAAGAAATTTCTGAATGATTTGCCAAACCTCAGCGGCATCAACTCCAAAGTAATCGTGCACCACAATGTTCCGAAAACCTTTGATTTTTTGCCAAACAATCCCCGAATAATAGCTTTTCAAACCGTCTGATAACCTTGCAACTGACTCTCCAATGATTACAAAATTCATCAAAGTAGCGACAAAAGATTCTTCATCATTGATGAAATCATCTGGTGTGTTCAAATCCTATGTAAAGCTTTGAATCTTACCAATCGCATCCAACATGGACAGTAAATTTGCACGGTCTTTGTCAGAAAAAAATGGCTTCATTTAAGATAACATCTTTATAGTAAGATTTTAAATACTTTACGTTACAAATATCGGCTTGACGGCCAAAGTGCTGAAATAATAACGTCCTAAACTCCTCTTTTACAGCATAAATATCTTCGATGTTGTCCTCAAAATCCGCGATAATATCAATATCACTTCCCTCATTCTGTTCATTTCTGGCAAACGACCCAAAAATGCCCAGTCGTTTCAAATGAAAACGCTTGAGTAAAACTGTTTTGTTTTTCTTAAAATAACCAAGTACATCGTTTTGAGTAAGCATAACTTTATGCATTTTACACAAAAATAAGTAACCCCTCTCAACAAACAAACGATTAATGCGATTCTCGACTGACTTTATGACCTGATTTTCCGACTAAAAAGTCGAAATCGCAACCTTCGTGCGACTGGGTGACGTGTTCGATATAGAGTTTATTGTGACCACGGTTGTAGCCCAAATCAATCGGTTGCCAAGCGGCACGGCGGCGCGCGATTTCTTCATCAGACACGTGCCAATGAATGTAACGCTGGTGAATGTCTATTTCGATCAGATCACCGTTTTCGACCAAGGCCAAATTGCCGCCAATGGCACTTTCGGGAGAAGCGTGCAACAATACCGTTCCATAAGCCGTGCCACTCATGCGGGCGTCGGAGATACGTACCATGTCGGTGATGCCTTTTTCGAGTAGTTTTTTGGGTAATGCCATGTTTCCTACTTCGGGCATACCTGGGTAGCCTTTGGGACCCACGTTTTTGAGTACCATGACGCAGGTTTCGTCAATATCAAGTTTAGGATCTTCGATACGGGCGTGATAGTCTTCGATGGTTTCAAATACCACCGCACGACCTTTGTGTTTCATCAAATGTGCCGATGCTGCCGAAGGCTTAATCACAGCCCCATTTTCACACAAGTTACCTTTGATTACCGCAATCCCTCCTTCTTCTAAAATCGGCTCTTGGCCCGATGCTATCACGTCAGGATTCCAGTTTTTCGCATTCATCGAATTATCGGTTAAGGATTTACCATTGACCGTAATGACGTCTTTGTGTAAATGCTCTTTGATTTCATTGATAACCACCTGCAAACCTCCTGCATAAAAATAATCTTCCATGAGGTATTTACCAGAAGGCATTACGTTGAGTAAAAATGGCATACGAGAACCTACGCGGTCAAAATCATCTAAAGTTAAGTCAACACCTACTCTGCCCGCAATGGCCAACAAGTGCAAGACAAAGTTGGTAGAGCCCCCCACGGCGGCATTGATCATGATGGCGTTTTCAAAGGCTTCTTTGGTCAACACTTTAGAAAGTGTCAAGTTTTCTTTCACCATTTCGACCACGCGCATACCCGTCAGGTGCGCGTTCATTTTTTTGCGCGAGTCAGCCGCAGGAATCGCCGACAATCCAGGCAAAGTAAGCCCCAGGGCCTCGGCCATGGTGGCCATCGTAGAGGCCGTGCCCATGGTAGAGCAATGTCCGATGCTGCGACTCATGCAACTTTCGGCCTCTTCAAACTCTTCCGGACTCATTTTGCCCGTTTTTAAGTCATCCGCAAACCGCCAAACGTCTGTTCCAGAACCAATGGCTTTGCCCTGAAAACGCCCTGCCAACATGGGGCCACCAGGCAATACAATCGTAGGTAAATCTACGCTTGCCGCACCCATAATGAGCGAAGGAGTGGTTTTGTCGCAACCTGTCAGCAACACAATCGCGTCAAAAGGATTGGCACGGATGCTTTCTTCTACACTCATACTCGCCAAGTTACGATACAGCATGGCCGTAGGACGAATCAGAGTTTCACCCAATGACATCACTGGGAACTCCAACGGAAAGCCACCCGCTTCGTAAACGCCATTTTTTACACTTTGGGCTAAATCTCTAAAATGCCCGTTGCAGGGTGTCACTTCCGACCACGTATTACAGATCCCAATGACGGGTTTTCCTTTGAATTGATGCGGCGCGTGACCTTGGTTTTTCATCCAACTGCGATAGATAAAACCATCTTTGCCTTCTTTGCCAAACCAATCTTGGCTGCGGAGTTCTTGTTCCATTATTTTATTTCGGGTTTTTCTGTGTTCGATTTTAGTATAGGAAGGCAAAAAAGACGAAAATCTAATAGTTGATTGATTAAACAAGAACTTCTATTTTTGAAGAAAATAAGTGATTGAATATGGAAGCAGTAGCCGAAAAATTATATACCGTAGAAGAATACTTCGCTTTTTGTGAAAAAAATGAAGGCCGCTTCGAATACGTAAATGGGAAAATTATTGAAATGCCAGAAGAATCAGTAGCTGCGAATCAAATTGCGGGTAATATTCACCGTTATATGGGAAATCTTTTGGAAGATCAACCTTTTATTTTTGTTCAAAATGCCGTAAAACTCCAAGTCAGAGGAGGAAAAGCCTTCCGAATCCCCGATTTCTTCATTTTTTACGAAACAGGAAACCAAAAAAAGTACGCTACTGAACCTATTTTTATTGTAGAAGTACTTTCAGAAAGTAGTATCAACACCGACCGCGTGACCAAATTGGCCGAATATACCCAAATCCCAACGTTACAATATTACTTGATTATTGAACAGGAAGAATGTTTGGTCGAAGTATTTAATCGGGAGGGGAAACGCTGGTATGTGGATTTTTATAGTGATTTGAACGAGACAATTGAATTGCCTGCACTAAACGTAAAATTGCCTATGTCAGTAATTTACAAAAAAATCAACTTACCTGCCGCGTCTTCGTCGTCCGAATAATCCAGTAGAGTAACAAGCCAATCGGCCCCAGCATGAAACAGAAAAAAAGCGGCAATACTATCCAACCGTGGGCTATTTTTTTCGATTGAGCATCTTTCAAGACAACACTGCCCGCCACCAAATCAAAGGCTAAGTAGTGAATCCAACCTGCCAAAACTGCCACATCACCGCCATTGGCAAATAGGCTTTTTACGCCTGCCAAAGAACCAAAATCTTCAAAATTTAACGGGCCTCCGCTGAAAATAAAATACGCGTACAAGCACGCCAATAAAACTGGAATCAAGTAAGAATGAACCAGCCATTGAGTTACTTTCCAATGCGGTGCAAAAATCATCAATAGCCACTGAGGCAATACAAGCGTATTAGCGATTTGAAAGGCCGTTTCCATCATCTTGCTTTGTTATGCTTTAAGCATTTTTTCATTGCCCAATTTACAACTATTACGATAAAAGCTAAACCGTTTTAGCAGTATGTTTGTTGGGTTAATAATAACAGACGGGGCGACGAATGTCTGCCCCTCTACCACAAAATATGAAAATTTATACCAAAACTGGAGATAAAGGAACCACTTCGCTCGTGGGGGGAACACGGGTAAGCAAAGCCGATTTACGAATAGATACCTACGGTACAGTGGATGAACTCAATGCCTACATTGGCCTTGTACGCGACCAAGTGGTAAATGAACCTCGCCGCGATTTTTTGAAATATATCCAAGACCGTCTGTTTACGATTGGCTCTATTTTGGCTTCCGAGCCCGACAATAAAAAGCATTTCATCCCTGATTTACACGAGGAAGATATTACAGCGTTGGAAGAGGCCATGGACGAAATGAACACCGTATTGGAGCCGATGCGCTCTTTTATTTTGCCAGGAGGGCATCCATCGGTTTCGTTTGCACACGTGGCGCGTACCGTTTGTCGCCGTGCCGAGCGTTTGGTGATTGCACTTAATGAAACTGAACCCGTCGAATCGGAGGTGATTAGGTACTTAAACCGTCTTTCCGATTATTTGTTTGTGCTTTCCCGAAAAATGGCACAAGAATTGGGAGTAGAAGAAATAAAATGGGCAGGACGGAAAAAGTAGGCAGTTCACAGTTAGCAGTGGACAATGAGGGTTTAATCAAATGAAAAACCTTTATCTATTCTTTTTTGCATCTTTTTGATAACAAAACCCCGATTTTTTTGGGTTTTCAAGGAAAAATAAAAATATTTGCATTGACAACTAATTTTTAGTCAACTCACATTTAGTAAACCACCAACACAATGACTACGGACACATTGGACATGGAAATACAACGCGTGGAAGCCTCGCGTATCCATGAAGTAGATTTCGACAATTTGGTATTTGGTCGCCATTATTCCGACCACATGTTTGTCGCTGATTATGTCAACGGCGAATGGACTAACCTTCAAATTGTCCCCTACGCCAACCTCAGCCTCAGCCCTGCTACTGCTTCTTTGCACTACGGCCAAGCCATTTTTGAAGGTATGAAAGCCTATAAAAACGACGCAGGTGAGGTGCTTATGTTCCGTCCGTTGGACAATTGGGCGCGTTTCAATAAGTCGGCAGTACGGATGTGTATGCCCGAAATTCCCGAAGAAATCTTTATGGGTGGTTTGACGGAACTACTCCGCATGGATGCCGATTGGGTACCAACTGCGCCAGATACTTCGCTTTATATTCGTCCGTATATGTTTTCTACTGACGCTTACATTGGGGTAAGACCTTCGGACACCTACAAGTTTATCATTTTTACCAGCCCAGTAGGTAAATACTACTCAAAACCTCCGCGCGTGAAAGTGGAGCAACACTACATTCGCGCAGCCGAAGGGGGGGTAGGTTTTGCCAAATGTGCGGGTAATTACGGCGGCTCGTTGTATCCGGCTAAATTGGCGCAACAACAAGGCTACGATCAAATCATCTGGACTGACGCCCGCGACCACGAGTATGTAGAAGAATCAGGAACGATGAACGTGATGTTTTTCATGGATGGCAAACTCGTTACGCCTGCAACTTCCGATACCATCTTGAACGGCGTGACCCGCAAGAGTATCGTGGATATTGCCCGTCACTGGGGAATACCCGTGGAAGAACGGAAAGTAGCCGTGAAAGAAGTGATAGACGCCCTCAAAGAAGGACGTTTAGAGGCTGCTTTTGGGGCAGGAACTGCCGTGGTAGTGTCACCTTTTGGTGTAATTGGTTACGAAGGGGTAGATTATGAGCTTCCTGCCATTACGGAAGACTCTTTTGTTTCTAAAGTAAAAAACTTCCTTAGTGACCTTCGTACGGGCAAAACCGAAGATCCGTTTGGTTGGGTAGTGAAAGCGTAAGCGTATATACATTATAAAAAAGCGTCAGTCGGTTTTGAATCGGTTGGCGCTTTTTTTATCCCAACTTCTTATACTTCAAATACGTATATCGGGTATTTTCTTTGGCAATAAACCAGCCATAGTAACCGTCGAGAAAGCCCAGTTTGAAGATATATTCTACTAAAAACCGAAAGGCAGGGCTGAGGTATATTTTTACAAAACTGGCTTTTTTGCCGATTTTACGCCCTTTTTCGGCTAATAAGGTGCTGTTACGATCGGTTTTGGCAACAAACTGTTCTGGCGTATCTACGGTGTAGTGATATACATACCCCGATAGCTTTTGAATCTTATGGTCAGGCTTGAGGGTGAGCCCTTCGTGAACGGCATCGGTATTCCATTGAATTTTGTTTTTATTGAAAATTCTGACGTGTGATTCAGGATTCCACCCTCCAAAACGAATCAACTTCCCCGCAAAAACCGTTCTGAAAGGTAAATCAAACGCATCAGCAGTGGGGGAAGGAGTAAAAGCTTGTCGGATACTTTCAGCCAATTCGGGACTAACTACTTCGTCGTCGTCCACCGACAATATCCAGTCGTATTTGGCTTGGGCATTGCCAAAGTTTTTTTGTGCCGAATAGCCCAGCCAAGCCTGTGAAAACACCCGCGCCCCTGCTTGTGTGGCTACCTCACGGGTACGGTCGGTGCTGCCAGAGTCCACCACCACAATATCGTCGGTGAAGGTTTTGAGGGCTTCTATGGTTTTAAGAATCTTTTTTTCTTGGTTGACACTGATAATAACAGCCGAAAGAGAAACCAACACGCTACGATTGGGTTAAGAATTGAGTATTTTTACGATGTAACAGGGTGCGCTGTATGTTTAGATTTTAGATGGATTGGATTAGTTGTGAGTTAGTTTTTGCGGGTCAGACCAATCTCTAAAATCTCTATATCGCTAAAGGTAAAGTAAGCGCAATGACCGTTTTTTTGGTAACAGCCGATTGAACAGTAAGGTTTCCGTCCAATTCTTCTACTCGTTTTCCAAGTTGAAAAGCCCACTGCCAGCGTAGCCTGTTTGAGCATATTTGGCGATGTTGTTGATAAATTTGCTAATTTTCCTTCATCTTACCTAAACCAATTTAGTTAATAGTACCCGATGATTAACCTACTTCTACCACCATATCTATGACTATCAATTCATTACCCGATTTCTCCAACGATTTAAAAGACTTTGCACCAGCGTATGCCAAACGAGTCGCTTATTTTTCCATGGAATTTGCCATCCACCAGCCCCTCAAAACCTATTCTGGAGGCTTGGGCTTTTTGGCAGGTTCGCACTTACGGGGGGCTTTCGCCCTTAAACAAAATCTGATTGGGGTTGGTATTCTTTGGAAATATGGCTACTATGACCAAATTCGGAAAGCCGATCAAACCATGGACATACTGTTTATGGAGAAGTCTTACGGTTTTCTTTTAAAACTTGACGTAATGGTGCCCGTGCTGGTTAATAATTCTACCGTTTGGGTGGGAGCTTACTACCTGCCACCCAGCGTATTTGGTACGGCTCCTCTTTTTTTATTGACAACCGATTTACCCGAAAATGACTACTTGGCGCAAACAATTACGCACAGGCTGTATGATCCAAACCCCGAAACCCGCATTGCTGCTTATACAGTGCTTGGAATTGGTGGGGCTAAATTGTTGGACGCTATCAACTTAACCCCCGAATTGTACCACCTCAACGAAAGCCATCCGCTGCCTTTGGCGTTTTATTTGTATTCAAAATGGGGAAGCGTTGACGCGGTAAAAAAGCGGACGGTATTTACAACTCACACCCCCGAAGAAGCTGGTAATCCCCAAACCGATATTCGCTTGCTCGACCGCATGAGCTTTTTCAACAACCTGTCCCTCGACGAGGTCAGAAAAATCACTGGAATATCAGATGACACCTTTAATCATGCCTTAGGGGCTTTGCGACTGTCTCGGCTTAGCAATGCCGTATCTGCCATGCACCAAGAAATTAGCCGTGTCATCTGGCAACATACGCCTCATATTAGTCCAATTATCCACATTACCAATGCCCAAAGTCAAGCCTATTGGGCTGACTCAGCCTTTACCGAAGCGGCTAAAGCCAATGATGAGGCTTATCTCACCAAACAAAAAAAGAACTGGAAGAAAGAACTATTTGAGATAGTAGCCGATCAAACTGGGGAAATCTATGATCCCAACATTCTGACAATCATTTGGGCCAGGCGTTTCACAGGCTACAAACGTGCCGACTTACTATTAAGCAACATGGAGCGTTTTGAACAACTCATCTCCAATACCCGTTATCCGATTCAATTCATCTGGGCTGGGAAGCCCTACCCTTTCGACTACGCAAGCATTAGCCAATTCGACCGATTGGTACATCTCTCTAAACGCTACGTGAACTGCTCGGTGTTGGTGGGGTATGAATTGACCCTGTCCAAAATCTTGAAACGAGGTGCCGATGTTTGGCTCAATACACCTCGCCTTACGCACGAAGCTTCGGGTACAAGTGGAATGACGGCCATTATGAATGGAGCAATTTTGTGCTCGACAGCAGATGGATGGGTTCCTGAATTTGCCAAGAATGGTCAGAATGCCTTTATTTTACCCGCTGCGGAGTTAAGCCTTCCTACCCACGAACAAGATGATTTTGATGCTGAAAATTTGTTTGAATGTCTTGAGAATCAAATTTTACCTCTCTACTACGATTCTCCCGCTACTTGGTGGTCTATTGCCAAAGCAGGGATGACCGACGTATGTCCTCGCTTCGATGCGCAACGATTAGCCGCCGAATACTACGAGCGGCTCTACTCAGTCTGACTATACCAAGTAAAAGAAAAATCAATCCCCTAAACTACCATGAGTCCAAGGCCACAACTCACTGACCTCATCCAGTTTTTGTCCAATCCATCCTCTTACCGCGATTCGGTACGGGAGGTTTCAATACTGCAAACGCATATTTCGGTGGTGGCAATTACGGAGCGGTTTGTTTATAAGCTCAAAAAAGACGTAAAATTCAATTTTTTGGATTTCTCTACCCTCCCACAACGCTTATTTTATTGCCAAGAAGAAGTGAGGCTCAACCAGCGGCTGAGTACAGACCTATATCTTGGAATTTTGCCTATCTATTGGGACGGGCAAACCCTAAGTTTTAACGCCAATGGTACGCTGGTGGAGTATGTTATTCAGATGCGACGACTCTCTGACAAAAATTTATTGATTAACCAAATCAAAGACCCCGACTTTCCACTGTCTCGAATTGATTTATTGACCCATCGCCTCATAACTTTTTACCAAAATACTCCATCTACGCCCGATATTGCCCACTTTGCAACGGTTGATGTCATTCAAACTACCATTCAGGAAATTACGGCAGATTTTGACAATTACACAGGACAAACATTGACGCCGTTGGCTGCTCAATGGATACCAAGCTACCTCTTTCGCTTCATTGATTCTCATCGTAGCCTATTTGAAAAGCGCGTCCAAGCGGGTAAAATTATCGAAGGGCACGGAGATTTACGCTCCGAACATATTCACATTGAGAACGACATCGTTACGATTTACGATTGTATTGAGTTTAGCCAACGGCTACGTTGCCTCGACTGGCTGAACGACCTCGCTTTCCTATTGATGGATTTGGATTACCGCCATTGCCATCCAATTGCAATGAAAATACAGAGTAAACTCCTATCGGTTCTGGAAAAAGACGATTTAACTCCCCTCTTGAATTTTTACAAAACCTACCGGGCCTGCGTGCGTGGAAAAGTAGATACATTGAAATCTAAGGAGTCCGAAATATCCCCCACCGTTCGACAAGAAAGCCAGCAAAAAGCCCTTCACTATTTCCAGTTGGCCTTCCGATACGCGGTGCTTGACTCACAACCTACCATACTTGTTTGCATGGGGAGTGTAGCTACTGGAAAATCAACTTTAGCGAAGGCACTGGCCAATGAATTTGGCCTATCCGTCCTTAGTTCAGACGTGATTCGCAAACAACGAGCTGGCATAGATTTATTTGAAAGGTTGCCTGATGCCGAACGGAGTCAGTTATACGACAAAAAAGCAACCGAAGAAGTATATCACGAACTTATAAACCAAGGAGTAACGGAAGTAAATCGTTCAGGAGCCGTGATCTTGGACGCTACCTACCGTAACAAAGACTATTTAGACCATTTGCAATTGGTTTGTCGTAAGAACACCATTCGTCTGCTGGTGATTCAGACCATTGCCCCAATAGAAGTCGTCCAAGAAAGGCTAAAAAAGCGAGAAACAGAGCCCTCCGTTTCTGATTTGCGAAGTAGTGATTACGTACCCGAACGCTTTGAAATTGCTTATGCCATAGAAAAGTGCGTTGAGTCTGCGCTAAAAATAGACACCCGTCACGAAATGTCAGCAATCATTAATCAGGATATTATCCCTTGGCTTATCCGTCAATAAGCCTATCCTCTCTCACCCGAAAGCTCTTGCCCCTTTAGATTTTGCTCCCGTAACGTCCACGATTTGGTATAATCGGTATCATCCCAAGTATAGCCCGATTTACGAAACACTTCTGCTAACAATCCAAATTTAGCGTGAAAAGCCATTTCAAAGGTCTTCACGGACATATCTGGCTCAACTTCAAGCTCAGTTGATTCATGCGCTTGCTGACTTATTTGTTTAAGGGTAATATTGTTTTCAACCTCTTCATTTGCAAAAATAGAGTTAGCATATATCTTGAGCTTTAAAAACGGGAAATACCGCTGCCACTGCTGATTAAGCTGTTCGGGAGTGAGCGTAGATGTTAAGATAAAGGGCTTCATGAGCAACAAGATAATCAAAACCTATCTTAGTTCACTAATATATCCTGCTCTGTCCAATAATGATAATTATCATCGCACCACTCCAGAATCACGTGCCAAAGCCCCTTGCTCAGTTGGTGAGTTGAGACCACTTGTCGAGGGTAAGGTTCTTTTTGAAGCACGATACGAACTTCTTGTTCCTTTCCAAACCGTTTCTGAAAAGTCAATTCTGCCGACTTAAAAGAATTAGGTAACACAAAGGCCAATTGTTTAAGAGCTGGTTTAAAAGTCATTGCTGTAATTTTTAAGGTTAAGAATTGATTAAGATTTCAGCAAAACGAATAGTAGGATTCTCTACCATACAGACAACCTTCGACGAAAATAGGGAGTATAGCTGTTACGGCCAATGACGATAATCAGCTAATCCTAATAATTATCAGTTTTTTTTACTGACAACCAGCATGTTAAATAGACAATAAAAATATATATTTGAGAGACAACTTATCATTTAAACTTAGCCGATACTTATATGCTAACAGAAATAACTACCGAAGTTATAGACCACATGCTGAACTCCCAGTATTTTGGTCGTATTGCCTGTTCGGCTGATAATCAGGTGCTGGTTGTACCCATGATGTATCACTTTGATGGGGTGCATATTTATGGTAACACCCGCGAAGGAACTAAAGTACAAATGCTACGCAAGAATCCTAACGTTGCTTTTGAAATTGATGAAATGATGAGTCCTGGAGTTTGGTACAGCGTAGTAGTTGAAGGAGAATTTGAAGAATTACATGGGGATGACCGAGATTATGCGCTTTATTTACTCAATCAACGAAAAATACCCGTTTTTGCCGATGAAAAACTGGGCCATGCTGGCGAGGTAGTCAATGATGCTTATAAAATCGTGACCCCAGTAGTATATCGTATTCATATTCGGAGCAAAACGGGGCGTTGCTACAAACAATGACCTCGCCCTGTTTTTTATTTACTCACTCTTTCTCAATACTTTACCACTTCTAATACCCGTGTGTTTTTCGTTGTCAACGACAACTTGGCCATTAACAACGACAAATTTTATCCCTTTTGAATACTGGTGAGGTCGGTCGTACGTAGAAGCATCAATGATGGTATTTTCGTCAAACACAACCACATCGGCATCCATATTCGACTGCAACAGCCCGCGTCCTGTGAGTTTAAACTTTTGAGCAGGGAGCGAGGTCATTCGACGAATGGCCTCTTCTAAAGGTATGATTTTCTTTTGACGAACATAGTATCCCAACACGCGGGCGTTGGTGCCGTAGCCCCGTGGATGTGGCACACCAAAATTATAGACCCTAATAGAAGCGTCGGAAGCAAACATATTTTGCGGATAACGCATGATGTTTTCAACATCCCAATCGCCCATGCCGTGAAATACCATGCTTGCATCGCCCTTTAAGGCCATTTCTAACACGGTCTCGGCTTCGGCTTCTGCTTTGTGTTTACGGCCTTTAAGGAGGTTTATTTCCTCAATATTTTTTCCATTCAACGACGGGTCGGCATCGTACGAAGCAACCACTGCATACGTAAAGTGCTTTTGTTTTCGGCGTTTTAGGCTTGCCACCATGTCTTTCACCATGCGCTCGTGTGTGGCAACGTTAGCCACACGCGCTTTGATGGAATCTTGCCCTCCTGCCAACGACCAACTCGGCAGTAAAGTAGTCAAACTGGTACTACTGGCAGTATAAGGATACTGGTCAATGGTCACATCAATACCCTCACGGCGGGCATTTTCTACTGCCGCTAAGGTCTCTTTTGAACGCCCCCAATTGTTTTGTCCACTCACTTTAAAATGCGAAATCTGCACGGGAATTCCCGTTTCACGACCTATCAATACCGCTTCCTCGATGGCCTTGAGTACTTCGTCGCCTTCTGAGCGAATGTGCGAAGCATAGACACCACCGTAGCGGGCAGCTACTCGCGCCATCC
>JBGAUP010000153.1:0-14269 GCA_044228585.1 Runella sp. | reverse complement strand
AAGGATTTTTTTCCAGCAATAATACCGCTGAGGGGTTGTTTGAATCGGTTTAGGTCGGGAAACAGAATACTAAGTAACGGCTTCGCTACCAGTTCTGTAACTCTACCAGCCTGACGGTCAAAGTAAGATTTTACAAAGTCGGCCTCATTTTTTAGAATAGGTTCGATGAGTAAATCCACTACATTTTCGGGATAAGTAGGGATATCTGCATCGAGGTAAACAATGATTTCAGAGTTGGCCATCATTATTCCTTCACGCATGGAAGCCCCTTTGCCCAATTGGGTACTGGTAAAAGCCAATGCGCCTGACATGATTGCAATCTCGACCGTGTTGTCATACGATTGATCATCAATCACAATCACCTCTTGAACCTGATTACAATTACGAGCTTTCCGGATAACATCAGCGATGGTAGCCTCTTCATTGAGGGTCGGAATAATTACGGTGACGTTTTTCATAAGCTGGTTATTTTTAAGGCGAGAAAAAAAACGAGTGGAAATATATCCACTCGTGGTTATAAACACTTCGCTAAGTTTTGCTTTTACAAAGTACTCTTACAATCCTTAAAAACCCCTTAATAAACTATTAAAAAAATATAAATCACCGTTTTTTTAGGCTTAAAAGCCCCTTTTAATGGCATTTAGGGCTTTTTCTTTGGCGAGAAATACGTCCTGAGGAGTTGTTCACAAACAAAAAAAACTATTTTTAAGAAGCTATTTTTGATAAGCTAAAAAAGGGGTTAAATCTCGGTTTTGGCGGCGTTTTGCTGAAAATACCGCTTCAACCAAGTATGGTCGGCACGGGTTTTCCACCGACTCATCCATTGGGCTTTGGTCGCTACGGTATTGTCAAAAACAGTGGTATCGGGGCTAATTTCTTCGGAAGCAACGGCATTTTTAATTTGTGGTACGGCGATGGTTTGTATTTTACCCCGTTCATCAATGTAGGCCAACGAACGGTCAAAAAAATCTACTCCGAGGCGAGGCCCTATTTCTTGCAACCAATGCACTGATTTATCAATCGAACAGCCGCTCGGCAATTCTTTTGATTCATCTACGGCAATGACGACAAAACGGTTATGGAAAATTTTGCCCGAAGCCGTCAATGCCTGACCGTGGGCTTCCCAGCCTTCTAAAGCAGCTTTGAGGGTTTCGGTGAGTGTGCCTACTTCGTCGTCGGTCAGGTTGCGATTGGCCTGATACACCCACACACGGGCTTCAAATGCTATGTCGTGAAAAGGAATGTACATGTGTTTTACTATTTAGTGATAAGTGTAGCGTACTGAATGTAAAGTCAAGAATCGTTTCCATAACCCCTTGGTTTGGCTAATGAGTTCCGTAAGGTGGACTAAAAAAGACTTTTATGGTAGCACTTCCGTTGATTTCACTCATTGTTAAGTAACTTTGCTCACCTACAACTATAAATTTGTTAATAAAATGTGGATTGAACAAAATAATAAACTTGTTCGAGAATACGAGTTTGAGGATTTTAAAGAAGCTTTTTCTTTTATGACCCAAGTAGCCGAGGTGGCTGAACAAATGAATCACCATCCATGGTGGTCCAACGTTTGGAATAAAGTTCGTATCGAACTTTCGACGCACGATGCAGGCGATATTGTAACCGAAAAAGATGAAGCTTTGGCCAATGCCATCGAAGCCATTTACGACGCTTGTAGAGCCAAGAGCCATTCTCCTTTCCTACTAAGAAGAAGCAGGGTTTTCCTATAAAAAACAAATGGCACACAGATTAGACTGATTGAACAGATTTTCACTAGCTGATAAAATTAAGTAGTGAGTATTAAGTAATAGAGCATTTAGAAGATATTTAACTCTTTCTTTATCAATATATTAAACAACTTAATACTCATTACTATTTACCCATTACTCCTTAAAAAAACAGTGAGAATCAGTCCAATCCGTGTCATCAGTGTGCCAAATTTACTCAAAAATAATTTTTATGGGAAAACCGTGTAAGAAGAAGGCGTACAGGAGAACGGGATAAAAAAAGCCCTCACCGCAAGGCAGTGAGGGCTTCTGTCACTCTAAGCAGATAAAAAAATATCTTAGTTGAGCAACTTGAGTTTTAAGTCATTCAGTTGTTTTCGGATAGAAGCATCTACCTGACGATCACCTACGCGAAGGATATACCCTCCGATAAGTTTCTCATCTACTTTTTCTTCCAATTCTACTGTATTTCCAGTAGCATCGGCCACAATTTTGATGAATTGCTTGCGCAAATCAGCCGTTAGTGGCATAGAAGACGTAATATGGGCTTTTACAATACCCTTGCGCTCGTCGTAGAGTTTCACAAACTCGGTCGCGATACTATTCATAATAGCTTCGCGATTTTTTTGGGTAATGATATTGAAAATCGTGTACGAAACGGGGTGTACATTTTTCTTAAACACGCCTTCTAAAATAGCAAGCTTCTTGTCATGACGTACGACGGGGCTTTTCAATGCCAGCATCAAACCGCGGTTTTCATCGGCAACTTTGGTAAAAAACACCATGTCCTGATAGACAGCTTCCAGTACTTTTTGTTCTTGTGCCAAATCAATCAGCGATTTAGCATATCGTAAAGCTACGGTAGATTCAGACATAATTTATTGAACAGTTATCATTGAACAGTTAACGTTTGCAATGTTCAATGTTGAATGATAATTGATTAGTTAAGTCTTGCATCTTTCGCCAAATCGGCGACCAACTTTTCTTGAGAAGTCTTATCGCTCAATTCTTTGCGTAATACTTTCTCGGCAATTTCGAGTGAAATGGTTACCATTTCTTTTCTCATTTGAGCTACGAGAGCAGCACGTTCGTTGTTGATAGCTTCGCGGGCATCTTCGATGATACGCTTACCTTCAACGGTTGCTTTTTCTTTTGATTCAGCAATGATTCGGTCAGCCGATTCTTTGGCAGATTTCAAGATACTATCACGTTCGGCACGCGCTTCAGCAAGCAACTTTTGGTTGTCTGACTGTAGCTTTGCCATGTCAGCACGGGTTTTTTCGGCCAAATCCAATGCGCTTTGAATTTGGTGTTCACGCTCAGACAGACTGCTGAGGATGGGTTTCCAAGCAAATTTGGCGAGCAAGAAAAACAAAATCCCGAAGAATACTAACTGCCAAAATATGAGGCCAAGTTGGGGGGTTACTAATTCCATGGTATTGAAATAGCTTATGAGTTTCTATTTACTAATCATTCTCCAGTTATCAACCTATTGCTGTTAACTGGAGAATGTAATGATTTTGAGTAGAAGCTAAACGCACTGATGCCTAATGCAAACAACAATTAGCCACGACTCATGGGGTAGCGAGTGAAAAAATTATTTCAACAAAACTACCAACAAGGCGATAACGGCACCGAAGAGAGCAACGGCTTCAACGAAGGCCGCAACAATCAACATAGCACCTTGAATTTTTCCAGAAGCTTCTGGCTGGCGAGCGATACCTTCCATCGCTGAACCACCGATACGACCGATACCTAAACCTGCACCGATAGCAGCCAAACCTGCACCGATAGCAGCGCCCATATAACCGATAGATGCGCCACTTGTAGCGGCTTCTTGAAGCAAAATGTTAAGCAACATGATTGTAATTGATTATGTATGAAAAAAGAAATTGACAAAAAATTAGTGATGATGTTCTTCAACGGCAGCACCGATGTACGAAGCTGTCAAAACGGTGAAAATATAGGCTTGCAACGCTGCTACCAACAACTCAATCAAATTGATGAAAGTAGAGAAGATAGCTACTGCGGGACTCACGGCCAAGCTTTCAAAGATGAAAATCATGCTTAAAAAGCTCAACAAGATGATGTGTCCTGCGGTGATGTTAGCAAACAAACGAACCATCAACGAAAATGGCTTCATAAATACCCCCACAATTTCAACGGGAGTCATAATGATTAACAACCACTTAGGTACGCCTGGCATGGCAAAGATGTGCCCCCAATAAGTACTTTTTCCGTTGAAGTTGACAACAAAAAAGGTAATCAGCGCCAAGGTTAGAGTGACGGCGATGTTCCCTGTTAGGTTGGCCCCTCCTGGAATCAATCCCAGCAGGTTATTAATCCAAATAAAGAAAAACAGGGTTAACAAGTAAGGGACAAAACGGCGGTAGTGTTTTTCACCAATGTTGTTTTTGGCTACTTCGTCCCGAATAAATACAATGATAGGCTCTAAAGCAGACTGCAATCCCTTCGGAGATTTTCCTGAACGTTCTTTGTAAGATTTGGCGACGGTGAAGAAAATAGTCAATAAAAGGACAAAACTGATAATCAGCGAGGCCACGTTTTTGGTGATGGAGAAGTCATACACTTTGGCTCCGTCTTCAGCTACAATGTGCTCATGCTCCATTTTGTAGCCCTCGTGCGTTCCGTCGGCACTGTGGTAAAAATGACTTGAAGAGAAAATCTTCAGACCTTTTTGGGTATCATAAATGATGATAGGAAGCGGAAGGGTAATGTGCGTATGACCCACAGTAGCAAAATGCCATTGATGTTCGTCGGCTACGTGGTGCATAATCATCTCCCCCGCATTAAATTTTTCTTCTTCTCCGTGCTTATGAGGCTCTTCAGCACGAACCTGCGGAGTAACAAAGGCCGCTAAAAATAGGAATAGTACAAATAAACGAATCGAAATATTTTTCATTATTGCTCTACGGTTTCAAATCGCGGCGCAAGTTACGATACAATCCTAAGACTTCAAAAAAAGTGTAAAATAAATATAATACAAAAAAGGTGACGACGAACTCCATGGGGCGACTTACCTTGTAGTATAGGAATGCTCCTACAAATAAGATGCAGAGAATCAAGCGCAAAACTACTGTTACTAAGTAGAATTGAACAAAACGCTCTCTATTCTCCTGAAAACCAAAGGACATAACGCGGTGTTGAAGTACTGATATTGTAAAAAAAAAGGCAAGGATATACCACTTTTCAGCAGGTAGAGAACTCAGGAAATTATAATATTCGGCTGCAAAAAATACAATTCCAACGACTCCAGTAAAAATAATTGTACGTAGCATGTAGCTTATTCGTTTTTGACTTGTTTGATCAATAAATAGAGAGAGCCTGCAACAGACCCCAACGAAAAAGAGAGTGTCCAAACTGGAAATTTATTTTGCTGCCATTCATCCAATTTTAGGCCAGCATACACCCCCAAACCAATCGTTCCCAGCATCTGAAAGGCAATACCTGAGTATTTGGCATAATTGGCCGTAGGGCGCTCAACGTCTTTTTTGTTGTCGTTGGAAGGGGCTGTCATGTGTTTTATTGGTTTAGCTGTTAGAAAGGCCCATGCCTATCCTAATTGAGAGGAACAATATCGTAATCGTGTATTTTTTGAACATCTACCTTTACTACCCCTTCAATTTTGCTGTTGTCGAACATGGGCTTAAATTTTGCCCCCCACGTAATTTCCTCGTAACGGTAGGAATACCGCGCATGGACTTGTTGAAGAAATGTTTCTTCAATGGCCCGAATATAGACCAAAAATTCACTGTCCGACTCTTCCATGCTCTCTGGAGTAGCACCGTACAAAGGACTATCTTCGGTAAGTGGGTGTACCAAAGTCCAGTGCATGGGAAAGAAATTTACTTGACTACGCTCTAATTTAAGCGCATAATAACGTCGAGTACGTTGTCCATTGGGTAAAGTTTCTAAACGAGAAAGCGATACATCCACTCGCACATCCACGAGTTCATTGGGGCTTTCATTAATCATTCTAAACATCCAAGCATTGATGTCTAAGTAAGGGGCAAAAATGGCATTGCGACTAAATAAAATCTTGGGTATGGGACGCGAAAAACGGCTATACACCAGTCCAGTGGCAATCGCAAATCCCAATACGCCTACCAATGACTCAACTGACGACAAGCCACTTGCTACCAATCCTACGGGAGCTACGTGTCCATATCCTACCGTTGTGAGTGTTTGAGCACTGAAAAAGAAAGCCCCCCAAAACTGGTCTATCAAACTCGTACCTCGTATCCCCTGCAAATGTTCAACTCCTATCAGCATATATAGAAAGGAAAAAAAACAATTGACCACGAAGTAAATCAAAAACACGACCAAAAAGAACCTCGGCCACGACAACAAAGTAAGGCGATGGAATATATCAGCCCAGGCCCAAAATGATACATTGACGCGGCGTGCATTGAAAGTGCCGTCAGAATTGATAAGCCGCCCGCCATCTGCTGTAATACGGGTGCCAAAGCCCAAGTCACGTCGCTCTTGCTCCTTTTCGAGAAGGGTACTTTTTTTTATTTTATTGATTAGGCGGTTGGTTGCCATTCGATGATGAGTTCTAAGCAATTATTGTTGATTCCAGTTGCAGTAGTATGTTTTTGCTAACAATTTATCGGGTATTTATTGTTCATAAAGCCACATAAATAAAAATCGTAGCAAACAAAGAACGCTTACCTTTGTCGTAAAAATGGATTTGTGAAAAAAGTTACTATTCTCATCGCCGCCCGCAACGAAGCCAACAATATCATAGATTGTTTGCGTTCAGTAGCCTCGTTGAGTTATCCAAAAGAGGCTCTACAAATTTTGATTGGTGATGATGATTCGGAAGACGAAACAGCGGCTCTGATTGTTGAATTTATTAAAGATAAGCCTCATTTTGAATTAATAGAAATTGTTCGGGATTGGCCATTTTCTAATAAACCATTTGTTCATACACTCAAAGGCAAACCAAATGTCTTAGCTCAACTCGCCCACCACGCCACTGGCGACTACTTGTTTTTTACGGATGCAGATATTGAAGTTCCTACGGATTGGATTCAGAATATGCTACTTCACTTTAAATCTAATGTAGGGATTGTAACGGGTATTACCACGATGCAAACCCCGCCTTTGTCGTTTCTCGCTCAAGGAGGGAGCCTATGGGAAATGCTTTTTGGGTATTGCCAAGCCTTAGAATGGCTTTACTATCTTTCTATCATGCGCCTGTTGGCACTTTTCAACATTCCGCTCACAGCCATGGGCAACAATATGGCTGTGACCCGAAAAGCCTACGACTCGGTAGGGGGCTATGAAAATATTCCTTTTTCCATTACCGAAGATTACGCCCTTTTTCAGGCCATTCTTGACAAAAATTTTCGATTTATTCAGCTATTTGACCGCCGTGTTTTAACTATTTCTAAACCCGTACCTACTTTTTCTCAACTATTGGTCCAACGCAAACGCTGGATGTACGGCGCAATTTCTTTGCCGTGGGGACAGCGGCTCGGCGTGTATTTCAATGCACTGTTGTTACCCTTTCTAATTCTATTGGGTATTTTTTTTCCAAAAACAGCGCTCTTGGTCATTTTTCTAAGTTATGTATCCATAACGGCTTGGTTGGTAGGAATTTTGAACTGGCTTCAACTCCCACAAATGTTTATAGGCGTACCTTTTTTCTGGTTCTACCACGTTTTTACGAACTTTGCCATGTTTATTAACTTTTATACAACAAAACAAACCGTTTGGAAAGGACGGTTGTATGAAGAAACTGAAAAACCGAAAAATGTAAAACAGAAGAATGTAAAAGTGTTTTGAATTTCCACGCACTATATCATTCACAACTCACTCATTTAATGATAGAGACCCACGCCCATATCTACGACGACGCGTTTGACGAAGACCGCACTGAGATGCTCGACCGCGCTTTTGCAGCGGGAATTACCCAAATCTGGATGCCCAACTGCGACCATACCACCATTGATGGCATGATGGCCTTGGCCGAAAAATACCCCAATGTATGCCTACCCATGATGGGGTTGCACCCTACGTATGTCAAAGAAGGTTTTGAGAAAGAACTGTATATCGTAGAAGATTGGTTGAATAACCCCTATCCCACCCTTTCCCCTGAGAGGGAAAGGAGCATCCAGCGGTTTGTAGCCATCGGCGAGATAGGCATGGATTTGTACTGGGATAAAACCTTTGTAGAGCAGCAAAAAGAAGCTTTTCTCACCCAATGCCATTTGGCCCTCAAACACAATCTTTGGATTGATATTCACAGCCGCAATGCTTTTTGGGAAGTGGTCGAGTTGATAGAACAAATAGCAGACCCACGTCTCAAAGGTATTTTTCACTGTTTTACGGGGACGCTTGAAGAAGCTCAAAAAGCCATCGAATTGGGATTTAAACTCGGCATTGGCGGCGTAGCTACCTTCAAAAATGGGGGTTTGGATAAAGTTTTGCCGTATATCGGTTTAGAACATATTGTATTGGAAACCGATGCGCCTTATTTAGCCCCTGTACCGTACCGTGGTAAACGCAACGAAGTGGCTTACGTACCGCTCATAGCGCAGCGCGTAGCTGATTTGATGCAAGTAAGTGTTGAAACCATCGCTCAACAAACCACCGAAAACGCTCATCAGCTTTCGGTACATTTGATTAATGCTTAATTTTTTCTCACAGAACATCTGCGTACAACCGACCATTCGTCATTCATCAACTTGTCATTCGTCATTTCATTTATGCCTGCCTACAAAACAGTTAAAATCAATCCTGTTTTACCCAATCGGCCTCGTGCGTCGGTATTGGTGATTTATACGGGAGGTACGTTGGGAATGGTCTATGAAAAAGGGCAATTGGTTCCTTTTGATTTTGAACAAATTTTAGACAAACTCCCAGAAATCAAGCGGTTAGATTTTGAGATTACTTTTACGAGTCTCGAAGAAATCATGGATTCGTCTAACATGCGCCCCGATGTGTGGGCAGAAATTGCGCGGTTGATTCAACGTCACTACAACTTTTACGACAGTTTTGTGATTTTGCACGGAACCGATACCATGGCCTATACTGCCTCGGCCTTGAGTTTTATGCTCCAACATTTGAGTAAACCCGTGATTTTGACGGGGGCGCAGTTGCCCATCGGTGTAGCTCGGACGGATGCCCGCGAAAATATCATTACGGCTTTAGAGATTGCCGCCGCGCAAGCTGATGGACGTCCTTTGGTACCTGAGGTGTGCATTTATTTCCAAAATGTGCTGCTGCGCGGCAACCGTGCTAAGAAAAAGGAAACGTCGCAATTCAACGCCTTTCGCTCTGATAATTACCCACCTTTGGCCGAAGTAGGCGTGACTATTGAATACAATTTTCCTTATATCGCAACGCCAAACCCTGATTTGACTTTTCAAATCCAACCACAATTGGATGAAAACGTAGCCATTCTCAAGCTTTTTCCAGGCATTACCCAAAATGTTGTTCGTTCTATGCTGGAAATCAACGGTCTGCGTGGCGTCGTTTTAGAAACCTTTGGGGCGGGAAATGCCCCTACTTTGCCGTGGTTTTTGCACGAGTTGAAAGAAGCTACCGAGCGCGGAATCGTGATTTTAAACGTCTCGCAGTGCGACGGAGGCCGCGTAATGCAGGGACGCTACCAAACCAGTACTTGGTTTGATAAAATAGGAGTAGTAAGCGGTGGCGACATCACCACCGAGGCTGCTATCACCAAAATGATGTGGGTACTCAATCAAGAAAGTAATGTAGAATCAATAAAACAGCGATTAACCTTTCCCATGAGTGGTGAAATGAGCAATTTTTAGTGAAGCTTGAGGTGTTTTTTAGCGAAACTATTCTATTTTTGCGTGCTTATTAAATACAGAGGGGTGTCCGAGTGGTTGAAGGAGCACGCCTGGAAAGTGTGTATGCGGGAAACCGTATCGAGAGTTCGAATCTCTTCCCCTCTGCTGAAATGAAAGTAATTGATAATGAGACCGCCGCGCTTCTAACGCGGCGGTTTTCTGTTAGTTAGCTATTGAAAGCTCGTACGAAATAAAAGATGTAGCTACCTGTGCCTAAAAAAGTCTTGTATCAAAAATGATGCCATAGAACGAAATCAGCTAAAATCCAAACCAAAAATCAGTTAATCACCTGCCACACTACCTGGGAACAACCATATAATGTATCCTGCTTTGAAAAAATATTTATCAACTACGCAAATAGGCTGCGCAGTCACTATTTTATTTTGATGCAAAATCAATGTTAATCTATAATTTTTACTAAAATGGATGTTAAACAATTCTTACAGAATTATGTAAATGTGGTCCAATGGGATCTAAAAAAAATGGCTCTAATAGCTGAAGAGGCGCAAAATCTTCAGGATGAAGAAAAAAGACGCAGAAATCAATACACTGGTCCTACACCAGCGCCTACACCAAGTGTTTTTGGTACTACAATTAATCATTCATCTGAATATAATTATGGTAGTGTCTCATTTTTTGATTCACATAAACCTGAGTTTGCACGTTGCGCAATTCCTATTGCTATGGTATTAACGTCGTCAGTAGAGTTTTTGGGAGCTTTGATGCATGATGATAATCTTTGGAGTCGTGATAACAGAACGCTTAAATTCTCAAAAGCTGTTAATAAGTTTTTTGATTATGCTCAAAAGCCGTTAACTGAAAATCAGGTGAATTTGTATCGTGCAATTTACAGGAATGGAAGTATGCATTCTTTCTTTCCGCAGGGAGTAGGTATAGCTATTAATTATGACACAAGATTTAACAATTATCCTTTGTTTTTTCTCAACACCCAAATTGATTGTATTGAATTAAATGTCATTGAACTCCAAAAAATTGTAGAATCGGTATTTGCAAAAATCATAAATGATACATCTATTTATTGTAGAATTGAGGCAAGATACAATAACTATAAAGCACAAGTAGACCAAGATACAACCACAATTATAAGCGGTTTTAGAGATAATATTCCTCCTACCTCTATCTTTTCATAGAAATATAAATTACGAATAAAGCAACCTTCAATAGGAGTTTTTCCCATTGGAGTTTGCTTCGTTTTTTCTTAACTTGACATCCTCTATCCCTTGATATGCGTCTCGACAGACCTTACTTTTCAGCCAACAAAATAGCTTGTTTGTGAGGACACATCATACGGTAAAACGTGACACTCTTATTGCTTGATTAGAATAATAAGAAACAATTAGCCCAAAACAACCAAAGAAAGTTTGGTTTTGAGAAATTGGCTATAGTTCAGCGAATCTTTCACGGGTGATACCTCCTATTAAAACACTGGCTATTAGATTGGGGTCAATGATAATACGAATCATATAAACTACTCAAAATTGCCTTTTCGTATTTCTTTAACAGCCCTGTTTACGTCGGCTTGTTTGGCCTTTTCATTGGGCAATATCCCTAAAAAATCCCTCATTCCTTGCGCTGCTTTTAGTGTTTTGGGTTTAGGAGATCGAGGCGTAATTTTTCGCTCTACCTTTACGAAATCCAAAGACTCCAAATAACGAAGTAGGGCTTCGGCCTGTTTGCTTTCGTTGATTGTTATGGTGAGTTGTGTCATAGTCTTTTAGGTGTTGAGGCTTTACTACACAAACATAACAAAATTACGGTAGGGTTCAAACAAATAAATGTTTGGGGGCGACCAAAGGTGCGTAGGTAGTGGCCGTATCATAGTTTGGCGTTTTTAATATACCCAAAGTACGGTTTAATGGGTATATTATCAATGTTTCGCTCGGTACCTGAGCCCGATATTTTGTAACGAAAAACTATTTCTTTGCGGGTCATTGCTCCTGTAACTTTGTAAGTTTTCATGGTGAGGATATTTTAATTGTGCGGATAATGTAATGATTTTGTAAAAGTCTAAAAATGATGTTTTTAAGCCAAAAATGGGGATAGATCCGAGGACTTTTTAGATATGCAAAGGTAAGCACTTGATTGTCAGTAGGTAGTTGCAGTCTCTTTTCTTGTGCAAATGCTTGTTAATTTTTAACTTATGGACATTTTTAGTGCTTTCTTACCCACACTTTTCATAGTAGAAACCTTCTTTAAATTCATTTCAAAAGCACCAAGCCCCGCATAGCTAACTGCCTATTGCTTACTGCTTACTATTCCTTTCGTGAAACATTTAACATTTTTTACGTGGAACATTTTGGGTTATTCCGAATAAAGACAGATATTTGGAGGCGGTAAACCTAACAACAATGGGCAAAATCATAGCAATAGCCAACCAAAAGGGCGGTGTCGGCAAAACTACTACAGCCATCAACTTGGCAGCAAGTTTGGCAGTATTAGACTTCAAAACCCTCATCGTAGATGCTGACCCTCAGGCAAATTCTACTTCGGGTTTGGGTTTCAATCCCAAAGAAATTGAATACAGTATCTACGAATGTATGGTGGAAGGCGTTATTCCCCAAGAAGCCATTGTAGAAACCAACTTTGAAAACTTGTATCTTTTACCTTCCCACATTGACCTCGTAGGGGCTGAAATTGAGATGATTAACCTCAAAAGCCGCGAAGAAAAAATGAAAGAAGCACTCTGGCCTATCAAAGACGATTACGATTTTGTGGTTATTGACTGCTCTCCTTCGCTGGGTCTGATTACCATCAATAGCCTCACCGCAGCCGATTCGGTGATTGTACCCGTGCAGTGTGAATACTTTGCATTGGAAGGACTGGGCAAGCTCCTCAATACCATCAAGATTATTCAAACGCGACTTAATACCAATTTGGCCATTGAAGGAATTTTGTTGACCATGTACGATATGCGTGTACGGCTTTCCAATCAAGTCGTAAATGAAGTGACCGCGCACTTCAAACACATGGTTTTCAATACCATTATCCCTCGAAATATTCGCTTGAGTGAATCACCCAGCTACGGTGTCCCCACCATTGCACAAGATTCGGATAGCAAAGGAGCCATTAGTTATCTCAATTTAGCGAGGGAGATTTTGAGCAAAAACGGTCTGCTTGAACAAGACGACCAAGCAGTAAAAAAAGCAAGATAAGACACCGAATTTTAAATAGATTTCAGAAAATGAACTCTATCAAAACGAAATAAATGTAAGAAAATGGAAAACGTCGGAAAAGCCGCTCCCAAAAAAATGACGGGCCTTGGACGTGGCTTGGGAGCACTGCTCCAAGACAGCGACAATGTCAATCGCTCCACACGCCCTCTGCCCCACGAAAGCGTAAGCATGATGAGCGAGATTCACGTGGAGCAAATTGATACTAACCCCTATCAACCACGTACCCGATTTGATGAGGAAGCACTCAACGAACTGGCAGAATCAATTCGAATTCAGGGAATCATCCAACCCATCACCGTGCGGCAAATTGGGCGAGATCGCTATCAGTTGATTTCGGGAGAACGGCGTTTACAAGCCTCTAAAATTGCGGGTTTAACCCACATTCCAACTTACATCCGTACTGCCAACGACCAGCAAATGCTGGAAATGGCACTCATCGAAAACATCCAACGCGAAAACTTAAACGCCATAGAAATCGCACTTAGTTATCAGCGACTTATTTCTGACTGCGGACTCAAGCAAGATGAACTCGGCGAACGCGTAGGCAAAAACCGTACAACAGTCAACAACTACATTCGCTTGTTGAAACTTCCACCTATGATTCAAGCAGCCCTCCGCGACGACCAAATCACGATGGGACACGCCCGCGCTATCATCAACATAGAGAACCCTGAAACACAACTAAAAATTTTCAGAAAAACGATTGAAGAAGCTTGGTCAGTGCGCAAAGTGGAAGAAGCCGTACAGGCCCTCAAGTTGGCCGTAGAAGAGGTTAGCTCCAGAGAACGCCGCCCCAACGTTATAAAACAGGAAATGCGTTCGTTACAGTTTAAACTTTCGTCTTATTTCGGGGCAAAAGTATCCATTAAAACTGACGACAAACAAAAAGGAGAAATCAAAATCCCTTTTACTTCACAAGACGAATTAGAGCGTATTTTACAAGTACTAAAATTTGAATCTTGAAAAAGTTAGGAATCATTATCGGTTTGTGGTTATTGGGGGGAATGGTAGGAGTAAAAGCACAACAAACCACCACAGATTCTCTACAAAAGCGCTTTGCTCAGCTGGCAATGGCGAAAGACACCCTACGCCCCGATACGCTTAAAAAAGTACAACTTATAAAAGACTCCTTAGCAAAAATAATTGCGCAACAGCCTACTGTCAAACACAGTCCCCGTAAGGCAACCTATTACTCCTTTATGTTCCCAGGTTTGGGACAAGCCTACAACAAACAATACTGGAAAATGCCGTTTGTGTATGCTGGCTTTGGAACGGTGGTTTATTTCATTCGCTATTTCAATGTCCGTTACCAAGATTTCCTACAACCTTACATTGCAAGTTATGATGCTACCACGGGTAAGCAGTTAAGAACCGAGGCCGAAGTCTATATTAGAGCTCAAAAACAAAACCGTACTTTGACCATTGATCAAATCACCAAAGGAAAGGACTTCTACCGACGTTATCGAGACTTAAACATTGTTTTGTTGGCTGGTGTATGGGCACT
>JBGAUP010000152.1:0-14059 GCA_044228585.1 Runella sp. | reverse complement strand
GTTTTTGTTGACCGTTGCACCGCCACCATTGCCAAGTAATTGTATCCCCAAGTATTTTTCAGTGAATTTCTTATAGTACGCCTGGTTAAATGTGCTACTAACAAAGCTAAACTCACTTTTGAGGTTTAGTTGCTGAGAAGCTACCTTAGCAGCCTTGAGGTTAACGCCTCTCAGCACGGCAAAAGTTTGTAGCTCTGGTTGCATCAAGTTAGTAGTTTTTAAACGAGTGTCAAATGCCGTTTTTCTATCTATGGGCAGTGTATCAATACGATTAGCTACCGCCGAACCAGCTTTACTACCGCCTTTGGCCATTTTGAAAATGGTGGGTTGTGAGCGAGCTTGCAATTCTTGCAAAACTTCGAGTTTCAAGATGTTTGTCACTTTGCCTACAAGTTCGTTAAAAACTTGGTCATCTACTTTTGGGGTGTTTCCTAAACGAATAGTTTCCATAATAATAAGATTAAAAGTTAATAGAAAGGGATATTGAGAATATTCTCAATACAAAGATTGGGGTCTGATGTTCAAACTTTTAGCGGAGAATTACCTAATTTGCAGAACAGGTTTTTTATAGTAAGTATCCGTACTTTTCACCTGTGGTTATCCGTATTTTTACGCCCGTATTTTCACCCTAAACCCACTATTACTATGTCACCTTCAACTGTTTTTCAAATTGCCAGCAATCTTGTTTTGGTACAATGGTTACTCATGATTGTTGCGCCCCGTTGGTTTGTTACCCAATGGCTCATTAAGTCTTGTCTGATTCCGGTGGTTATTGCTGTTATTTATGTTACGTATTTGTTGGGCGGTGGACCTCTCAATTTCAGCGATTTTGGCTCGCTTGAAGGCGTAAAAAAATTGTTTGCTACTGCCTCAGACGGTGTAATGCTTGCTGGATGGGTGCATTATTTAGCGTTTGACTTAATGGTTGGCTCATGGGTTCTTCGCAACTCGCACGAGCATGGTATTTCGCATTGGCTTGTTATCCCTTGCTTGTTTTTCTGTTTTATGTTGGGGCCTGTGGGTTTGCTTCTGTATTGGATTATTAGGACTATCAAAACAAAACAACTTTCCGTTTGATAATATTGCCCTTTTCTACTTTTCATAAACAATGCAAATTGTCACATTTTTGAAGTGAAAAAATCGAAAAAAGTGACATGTTGACATATATAATTTTATTCAAAAGTAACAAATGCGCCAATTTGTCTTGTTTTTTGTGCTGGTACAAGAATTGTTAATGCCTTGTCAAACAAAACAATTTGTTAAACAATCAAAAACAACATAAGACAATGGCACTCGTAAAATTCAATTCGGCATTACCTTCTTTGGTTGAAGGCTTCATCAATCGTGATTTTGACAATTTTGTTGCCCCTCAGTTTTTTGGCAACTTACCTGCTGTCAATGTATTAGAAAGTCAAGACGGCTTCAAGCTTGAAGTGGCTGCACCAGGTTACAAAAAAGAAGATTTCAAAATAAGTGTTCAACACAATGTGCTGACGGTTTCGGCGAGTCAAGAAAGCAAATCTGAAGAAGTAAAACCTAAGTATGCTCGTAGGGAGTTTAGCTTTGGGTCGTTTAAGCGTACTTTTACTTTGCCTCAGACCATTGATGGCGAGCAAATTAACGCTACCTATTCAGATGGCATCTTGCACGTAACTTTACCCAAAAAAGAAGAAGCAAAACCCAAAGAAGCTCGTTTGATTGAGATAGCTTAATGTAGTAGGAGTGAGAAAGTAGGAGTGAATAGTGAGAAGATAAAAGAGGAGAATGGTTAGGTTTAGAAATATTCATTTCCCTTCTCCTCATTTCTCACTTCTTTACCTTTTTGACTTGTATTAACCCCTCTTTCTTAAAATTTGTTAAAAACCTCAAAATTGTTGAAACTTGTGAAGCGGATTTGCGTTAATTTAGCGTACTTAATTCAAACTTAACTCACGTAGTTTTTCTGGCTATGAAAAGTAACATAAAACTAATGGTGCTGGTTGCTCTGTTGAGCAGTGCCGTAACGCTTGGAGCCTACAAAATCTTGGGCTTAGACAAAAAAGAAGTCGTTTTCAACGAAACCCCATCTGCCTTTAACACTCGCCTGACTGGTGGCACGTTGCCAGCTGCGGCGCCGGGTGAGTTTACCTACGCTGCCGAAAAATCATTGCCAGCGGTTGTTCACATCAAGTCAACAGCGGTGCGGCAGGTGCGCCAACAGCAGTTAGACATGTTTGACCTCTTTGGCTTTGGCGACGAAATGCGCCGCCCACAAAAACAACAAGCATCGGGTTCGGGTGTAATTATTAGTGGCGATGGCTACATTGTTACCAACAACCACGTGGTGCAAGGGGCTGATGAAGTGGATGTTATCTTGAACGACAAACGGGAATTTAAGGCCAAAGTAATAGGCACAGACCCCAATACAGATATTGCGGTTATTCAGATTAAGGCAGGTAGTAATTTGCCGTTCTTATCGTTTGGCGACTCAGATGCGCTCAAAGTAGGCGAATGGGTGTTGGCAGTTGGTAATCCGTTTGGCTACCTCGAATCTACCGTAACAGCCGGTATTGTTAGTGCCAAAGGGCGTGGTATTGGTATTTTAGAAAACGCCGAGAATCCTATAGAATCATTTATCCAGACCGACGCCGCCGTGAATCCAGGCAACAGTGGCGGGCCGCTGATTAACCTCAAAGGCGAAATCATAGGTATCAATACCGCTATTGCTGGTGGACAAACGGGTACGTTTGTGGGTTACTCATTTGCGGTGCCTGTTAGTATTGTTCGTAAAGTATCCGCTGATTTGTTGAAATATGGTGCTGTTCAGCGAGGTTTCTTGGGTATTACCAAAATGCAAGAAGTGAACAACAAACTTGCCGATGAACTTGATTTGAAAGTTGCGAAAGGGGTTTATGTAGGTGGTTATTCAGACAATAACAGTGCGGCCAAGTCGGCAGGTGTCAAAATTGGTGATGTAATTACTAAAGTAGATGGTATCGAAATCAAAACGATGACGAGCTTGTTGGAAGCCGTTGGTCGCCACAAACCTGGTGATAATGTGGTAGTTACCGTAAACCGTGATGGTGTAACCAAAGACTTAAATGTAGCCCTACGCAACCGTGAAGGCAACATGGGGATTGTAAAAGGCGACGAAGCCTCTATTGTGGCACTCGAGTCGTTGGGTGCTCGCCTCAGCGATTTGTCTGATGCCGACAAACAAAAACTGAAAGTAAGCGGTGGAGCCAAAGTACTGAGTGTAGAAGACGGTGGCCGCTTGCAAGACTTGGGCATTGGCGAAGGTTTTGTGATTACCAAAATTGGTGAGTCGGCTATTCGTTCAGCCAAAGACGTTGAAAACATTTTGGCCAACAAAAAAGGCCGTATCCGCCTCGAAGGCACGTATGTGGACGAGCCGGGTAGCAAGTTCTATTTTGAGTTCTACAAATAAGCATATTCGGATTCTATTTAAAAGAGCCTCATTTCGCAGAGAAATGAGGCTCTTTTTTTGAAATCAATGAGTTGAAACTGGCAATTTTACAATAAACGTTGTCCCTTCACCCTCCACAGATTCACATTCAATCGTCCCGCCATGCCCTTTAGTCACAATATCATAAGCGAGTGAAAGCCCTAAACCCGTGCCTTGGCCAGTGGGTTTGGTGGTAAAAAAGGGTTGGAAGATTTTGGCTTTTACTTCGTCAGTCATACCTGTGCCGTTGTCTTTGACAGAGATAATTATTTGATTGTTAATATGTTGTGTCGAAACAATCACGATTGGTTGGTATTGCTTTGGTAGAGGCAGGGCCTGCCCTGTCTCTACGATATGGCGTTGATGAACTGCCCAGAAGGCATTATTGATGATATTCAACAACACCCGCCCCATGTCTTGCGGGATGACTTCTATTTTGGGGAGGTTTTCATCGGCAATTAGTTCATAATCAGCATTGAACTGGGCCGTCACACGGCTATTATCCTTAGCCCTCATTCCATGATAACTCAGGCGCAAATATTCATCGGCTAATTTGTTGATATCAGTCAATGCTCGTTCGCCTGTGCTGGCACGTGAGTGCTCCAACATGCCTGATACGATGCTGCTGGCTCGTTTGCCGTGAAGGTTTATTTTGGCTTGGTTTGCGCATTTCGGGCTTTTGAGCTTCTTCTTTTAGTTCATTTGCCAATTCGACGGACAATTCCGAGAAATTATTAACAAAATTCAAAGGATTCTGAATCTCGTGGGCGATGCCTGCGGTGAGTTCGCCGAGAGAGGCGAGTTTTTCTGATTGAATGAGTTGGGCTTGGGTGGATTTGAGTTTTGAGAGGGTGCTTTCTACTTTGTCTTTTTGCTCTTGAAGGAGTTTTTTAGCTTGTTTTTCCTTTTGATTGTTGTGATAAAGCATAAACGCAATCAATAAAATAACTCCTAACCCCGACAGAAGGGCATATTGTTTGATTTGATTTTGGTAGGCTACTCTTTCGGCTTCTAACTCCCGTTGCCGTAACAACTCATCGGTAATGATTCTTTGTAAACCTCGTATTTTTTTAAGCCATTTATTTCCTCATTGGTGGCTACCGCTATTTTTTGGTATCTGTATGCTTCCTTGATGTCTTTTGAGTCGTAGAGTTCCGCTAATAAACTACTGCTTTCTAAAATACCACTTTTAAAGTCAATGGATTGTGATTCTGTTAACGCTATTTTAGCATAATAGATGGCTGAATCAGGCTGATTAAGGTCTTTGAAATAAGTGGCAAGGGTATTGTAAACGGTACCTGCACTTCTATGATTATTGGTTCTTTTGCAAACTTGGATGGCTTGGTGAGAGTATGCCATCGCCTTTTGTGTATTACCTCGAAGGAATTCGATTCGCCCCCAATTATTAATTTGAAGCGGCGTCATTTCTACGTGTTCTTCTCGTTGTATTTTTGAGGCTTTCAGGTAGTAATACATTGCCGAATCTAAGTTCTTTCTTTGCAAATAGCCGCTACCTAAGTTTCTTAGGATTTGGTCTTCCCCTATCCATCTTTCCTTTGAAGCAGGAACCGTTTTAATCATCGCTAAACCACGCATCAGATGGTATCTTCCCTGAGGCTCATCACCCAAATTCACCGTAAAGAAAACCCCCAAAAGATTATAACACCTGGATAGTTCATAGCGAAAGTTATTGTCTTCGGCAATTTGTAAGGCTTTGAATACTAGATTTAACGTTTTGGGTATATCTCCGATTATCCTATTGCAGGAACCCAACGTATAAAAAGCTCTGGCTTGCCCCCTCAAAAATTTTATTTTTTGAGCTAAGTCTAAGGCTTGTTGCCCGTATCGTAGGGCAGAATCTGGAGCAACATTTTGATAGTTAATGACCAATTCAACCAACAATAGCACTCGATTGGTATCGTGTTTAGCAATACGCAATTCATGCTTCAAGCTGTCTGTTAGTTGTTTGTTTTGAGCAAAACCAAAATTAAAAATAAGTGCAATAAAGAAAGTAAGGCTTAGTTTTTTCATGAGTTTTCAAAGATTTATAACCTCCGTATAAGGCAATATACTCATTTTTTCACTCAAAATTTCATTTCTATCGCCACCGTGAAGCAATAAAGTTTGGCTATTTGGTTGGAGTTTTTGCCAATATTTCAAGCCACGCAACATACTGTCTTCTACTTTTTTACTTGATTTTATTTCAATGGCTACGGGTTCGCCCTCTCTTTCCAAAATCAAGTCTATTTCATTTCCTGCACTATCTCTAAAATAGTGCATTCCTTCGTTTTGGGCATTATTAAAGTTGTTTTTCCGTATTTCTGAAATCGTCCAATTTTCAAAAATTGCTCCGTAAGCTATGTTTTTTTGTAGAGTTGCTTCAGTTTTGATTCCAAGCAAAAAGCATAGCAAACCAGTATCATAAAAATACAATTTAGGGCTTTTTACAATTCTTTTATTCAGATTGTTGTAATATGGCTGTATCTGGAAAATGATATATGAGTTTTCTAACAAACCCAACCACGCCAAAATCGTCTTGGTATCTACGCCCGTTTTCTTTGCCAAATCGTCTCGGTTGAGTATTTGCCCTGCATAATTGGCACATAAATAAATAAAACGAGTGAAAGCAGCCAAATTGGTAATGTTCCGCAAAAGCCGCACATCACGCTGCACGTATGTCTGCACATAGCTGTTCATCCATGTATTTGGTAACAGTTTTTCGTTCCAAATTTCAGGATAACCACCTGTGATAATCAATTTATTGAGGTTGCTATCAGTCAAATTTGACTCTACCAATTCGGCATAACTTAGTGGCAAAAGCGACAAATATCCTGCCCGCCCAGCCAAAGATTGTGAAACTTGCTCTTGTAATAAAAAATTATTTGAGCCAGTCAGAATAAATTGCCCACGTTTGGGATTGTTGTCTAATATTTCCTGTAAATACCTAAAAATATGTGGTACTCGCTGTACTTCATCAAAAACAGCACCGTTCTGATATTGCTTTAAGAAGGCTTCGGGGTTTTGTTCTGCCTCAAACTGTACGGTAGGATTTTCAAAATTAAGGTATGGCTTATCCTGAAAGAGGACCTTGCTCAATGTAGTTTTGCCACTTTGCCGAGGTCCAGTCAAGCACAAAGCCCTAAATTGGGTAAGGGCTTGTTGTGCTTCGGGCAGTATCTGTCTGGGTATCATATCAATTCCATTTTTACAAATATATGTAAAATATGGAGTCTAATTCCATATTTGCAATTTTATGTAAAAATGGAATTGATAAAATAGGCAATTTTACCGTAAACGTTCCAATACCACCTTCTGCAACATTTCGTGCGAACCTTCAAAAACGGTTAGGGAGATATTTTTGGCGGCTCTTTGGTACAAAATCGCTCTGTCATCAAGCTTAGGGGGTGTTGAGGTAGGATAACTTTGGGTTTTAAGTAAAGTTGTTGCATCTTCTGCTGATACGTAGTTGGCTTGATTTTTCTCTTTGAAGTCGGCCAAGAGTTTGTTGTAAAATTGAAGAGAATGTGAAATGGGTACCGAACCCGTGTAGCCATCATGCACACCCGCGTAGATTTGTAGTACACTCTTTTTTCGCTTTTTCACGGGTGTTTTCCAGTACAAAGGTGAGCGTTCTTTGGCTTTTTGTTCGTCAAATACCTCGCCTGCTCCTGTGCATTTTAAGATTTCGGGGCCATAGCGGTTTTTGCGTTCCACCGATTGGCCGTACCAAGCAGCCAAATCGGAAATAGAAGCCCAAGCCGAAAACGCCCGAATCGTATGACGCGATTTCATAAACATAGATAGAGTGGCATAGCCGCCTCCGCTTGCGCCCACAATGTAGATGTATTTGGGGTCAACGTTGAGGTTTTTCAACGCCCAATCAATGGCTTCGTCAATGTCGGCAATCACAAAATCAGAACAGCAAGCCTTAGCGTGGTTGTTGACGCCTCGGAAATTGGGTAGGAGATAATTCCAGTTTTTAGCTTGGGCTTCGTCTCCCAAGATTTCTTTCTGCGAATCGGCTGTATTGCTCCACGAATGAAGCTCCACAACCAACGGTTGGGGTGTGGCTTGGGTGGTTTTGAAATAATAAAAGTCTTGTGTATAAGCATCTAAAGATGATACAATGCTATCTTTTTTTAGAAAGTCAGGGCGAGGAACTTTAGGCGGGTTTTGGCCGAAGGCGAAGTTTCCGAATAGGAAGAAAAAGAAAACAAGGTTATTTTTCATCGGTTTATATGTGTTTAATGTCAATAAAGGGGCTTTTCATTAAATACCCAAAAGTTTGTTTTGAATCTGAATCAAATGAAATAGGTTATTTCCAGTGCTTGTTATTTATCTGTTGTCGGTCGGAAAGGTTGTCTTTTTTGCCAATGCCTCATTCCACGCAACCACGTCGTTTTGTTTAGCCCAAGCCAGATAGGTGGTGTTGAGGTCGGCTACTATGTTGGGGTTTTCTTTGGCTACGTTGAAGCGTTCGCTACGGTCGTTTTGGATGTCATACAGTTCCCATTCGTTTTGGGGATAATGAGACAATAGTTTCCATTTGCCTTTGCGCACCATTCTATGGCCTGCCCATTCGTAAAAAATCGGTGTGGCTCTTGTCCATTCTTTCCCCTTCAATAAATCGGCAAAACTTTCCCCTACTAATGGGTTTGTTTGTACGTTTTTGTACGTTTTGGGATAACTTACTTCGGCCAAATTCAGCAGCGTTGGCATGAAATCTACAAAATGTACATTGCCTTCTTTTAACGAATTGGCAGGAATTATTTTGGGTAATCGGGCGATGAACGGGCTGCTCAGTCCCCCTTCATAGGGAGTGGCTTTGTAACTTTTGAGAGGTACGTTGGAGAGCTGTGACCAGTTTTTGGTATAAGATTCGTTGGAACCAACCGTCCCTACGGGACCCGTATTCCGAATAGAGGCCATGGGTAATTTGGAAAAATCCCAACCTTCCGCCCCATTGTCGGACACAAATACAATAAGGGTGTTGTCGAGTTGTTGGGTTTCTTTGAGGTACTGAATCAGTTGCCCGATGTTTTGGTCTAAATTGTCCACCATTGCGGCATATACTTCCATTTTCTTGACCCAATACTGTTTTTCATCGTAGGTGAGGCTATTCCATAAGGGCAACGAAGGGTCTTTGGCGGGCGGTTGGTTTTTGTTGACTAAGCCCAATTGTATCTGCTTCTGATGCCGCAAGGTGCGGAGCGAATCCCAGCCTAAATCGTATTTTCCGCGGTATTTGGTAATGTCTTGAGGTTTGGCATGAAGCGGCCAATGCGGCGAAGAATAGGCCAAATGCAGAAAGAAAGGCTTGGCTTTGTTGTTTTTTTTCAAAAAATCAATGCTTCGGCGGGTCAGTTCATCGGTCAAGTAAAAATCAGGTGATTGGGGGTGAAAAGGTTGGTCATTGTCCACCAAAAAATTAAACCGATTGCCTTTCACTACGGCGCGGGTGTCGAAATAGCTAAAAGCCCCGCCAATGAAGCCAAAAAATTGCTCAAACCCTCGTTGTTTCGGGCCTTTGATGGAGTCAAGTCCATGGTGCCACTTGCCCGACAAAATAGTGTGATAACCCGCTTGTTGAAAAACTTCGGCTACGGTAAGCGATTGTTTGTTGAGATAGCCTTGATAGGCGGGGATGCCCATGTCTGAATTGAAAAATCCGACACCTGCTTTGTGCGGATATTGCCCCGTAAGCAAGGTAGCCCTTGACGGGGCACAAATGGCATTGGTGTAGCATTGTTTGAGGCGCATTCCTTCGCGGGCTAATTGGTCCAGATGGGGCGTATTGATTTCTGAACCGTAGCAGCCAATGTCCGAAAAACCCATATCGTCGGCTAAAATGAGGATAACGTTGGGTTTGTTGGCGACACCCTGATTGGTTGTTTTATGACCAAAACCCCATAGAAGGCAAGCAATACTTACGATGGAGAGAAAAGTTACTTTTTTCACGGTATATGGGGTTTAAGGGGTATGTGGAAACACCTGACAGCACGAAAATAATAAAACGCTAAAAATCCAAACCAATCATTTCGTTTACTTTTTAAGCGTTGGCGGCATTCGGTGTTTAGTGGCCTGTTCGTAGGCGTAGGTCAATTTGATTAAGGTCGGCTCAGCGTACATTCGGCCCAGAAACTGAAGCCCGGCGGGTAAGTTGCCCGTTGTAAAACCCATCGGCACCGTAAATGCCGGTTGACCGGTGTGCGGTGCAATGATTTGGCTGTTGTCACCTTTGTAGTCTTTCAAATAGGCATCAATTCCAGCGGGTTTGTTATTCCAACTTGGATACACGATGGCATCCAACTTTAACAAATCCATTTGATTTTCAATGGCTTTGCGAAAAGCAACCCTTCTTACATCGGTGTAGGCATCCAAACATTCAATTGCTGGCTCAACGGCTCTTCCCTTGTTTTTGGCATTGGCAACCAGTCTATCCGCTGCTTCTTTTACGTTAGTTCCTACCCGAATGATGTCCTCCAAAGTTTTCAACGTATCGTTTTTGACATACGTGGATAGAAATGATTCAACGTCGGTTCTGAATTCGGCACACCATTGGTTTTTTCTCAGGTTTACAAAATCAGGCACGGTGACATCAACGACGGTGGCTCCCATGGCCTTCATGTCCATCAATGCTTTTTCAAACAATGCCTTTATTTCTGGGTCAGGATTGGCCTCGCTAAGTTCTCGAAGAACGCCAATTCGAGCGCCCTTTAGCCCATTTTTTTGGAGAAACTTCGTGTAATTTTTCGGAATCTTTCCATCTGAATACTTGGTGATGGCGTCTTTGGAGTAAGCACAGTGAGAAGAAGGGCCGCGAATGGAGTTACCAGTATCGGTACCGAGACCAATGGTGCCGAAATTGGCCGCCACGGACGCGCCCGTCCCGCCGCTGGAGCCTGCTGGGACGTGGTTTACATTGTACGGGTTCAAGGTAGCACCGTGGGTAGAGCTAATTGAGTGATAGGGAGCAAAAGCCCATTCGGCCATGTTGGATTTGGCAATGATGATAGCCCCCGCTTTCACCAATTTGTCAATAATAAAGGCATCTGTCTCAGGCATAAAATTTTTCAACGCCAACGCCCCCGCGGTAGTGGCGAGTCCTTTGGTGTTAATATTGTCTTTGACAATGAGCGGAATCCCGTGCAGCGGTCGCAGTACCTTGGTTCTTTTGTATTCTTCATCTAAGGCTTTGGCAGTTGCCATCGCTTGTGGGTTGAGCGTGGTAATTGCATTGATTTGTTTGTCAAATTGGTTGATGCGCTCCAAATAGGCCGCTACCAACTGCTGGCTTGTAAAAGTTCCTTTTTTGTAGGCCGCATGAATTTGGGCAATGGTCAATTCCTGCACGTTGATGGGTTTGGCCACGTTAGAAGTAGATTGAAAGCCAAATGCACTTAGCAGCAGGACAATTGCGAGCGTTAGGGATAGATTTTTGGTCATTTGGGTATTGGTTGATGCGTGTGAATTCATAATCATGAATCAAATCTTTCCCGAGTTGGTGCGGACGCCAACCGGGGAGGTTTCTGTACTTCTCAATTGCCAGATTTCTTCAAATTACCTGTTAAGGGCGTTCTGGTTTCGGGGGCGGTTTTTACATTCTCAGAGAGGTTACTCAAAAAAGCAATCGTAACTTTATTGTCGTCAAACAGACAGGTGTAGGTATCACCAGAAAGGATTTCAACGAATTTAACAGTTAATTGTAACGTGGTGTCACTGAGCCAAGTAGCCGTTCCTGCTATTTTTGAGGGTTTATCCGTCAGATTGGCGGTGGGAAATAAGTTGTTTTGAAGGCTTTTGTTTAATAGCCAATTCTCCCAACCAAATTTGAGTTTTATTTCTCCTTTATTGGTTAGAAACACTGCAGTACAGTCCTGTTTTGAAAATAAAAATAAAGTTTCAATCATACCGTAGGGATTTTTATCCATTGTGAACCGCTGATTGTGGTAGCGAGCTGATAGTGAGGAATGTATTGAGCTTTTAGAAACAGGAAGTGCTAAACGATTCAGTGCGTTTTTCAATGCCATGTTGTCGGCTGGATTTTCGGACAGGGGCGCGTTTGTGAAGATAGGCAGCAATGTCTCCCAAATGAGTGTTAGTGATTTTTGACTATCCCAACTTTGAGTTGTAGCAGCGAAAACCACATCCTGTTCAGGCATGACGATACAAAATTGTCCATATGCCCCTTCGCCTCTGTATATATCTTTGGGTTGGGACCGCCAAAATTGATACCCGTAGCCTTGAATATTGTCTGGGGTTTTACTGTGGTTAGAATTATCCGTTTGTTTGCGAGTAGCTTCTTCAATCCATTTTTCAGACAAAATTTGTTGCCCTTTCCATTTTCCTTTTTGAAGATAAAGTTGTCCTAACTTGGCAATATCTTCCGTTTTTACTCTCAATCCCCCGCTCGCGGCATTTAAGCCTTGAGGTGTGGTTGTCCAATCATAATCTTTAATCCCAAGCGGCTGAAACAACCGAGGCGCTAAAAAAGAGTCCAACCGCTGCCCCGTCAGTTTATAAACAATGGCTCCAAGCATGTGAGTTGCGAGGTTATTATACAGGAAATGAGTGCCAGGTGGATGGGGAACTGGGTTTTCCAAAAAGTATTTGGTCCAAGAATAAATGTTTGGATTTTGGTTGTATGCCTTATCGTTGCCTGTGTTCATCGTCAGCAAGTGTTTTACTTTCATCGCTTTTAGATTTTCACTCGGATTTTCGGGTAGTTCGTCTTTGAAAAAAGAAATAACTTGGTCTTCTACGGAAAGCTTTCCTTCATCTACCAGAAAGCCAATGGCTGTACTTGTGAAGCTTTTAGAGAGCGAACGAAGGGAATGTATGAAATCGGGTTCAAAGGGTTTCCACCAGCCTTCGGCGATGACGTTGCCGTGTCGCAACAGCATAAAACTGTGCCATTCGATACCAGAATTGTTGACGGCATTGACAAAATCAAGAATGCCTTTTGACGAAACTCCCTGCGATTCGGGGCTTTTGCGCGGTAGAGATTGATTGGGAGGGGTTTCTCCATTGTTGAAGGAAAATAGATCTGGCAGCAAACCAAAACTCAAGGTGCCGAAACCAGTTGCTTTTACAAAGTCTCTTCGCGTCTTTTTCATGTGAGTAAGTGTTAAGGTTTAGAAAATCTACTTTTAAAGTTTTGAATCAAGATCTTGGTTGGTGCGGACACCAATCGGGGTAAGGGTTTAGAAATTAACTACTTCAGTAACAACTGTAATTCTTTTTCTTTGACGGTCAGTAATCCTGCTTTGGGTAATCGTTTGGTCATTTTTCGCCAGTTGGGTTCTTTGGCATAGATGGCTTGAAGCATTAGGGCGGCTTTGGGTACGTTGCCTCCGTTGGCCAACGTGATGGCTGTCCAATATTGCATTTCCAGATTTTTCGGAAACATTTTCATGGCCGTTCCGTATTCTTGCATGGCCAAGGTCATGTTGTTGTTTTCAATGGCCAAATCACCGTTGTTCATGTGCTCGTAAGCACGATGCGTTTTTAATAACCGTTCCATTTCGACCAAAGGCTCTGAATGGTCGTCCACGCGCAAATCCACCAGATGGTTTTCATCCCATGGTTTTCCCGTTGCTTCGCCTTTCACCACCAAAAGGGCCGCCGATTGCTTGCCCCGAATATCGCCGCCGACTTTTTGCGCTGCTTTCAACGCTTCCAAAACGCGCTCGGCCAAAGGCAATTGAGCGTTGGCCTCAAACGATTTTGCCATAGCCGAGGGCACCTCATTGGTCAGCATCATGTTGGATTGGACGGCGTAGTTTTTTCCTTTCAAGTCACCCGCAAAATCCACGCAGTTTTTGCCCGTAAAATTGGCCACGTTGCCTTTGGCGTCCACAATGCCCACTTGACGAACTTCTTTGCCTGGGTCATCCGACAGCAGAATGTCCAATGCCTGTTGGGCTGTTTTTCCTTCTTTCAGCAACGCCAAACCTCTGATTCCGAACGATTTGTTGGTAAATGATTGGGTTGCAACGGCCCCAACCCCCGCCTCCGCCCACGAAACCGAAGTGCCTACGCTAAACCAATGACTTTGCACACCCACAGCGATTTCGCCCGTTTTTTCATCGCGAGCCACAATCGAGAACGTATGCGCCAAGCCATTGTCTTTTTTAAAGAATTGGGCTTTGGTTTGGCTGAACGCGATTGATAAAAAGATACAGAGTAGGAAATGTTTTTTCATTTTGAAGCTTGTTTTTGATTAAAAAATTCCATGCTGTCGGGTGGAAATACGGAATCGCCCAAACCCGACAGCACTTAAAGTCGCAATTGACTATGAAGTTGTTACCATATTCTTGAAGACGAAATTTGAATGTCTGCGTATTTCCATGCGTCATCAAATTGTTTTTTTGTGTCATTATATTTCATGGTGTTGCCCATTCTTTCATACACATTCATCAACCCTTTTAAAGCCCAGCCGTTTTTAGGGTAATTCTTCAAATCCTTTTCATATACTTTTTGGGCGTCTTGAATTTTATCGGCATCAATCAAAACGGCTCCCAAATGATGGCGAACCGAAAAAAACCAATCGGGTGGCTCGTTATAATTAAGCGCATCTTCAATTTTAGTGGCTTCTTGCAAGAGCGAAACCGC
>JBGAUP010000151.1:0-15707 GCA_044228585.1 Runella sp. | reverse complement strand
GCGTGACCATTTCTTCAAAGACATTTCTTCGTACGAAGATTTCAAACAAGCTATCCCCGTTCGAGATTACGAAGACCTAAAAGGTTATATTCACCAAATCATTGATGGAAAAGATGATGTACTCTGGCCAGGCAAACCTCTTTATTTTGCCAAAACGTCGGGGACTACTTCTGGAGTAAAATACATTCCTATCAGCAAAGACTCCATCTCAAATCACATCAATTCTGCCCGAGACGCACTCCTAAACTATATCAATGAAACAGGCAGAGCTGAGTTTTTAGATAATAAACTCATCTTCTTATCGGGAAGTCCTGTGTTGGATACCAAAGGTAGTGTTCCTACAGGGCGGCTATCGGGGATTTCCAATCACCACGTGCCTGCGTATCTTCGTACGAATCAGCTTCCCAGCTACGAAACCAATTGCATTGAGGAATGGGAAGAAAAACTCGAACGAATTATAGATGAGACCATCACCCAACCTATGTCGCTCATTTCGGGTATCCCCCCTTGGGTACAAATGTACTTTGACCGGATTATTGCCCGCACTGGCAAACCCGTCAAAGATGTTTTTCCTCAATTTCAACTGTTTGTCTATGGAGGTGTCAATTTTGAACCTTATCGAGCAAAATTGTATGATTCTATCGGCAAAAAAATTGATTCTATTGAAATGTACCCCGCGTCCGAGGGCTTTATCGCCTATCAGGATTCTCAGCACGCAGAAGGGTTATTGCTTTTGGCAAACACAGGAATATTTTTTGAATTTATTCCGACAGAAGAATTTTTCAACGAGAATCCTACACGCCTAAGCTTAGAACAAGTAGAAATTGGTAAAAACTATGCCCTTATCATCAACAATAATGCAGGTCTTTGGGGCTATTCGATTGGTGATACGGTTAAATTTGTGTCTAAAGACCCGTATCGTTTGCTTGTAACAGGCCGAATCAAACATTTTATCTCCGCTTTTGGCGAACACGTGATTGGCGAAGAAGTCGAAAAAGCCCTTCAATATGCCATGCAACTCCACCCAGAAACTGAAGTGGTTGAGTTTACGGTAGCTCCTATGGTAACTCCTTCCGAAGGTCTCCCCTACCACGAATGGCTGATTGAATTTGCCACTCCGCCCAATAATTTAGAACGTTTTTCCCTTGACATTGATAAAAGACTCTCCGAGCTTAATGTTTATTACGACGATTTGATTTCGGGCAGTATTCTGCGCCCTTTACAAATCACATCACTTCCCAAAAACGCTTTCATTAATTATATGCGTTCACAAGGAAAACTGGGAGGACAAAATAAAGTACCACGTCTGGCCAATGACCGCAAAATTGCGGATGTAATTGTCAAATAAACCCCTAAAATCCAATGAAAATCCACTACTTCATCAGCATCTTTTTGCTCTTAACCACTGCCTCCTTTTCCCAAAAGAAAAAAACAACCTCTCAAACGCCTAAACAATCCTCCGCTCAGGAAATCTCTTCGACAACTGCCCTTGAGCGCATGGCAGGCTATGAGCAGCGTAAAAAGTTAGATGCCGCCTCGTTGGTCAACAATGTTAAGTTTCGTAGTATCGGCCCTGCCAATATGAGTGGACGGGTAGTAGATTTAGACGTAAATAATACCAATCCTACACATTTCTTCGTAGCGTATGCTTCAGGAGGCCTTTGGAAAACTGAAAATAACGGGATGAGTTTTACGCCTTTGTTTGACAACGAAGCTTCGCTTACGATTGGCGACATTGCCGTAGATTGGAAAACCAACGGCCAAACGATTTGGGTAGGAACTGGTGAAAACAATGCCAGCCGTTCTACCTACGCAGGTACGGGAATTTACAAAACTACCAACGGTGGTAAAACATGGCAACACCTTGGCCTGGAAGATACGCACCACATTGGGCAAGTGATTCTACACCCTACCGACCCCAACACCGTTTGGGTAGCCGCAGTAGGACACCTCTACTCTCCCAATACTGAGCGGGGTGTCTATAAAACTACTGATGGTGGCAAAACATGGAAGAAAACTCTTTATATTGATGACAAAACGGGAGCGATTGACTTGGACATTGACCCCTCAAATCCAACAGTTTTGTACGCCTCCATGTGGTATAAAGAACGTCGAGCATGGAATTTTGTGGAAGGAGGAAAAACATCAGGTATCTATAAATCAACCGATGGTGGCGAAACTTGGAAACTATTAACGGTCGAAAATAGTGGCTTTCCAACGGGCGAGGGCAATGGGCGCATTGGGTTGAGTATTTATCCCAAAAACCCTAACTTGATTTACGCTTTTATAGATAATCAAGTTCGTCGTAAAGAAACTCCTCCTCGAACTGCCCCGACTGGCATTACTACTCGTGCCCTCAGAAACATGAGCAAAGAAGATTTTTTGAAATTTTCGGATACTGAAATCAACGAGTTTCTGGACGCCGCTAATTTTCCCGAAAAATACAATGGCAAAAAAATCCGCGAACAAATTACAGCCGACAAACTAACGGTTAAAAGTTTATACGATTTTGTGACGGGAGCCAACGACGAATTGATTAGCTCTCCCGTATCGGGAGCGGAAGTATATAAAAGTGAAGATGGAGGCCAAACTTGGAAAAAAACCCATACGGAACCCATTGATGCCGTTTCTTCATTTGGCTATTATTTTGGGCAAATCTTTGTTAGCGCTGAAAACCCTGACCGAGTCATTATTTATGGTGTCCCCATTCTACAATCCATGGATGCAGGAAAAACGTGGAAAAGCTTGGATGCCTCCAATGTCCATTCCGATCACCATGCCCTTTGGTTCAATCCTAAAAATGCAGACCACATTTTAATTGGGAACGACGGTGGACTAAACTTGACGTATGATGGGGGCAAAAACTGGTCCCACCTCAACCCGATTCCCGTAGGGCAATTGTACGCCATTGCAGTAGATATGGAAAAACCCTATAACGTGTATGGCGGTGTATGCAGGACAATGGAGTATGGTGGGGTACTTCACAGCCTGGCGAGGAATTGAGACCCTGGAAGTCAATTATGGGTGGGGACGGAATGCAAATTCAAGTGGATTGGCGCGACAATTCGACAGTTTACACTGGGTTTCAATTTGGGAATTATTTCAAAGTTAACAAAAACACTTACCCTGCGGGTATGAAACGCCTGCAAATGCCCGTCTCGGACATTGGAGAAGCTAAGCTACGTTTCAACTGGCAGTCTCCAATTGTATTAAGTCGTCACAATCAAGACATAGTTTATTTCGGTTCTAATAAATTTCATCGTAGCCTTGATAAAGGCGAAACGTTTCAAACCCTTTCGGAAGACCTAACCAAAGGGCCTAAAGACGGGGATGTACCCTTCGGAACATTGACCACACTCGACGAGTCGCCTAAAAAATTTGGACTACTCTACGCTGGTAGCGATGATGGTTTGGTGCATATTTCTAAAGATGGGGGTTATACTTGGACGAAAATATCGGATGCTCTTCCCCAAAACCTTTGGGTTAGTCGTGTCGTAGCTTCAACTCACAACGAACCTACTATATATGTATCGCTCAATGGTTATCGTGACGATAACTTTAAACCCTATTTATTTGTCTCTACTGATTATGGTCAAAACTGGCAAGCCATTGGTACGGACTTACCTTTTGAACCCATCAATGTGGTAAGAGAAGACCCCAAAAATGCTAACATTTTGTACATAGGTACCGACAACGGTGTGTATGTTTCGCTCAATAAAGGAAAAACTTTTATGCGTATGAGTGGCGACTTGCCTGCCGTTGCTGTACATGATTTGGTAGTTCATCCGAGAGACAACGAGCTGGTTGTAGGTACACATGGACGTTCTGTTTACGTAGGAGACGTTAGTTTGATACAACAGATGACCGATACGCTTGTTAATAAGGACCTGCATTTTTTTGCTTTAAAATCACTCAATTATACGCCAAGCTGGGGACGAATGTTTGATAAGTACAGCGAGCCTCGTTTGCAGAAATACGAAATTCCTTTTTATTCAAAAACAGCAACCAAAAGCATTATCAAAATCCAGACCGATAAAGGACTGACCTTGCGTACCCTAAACGACGACAGTGAAGCGGGTTTGAATTTTGTCAATTTCGATTTAAGTATAGATACTACCACCAAAGTTGAGTATGAAAAAGCCTTAAACATTGCCAAGAAAAAAGACGAGAAGGAAATCAAACTCGACAAAGCCGACGACGGAAAAATATACGTTCGAGCTGGTAAGTACAAAGTAGTAGTGGAAACGGCAGCTGGTACAAAAGCAGAACAATCGTTTGAAATAAAAGCAGCCGATCGCCGCCCATCGCGCCGTTCCAATGCCCTCCCAACCCATATTTCTACCCCAGGAGAGTTTGAAGAATGGCTGGAAGAAATGGACTTAGAAGGCAAAAAATAGCATACTCCAAACAACAATTTATAACAGGCCATCTCTCCCAGGATGGCCTTGTTTTTTTAGCAAATCCAACCTAATATTTTACAAAAATCATTGCTTTTAAACCCCAACACTCACCCTTTGTTTCTGGCACAAATTATACCTTTTAATTTTTGTTTTTGTGATAAAACATAGACAATTATATTACAACTACCTGATAATCTTTTGTTAATTAATTTGCAAATTGTACAATTTTCTATTACTTTTACGTTAACAAAGCATCATCAGCTATGGAAAAGCGGCGAATAGTGACCTTTTTGAAAACCTTCGTCGCAATGTTTAACTAACCAAAAAAAGCTTTGAAAAGAAGACAATGCATCATCCTATCAACACTTTTGTTGTCAAGTTTGGGGGCTAAAGCCGAGGGCTTTAACGAATCCTCTTGCATCCGTTTTTGTAACGAACCGCTTCCCGTTTACGAAAACCAAGTACTTAATTATTTTCAGTCAGCTTTGCGCCATACGGCCAGTATGCCGCTTCATCAAATCAGGCCTCGCGCACAGAAATTTTTCCAGGTCATTGACCCAATTTTGAAGCAATACCAAATCCCATTGGATTTTAAATACCTGTGCGTTGTCGAAAGTGCGCTTGATTCTAAGGCGATGTCACACAAAGGAGCTTATGGATATTGGCAATTTATGCCCCATACTGCTCGGGCCATGGGCCTCCTTGTGAATGGGGGTGTAGATGAACGCGAGAATTTAGTCAAATCTACCCACGCCGCCTGTAAGTACTTTTTAAATTTGTACAATCAACTCGGTTCTTGGTCGCTGGTAGCTGCTGCCTACAACGCAGGCCCTACCAAAGTCAAAAAGTATTTAGATCGTCATGGTAAAACAAGCTATTACAACTTACGAATTAGTGCTGAAAATCGTCGGTATTTGTATCGTGTATTAGCTGCCAAAGAGCTGTTTACACGTCCAGAAATGTACGCATCTGTGGTCGCAGAAGAAATTACCCTTACCAAATTCATTCGACTCTATGGCCTTACTTTGGGGTTAATCGCTCCACCCAAAATCAAAGTAAAAGCCCGTGACAAGAGTGAATTACAAATCGCCGATATTGAAACTACATTAAATGAAGCATTAATGACAGGTTTCGACGATTTGATTCCCTTATCGTTTAAGCGAAAGGGTGCATTTCGAAACACTTTTGTAAAAAACGAAGCCGAATTGGAATTAGCTCAAAATACAGACAAGAGCAAACGTATGGTTTGGTGGCGAGCTCCTCGCGTTAACCACCGTCGTCGCAATGACCTCCAAACACTTTTGGCCGAATCTCGGACGAAACCCAACCGCCCACTGCCAAAATCGAAATTGGCGTAAAAGCCCGTTAATAAACAAACATGAGTCATCCCGAAGATTGGCATGCGCAAGCGGCAGTATAAAGTGAGTGGGAGACGGCTATTCTTAATCTGTAAATCGGTATCGAAGCGTTTCGGTACCGATTTCCTGTTCTATGGCACCAGTTTCTGAGAAAGTGAATCCACCATCCAATCAACATCAGCAGAAAATCATAGACTAATGCGACAATAGCGAGTGATTATTTTTCCGCACGGCGTTTCAAAACCAAAGCCTCGGTGATTCCATCCCTAATTCAGCTTTATTACACCTAACAGTTTTTGTTCAATGTTCCAGTTGATGCATATAAGAATGACACATCTCCCAAGCAAGTTTCGTTGTTAATAGCAATGGAAGTTAGCAGGTACATAGGTGCAAGCTTTTTTTGTCACGTATAATTATGATCCACAGAGGTTTATCTTTTGAAATCCACGTGTGACTTGTGTATAAGCGATAGTGACATGCTTATTGATCTTACGTTGATTGTCACGCAACATTTTACGTCCTACCGCTTTTGAAGGAGCGAGCCATGGAGTCTGTTTTATTCTTTTCAGAATGGCATAACAGTGTGTTTTTCTTCCATCTGACCAAAGTCTTGCTTGAACTCATTCATCCATTCAATCGTCCAAGCATTGGCATAGCCTCGGTCTAAGACATGAAGCACACCACTTCCAATGGTTTTATGAAGTTTTTGAGCATCCGAAAGATGATATTAGTTCCTACTTCCTGATATTTACCTTGATGTCCCACCAACTCATTTGACACACACTCCAGGTTTGCCCCAAAGCCGATAAAAGAGTAGCTGTCCAATGAAAGCCAGGTACACAAATACGTTGGGCGGTTTATAAAAGCCCGCTTTCTTATTTTAGTCAATCGTTTCCCTTTACTGCTTTCGACGCTGCATAAGCCTTCCAAAACCATGATTCACTCTTTTCGACCTTACTGTCGTCCCATAGCAGCAGAAGGGCGTACCATTGATGTAAGGACTTGATTCGCTCACGACTTCGTTCAAAGAAAAGTCGTCCAATTAAGGAAGAACTCCATTTTGCAGCGAAGTAGGTTACTGATACTTTGTACCTGTAAGGGCGTGTGCTAAACCACAAATATAGCCTAACTCGGCGCAATAATCCCACCCTATTATGACGAAATACTAAAATGGCCATAAATAAATCGTAGAAAGTATCACTAAACGAGTATCAATCAAGGGTATCTAAAGCGATATTGAAAGAGGTGCAAGTATTGATACCCACGGGCTAAAAGGAAGTGAGAAGCACTTGACTTTGAAGCATTTTTGTCCTTGTTTTGTAGTATTGTTCTAGAACATAAAAAGACCTCCTTGTTTTTGAGTTTGTAGTGACTCTCAAAATTACAAGGAGGTTCTTTTTTTACCCTAAAGTTCGGGATGACTCATGTTTCAATTTTGCTTTCAGTGCTGTTTCTAAATCCCTTAGTGATTAGCCTTGTTTGGCCAATTGAATGTTCAAGTGCAATTTCACTTCATCACTTACTACAACCCCTCCTGCTTCGGTTACGGCACTCCAATTCAATCCAAAATCTTTACGATTAACTTTTCCTGAAATTTCAAAACCTACCTTAGTATTACCGTAAAAATCAACCATTTGACCACCATACGTTGCCGAAAGGGTTACCGATTTTGTTATACCTCTCATGGTCAAATCACCCGTCAAAATATAGGTATCTTCGTCTTTCTGGGTAAATGAAGAAGACACAAAAGTTAACTTAGGATGATTTTCCGCATCAAAGAAATCCGCGCTTTTCAAGTGTGCATCGCGTTGTGGCATATTAGTATCTATGCTATTCACATCGGCACTAAATTGAATTGTGGCATCTGTGAAATCGTCATTATCGGCTTCGAGCGTTCCTTCAAAACTCTTGAAGCTGCCCGTTACGGTTGAAATCACCAAGTGTTTTACTTTGAACTGTATTTCTGAATGTGTGGGGTCAATGGCCCAAGTGGTTTTTGCTAAAGTTTCCATTTTCTTATTTGAATGTTTTATGTTAAATCAAAATTGACGATGCAAATATATATGTATATACATTTAATGTCAAGACATTTTTTATTTATTTTTCAAAATTCATTAAAAAATAAAAAGTGCCGCCACCAAACTAATGCTTGATAGCGGCACTTTAGTGCCAATAATATCGTGTTTTATACCATTTCGGTCACTGTAAGCAGCGACACCGCCTTAGGCTCGTTATGCCGAATATAGGTTTTAAAAAAACTTCTTATTTTTAAATACAACACTCCTAAAACCGCCTCTTTAAATATTTTCGTTGACATTTTGGAGACACCTCTGGTACGATCAGTAAAAATAATGGGTACTTCCGTGATTTCGTAACCGTATTTCCAAGTATTAAATTTCATCTCAATCTGGAAAGCATACCCAACAAACCGAATCTCATCCAACCCAATTCCTTGTAAAACCTCCCGTTTATAGCAAATAAAACCCGCTGTAGGATCCATGATTTGCATTCCCGTCACAAAGCGTACATAAACTCCCGCAAAGTAGGACATCAATACGCGCCCCATGGGCCAATTGACTACATTCACTCCTTTGATATAACGCGAACCCACGGCTACGTCATTGCCCTCTTCGGCACAAGCTTGATAGAGACGTTCCAAATCTGCAGGATTGTGGGAGAAATCGGCATCCATTTCAAACAAATACCGATAGCCTTCTTTGATAGCCCACTTAAAACCATGTATATAAGCCGTACCCAGTCCTTGCTTGCCTTTGCGTTCTAACAAATGTAGCCGCTCTGGAAACTCCAATTGCATGTCTTTCACTTTGAAGGCAGTGCCGTCGGGTGAGCCATCATCTACAATCAGCACATCAAACGGATGATTAAGACCCAGTACTTTGCGAATAATAGCCTCAATGTTTTCTATTTCGTTATATGTCGGAATCACGACCACACACTCTTTCATAGCTCTGACTGGGTTTGGGATGTTAATAGTACTAATACAAAAACGATTCCAAACTAATGTAAGTATGTGGTAAAATCGTTAAAAAAAGTTAATCTTATCTAAACGAGAGTTTTGCAGGCGACACAGTAGAATATTCTTTCACGGATTCAATAAAACAACGCACTTTATCTGGGTCAGTATCAGGATAGACTCCATGTCCAAGATTGGCGATGTATCGGTGTGAGCCAAAGCTTTCAATCATTTTGCGCACCTCTTTGCTAATTTGGTCGTAGGAAGCGTACAAGACACAAGGGTCAAGATTGCCTTGCAGCGTTTTATTGGGAATTAGTAGGCGCGATTCAGCAGCGTCCATGTTCCAATCTAAACCTACTACTGAACAGCTGAGCTGTCCGATTTCCTGACGGGCAAAAAATGCGCCTTTGGCAAATACAGTCACAGGCGCTTCGGAAATAGCATCACAGATTTGTTTGATATAAGGCAACGAATACTCACGGTATTGTTCTGGAGAGAGAATTCCCGCCCACGAATCAAAAATTTGTACCAAATTAGCGCCTACTGCAATCTGAGCCTTTAGATAAGCAATGGTACTGTCCGTAATTTTTGAAACAGTTTGTGCGAAAATTCAGGGTCAGCGTACAATGCTTTTTTGGCGATTGAGAAAGTCTTAGAGCCACGCCCTTCCACCATATAACAAAAAATGGTAAAAGGCGCACCCGCAAAGCCAATCAAAGGCACCCGACCGTTCAATTCGCGCTTTACTATTTTAATCGCGTCCAACACGTATTTTAAATCGGCCTCTGGTTCAGCTACGTGAAGCGCATCAATATCAGCCGTAGTTTTAATCACTTTTGGAAACACTGGACCGCGCTTTTCTTCCATTTCGTAAGGAAGACCCATGGCTTCTGGCACAACCAAAATATCTGAAAATATAATAGCTGCATCTACGCCTAATAAATCAACTGGCTGAATGGTGACTTCTGCAGCAAGTTCAGGATTAGTAGCAAGTTGGATAAAACTACCTGCTTTTTCGCGCACAGCGCGGTATTCAGCCAATATTCGGCCTGCTTGACGCATCATCCACACGGGAACGCGTTCGGTTTTTTCTCCGCGTGCAGCACGCAGCAATAAATCATTTTGTAATACTTCCATACCGCAAATGTACGAAGAAGCAGTCAGTTGAGATTGAGTAAAGCGTAGAAATAAATGGTGACCAAAAATTCCAACTATTATTGTACCCAAAGGTTTTTAGCTACCTCATAACTTACAAACAATGTACGTTGACTATCAATCAGGATGCTAATTGATTTATCAAAATCATTGATTTCTTGTACTTTCACTTGACATCCAAGCATCAAGCCCGATTTGTCTAAGTGTTGCAAAAAAGCGGGGGAGTGTTCTGATACACCTGTCATTATCACCGTATTACCTTCCATAATTTCGGAGAGCTTCCGATAGCGAAAAGCGGGCATTTGACCAGCAGCATTGGGAATAGGGTCGCCGTGAGGGTCAAATTGAGGGTATCCCAAAAAAGCATCTAATTTTTCGACCAAGCGCTCCGAGCGAATGTGTTCCAACTCTTCGGCAATGACGTGTACCTCATCCCACCCAAACTGTAATTTTTCGGCTAAAAATACTTCCCAAAGTCGGTGTTTTCGAATCACAAGTAAAGCAAGTCGTTCACCTTCCTCGGTAAGCCGTACGCCACGATACTTCTGATAGTTGATTAATCCTTTCTCCGCCAAACGCTTTAGCATATCTGAAACCGACGCTGCGCGGGTATTGGTGCTGTCGGCCAGTGCATTGGTCGAAACCCATTCTTCGGTATCAATCGAGAGAAAGAAGATGGTCTTAAGATAATTTTCTTCGGTAAAGGTTTGCATTTTCAGGGAGTCAGGAGTGATTTGGTATCTTTCCTTGATTGAGCCTTCGTTACAGACTTTTGTTTTTGCAAAAATAATTTTTTTATAGTTCAAATAAAAAATTTAGACTAATCTAAAAATTATATTTGGAAATACCTATATTTGTGCTGTCTATTAATTAACAAGCCATGAAACAAATTACAACGATGATTTCTACTTTTTCACCTCCCGATATGATGCCTTCTGAAAACCCTTCTCTTTCCGAAGTCAACGCTTCCATTAAAGTTCCGCTCACAAAGAGTTTTTGGCGAAACATGCGTGCTTATGTTGGACCTGGTCTGATGGTAGCAGTAGGCTACATGGATCCAGGCAATTGGGCTACCGACATTGCGGGAGGAGCCAGATTTGGTTATACGCTACTTTCGGTGATTTTGATTTCTAATTTATTCGCGATGTTGTTGCAGCATTTATCGCTCAAACTTGGCATTGCAACGGGCATGGATTTAGCACAGGCATGTAAAGCTTATTTCCCTAAACCCGTCTCTATGGGTCTATGGATACTGGCTGAAATAGCGATTGCCGCTTGCGATTTAGCCGAAGTAATTGGTTCGGCAATTGCACTTAATTTACTCTTCGGAATTCCGTTGACAGTAGGCGTAGTGATTACTACTTTGGACGTACTCCTGATTTTGTACTTTCAAAACAAGGGCTTCCGTATTATTGAAAGCATTGTGGGAGGCTTAATTGCCGTTGTTTTGCTGTGTTTTATCTACGAAGTCATTGTCTCTAATCCCGAATGGATAGCCGTAGCAGGTGGGTTTATTCCCCAAAAACAAGTTATGACTAATCCAGACATGCTTTACGTCGCGATAGGAATTCTGGGTGCAACAGTCATGCCGCACAACCTATACCTCCATTCGAGTATTGTACAAAGTCGCGCTTATGTCCGTACAGAAAAAGGCCGTCGTTCGGCCATTCACTACGCTACCATTGATTCAACGGCTTCTTTAGGCATTGCCTTTTTTATCAACGCGGCTATTTTGATTTTGGCAGCAGCTACATTTCACAATTCAGGCAATCAAAACGTCGCTGATATCACCGATGCTCATCACCTTTTAGACCCCTTATTGGGTAGTAGATGGGCGAGTGTACTCTTTGCAGTAGCACTTTTGGCAGCAGGTCAAAACGCTACTATTACGGGTACTTTAGCGGGGCAAATTGTAATGGAAGGATTTTTAAATATACAACTAAAGCAGTGGCTACGTCAGCTTATCACAAGATTCATTGCCATTATCCCAGCTTTGTTTGTCGCAATTTACTACGGCGAACATGGCTCAAGCGAGCTATTGGTTTTCAGCCAAGTAGTTTTATCAGCCCAGTTGAGTTTTGCTGTTATACCACTAATTATTTTTACCAGCAAACGCGACTGGATGGGGCGTTTTGTCAACTCCCGCTTGCTCACACTCGTTAGCTGGGCAATCGCAACCGTAATTGTGAGCTTGAATATTTATTTATTGATAGATACATTAAAATAATTTTGACCCCCATTTTACAAATCTGTCAGGGTAAGATGGGGGTTATAAAAGCGCAAGTCTATCAAATCTGGCGGGAGTGTTTTCGTATTCCAGTGCCGATGAATACTCAATGCTGCGCCTAAAGATGTTGCTTGAGCTACCGAAGCCGCAAATATTTCCATTTCGGGAAAAGCCGCCGCAAGAAGATTCATGTAAATAGGGTTTTTGCCAAAACCGCCATCTACAAAAATTCGCTTTACGCTCGACCCCGTCAGTACAAGCCCCGTTGAAACAATTTGCTGACTAACAATATCCAAAATCAACTGATGATAGGCTTGTTCATAGGAATCAAAACCTGCCAAATTACGATGGCCAAAGAGTGTCTCAGGCATAGGGGGTTTTGATAATCTTTCAAAATCTATCCCGTCGTTCTTTTTTTCGGCCTTTAGTTGGTTGATTATATTGATGTCGAACGACACAGTTTTGTAGTAATTATTTTCTTTTCCAAAATATGCCGCCAGACGCTTCGTCTGCTGTTCATGCTCATATCCTGCAAACAACCTTGATGCCTTTACAGGCTTTCCGTTGTACTGCATAAAACAAAGGCAATCGTACTGCAATTCTTCGTCGGTGAGAGGCGTATGATTGAACGGATTCAAGCTAATGCACCAAGTGCCTGTCGAAATCAAAACAAAAAGGCTCTTGAAAACTCACCAAGTAGGGAATCAAAGCCGATGAACTATCGTGCAAACCTACCCAATCACTCGCTCTGTCCATTCAACGATTTGACCGTTACGGAATCAATGGCACGAATAGGGGCCAACTTATCTACGACATTTTCTTGTATTACCCATTGGTGATAACTGTTGGTGTCAAAATCCCAAAGATTGGTGTGACAGCCAATGCTTGTAATATCAGAACCGTACTGTCCCGAAATTAAAAAAGCAACGTATTGTGGCAAATGGAGTGAATACTTTATTTGGGCAAAGACATCAGGCTTTTCATACTTTAACCGATAAATAATCATTCCTGAATTTAAACTTCCTAAGATAGGCGAGGCCGCTTTTCGAGAAAACTCCCTTTCGCCACCGTACGTATCATAGAATTGCTTCTTGAGGGCTTCAGGATAAGGCTTTAAATAGTTGTAAAGAGGAGCAACGGGGTTTCCGTCTTCGCCAACATGCACAAAACTGGCGCCATAAGTCGAAACATTAATGGCCTTGACCTCGTACTCTTCCAGCGCTAAAACGTCATGTACTGACTGAAGTACCCATTCAGTCAGTAATGATACGTTTTCGCAGGAATCGCCATCTTCGTCGGTGGTTTCAGGAAATTGTACTGAGTTTTCTAAGACAATCCGATAGTTTTCGTCAAAGAGAAACAGTTTTTTATTGGTTTTGCCAATGTCCAATACAGCACAAACGGAGGTTTTCATCTTACAATCCAGTTGCTACGGTTTTAAGTCCTCTTTCGGCAATCAGGTTTTCACGTACTTTTAGGCTACGGAACAATCCGAGTGGATTTAAAGCCCCTCCTGCACGCAAACGCGCTTCAGCTACCAAAGCCCGCACATCAGTACGGAAAGCATGTTGAAGAATTTCCTGACAGCGTACCACATCATTAATGGCTTGAGCTTCTTCCAAGGCTTTTCTATCCACCGATAAAGCCTGTGCGTAAGCCATCATAATACCCTCTACCGATTGCAAGAGGTCCTCCAGCGGATCTTTTACGTTGTGCGAAGCATCAATCATCCAACCCAAGTCAGTAGCGTGGTTCATGCCACGGGCGTCCATGCCATCCACCAATTCGTTGAAAATAAGAAACAATTGGTAAGGCTTCATGGCACCTGCGGTAAGATCATCATCACCGTATTTAGAGTCGTTAAAGTGGAAGCCTCCGAGTTTTTCTTCCATCAACAAGAGAGCGACGATTTGCTCAATGTTGGCATTGGGCAGGTGGTGGCCTAAATCTACAAGTGTATAAGCGCGGTCTCCAAGTTTTTTCACATACGAGTACGACTGTCCCCAATCGGCCACCGTTGTCGAATAGAAATTGGGTTCATAAGCTTTGTATTCCAAGAACATCTTCCAATTTTCGGGCATCGCTGCGTAGATTTCCTGTAAACTTTCAAGGGTATTTTGGTATGCTCTGCGAAAGTTGAGTTGACCTGGAAAACACGAACCGTCGGAAAGCCAAACGGTCAATGATTCTGAACCAAGTTCTATGCCGTGCTTAATTACTTCAATGTTATGCTCAATCGCTTGTTTGCGAATGGCTTTGTCCACATTTTGTAACGAACCAAACTTATAGGTGAGTGCTTGGTCAGGTTGGTCTTGGAATGTATTAGAATTGACCGCATCAAACTTCAAACCGTGTTGTGCGGCCAGGGTCTTGATGGCCTTTGCGTCTTTAGGAATATCCCATGGTATATGCAAAGAAATCGCACCTGATGATTGATTTAATGAATGAAGTAACCCTACATCTTCAATTTTTTCTTCCAAACTACGCGGTTCACCCCCGCCTGGGAAACGTCCGAAACGAGTCCCTCCCGTACCAAGTGCCCAAGATGGGATAGCTATCTGGAAATCAACGAGTTTTTGAATGATAGCCTCGGCATTTTCAACTTCCGAAACGGCAAAGTTCAAACGACGTTCATGCCCTTTTAGTTGGTCGTCGTTGTATTGTTGTATTTTATACTTTTCGAGTTGCATATTGGTAGTTTGATTATCTTTATTTAATGGATAAACCTACTTACAAACTTCAATCATCAGCAGACGGCTTGCAGTATGTTTTTGAAAGCGTTAGTAATCAAAAAAGAATTATAAAAGCAGTTGCCTACATTCAATCAGAAGACAATTCGGATTTATATCAATTAATTTTCGGAGATTTGGCTGAAAATGGCGAAATAGATGTGCTTTCTGTGAGTAATAATGCTGATATGAAAGTAGTTTTAACAACTGTTGTAAGTACTTTTTTGCAATTTTTTGAACTACATCCATCTGCCACAGTAGCATTTACAGGTAGTACATCAAGTCGAATAAGGCTTTATCGTGCAGTAATTACTAAGTTTATTAAAGAAACGGAACTTTACTATCATGTTTTAGGTATCAAAGAAAATGGTTACTTTGAATCGTTTGATAGTCAAGAAGTTTATATTGGTTTTTTAATCACACAAAAGCGATGAAACAAGCAAAATTGGCTGCCAATCTTTCCAAAAAAGAAATGCCATACATTAATCTGAATAGCCCTCAAATCAAAGAACAAGTGGAAAAAATGGGTAAAATTTTAAAAAACTTAAAGCAACCTATTCCTTCTAAATAAGCAGAGGAAGTTTGGTTGTGGTAAAAATCTAACGCCTGAATTCAGGCGTTAGATTCAATTATAAACTAACCTATGATGAAAAAACAATGTTGTATTTAACGAACAAAAGCCATTGCAACGCCGCCATCTACGTTTAGAACGTTACCCGTAGATTTGCTAAGTAGCCCACCCACAAACGCAAAACAAGCATTGGCGATGTCGTCGGGGAGAATGGCCTCATTCAACAATGTACGCTTGGCGTAATAAGCTGGAAGTTCTTCTATTTTAATACCGTAGGCTTTGGCGCGGCC
>JBGAUP010000150.1:0-14256 GCA_044228585.1 Runella sp. | reverse complement strand
GGTATTTCGTTTTCGGGAAAAGTAACCCGCCTCAATAAAAAAACGCCTGGCAAAGTCAAACTCACTTACATGATAGTGCAAAAGGATAGTTCACGAGCTGTTTTGTCGGGAGAAAGTGCTGAAACGGGAGAATTTTTGGTTTATGACCTTGATTTGCGCGATACCACAAATTTACTCGTACAAGCCATTACGGAACGAGGAAATCGTAGTCTAAATATCTCATTGAATCCTTTTGAACCCGCGAAAGTCACGCTTACAAAAAATACTGCCATAATCCTATTGAGTTTGATGTAATGAGTTGGAAGAATATTTAAAACGTACGGAGGAGTATTTGCGTATTGAGCGTCAAATCAGGGCAAGCAGAGAGCAGCTTTTGAAGGAAGTGGTCATCAAAGCCAAAAAGCCAAATCCGCAAAAAGAAGATACGCGTCGTATGATGTATGGCACTCCCAGCAATACCATTAAGTTCGATGAAATGAATACGGCACGGGGGCATTGTCTATTTTCGATGTGATACAAGGGCGAGTACCTGGCGTGCAAGTGTCGGGAAGTGGCTTAAATCGTACGGTGCAGATTCGAGGGGCGGCCAATTTCAGCGGAGTGATAGAGCCGTTGTTTGTATTGGATGGTATGACCGTGAGCAAAGATGCCATTATGACTATTCCTCCAAATGACGTGGAAGCCGTGGATATATTGAAAGGCGCAGCGGCGGCTATTTATGGCAGCCAGGGAGGGGGAGGCGTGATTACTATCTTAACAAAACGAGGAGGAAGTAATTATGACTGGTCGAAAGACGCTCCCGAAGGGACACTTGTGACAAAAATAATGGGATACAACCCTGTTCGGGAATTTTATGCCCCTAAATATGATAAACCCGAAGCAGACCACGTCCGCCCCGATTTCCGACCGACTTTGTTTTGGTCGCCAATGGTGAAGACGGATAAAGAGGGAAAAGCCAAAGTGACTTTCTTTAATTCGGATGCGCAAACGGAAATAAATATTCGGGTGGAAGGAATAACTGACTACGGGGCTAGGCGTAGGAGTGCGAAAGTTTAAGGTAGAATAATCAGGCTCTTTAACCTTTACAAGGTTTTGAGACCTTGTAAAGGTTATTATGGGTTTACCACTTTTCGAGTCCTAAGAGTTTTTTGCCCAAATCGTTCAATTCAGCCACGCCGTACTTGGTTTGTTCCCAATTGCGCGGGTCGCCTGGAAAGGCATATCCTTCGGGAGCGATGCGGTTTTCAGGGTTGATTCGCCACTCGCGCATGGCTTCGTTGTCTTCCTCGGCGGGCATCATCGAGATATGTTGTGCGATGCGTTCTTTATTTCCCGATAAATTGGGACGAATACCGTGTGGCTGGCTGCTGTTGAAGATTAGTAAATCGCCCGCTTCCAACTTTACTTTTGCACCAATTTATCTTCAAAGCCAGTAATGTCGGGCTTGAAGTGGTTGCCAGTCGTCGGGTTGCGTAGGTTTCCAAGTATCATAGGTACGGAAAAGCTCTGGAATACACTGGCTCCTCCCATGTTTTCGTCGGTTTGGTCGGCAAGTGCCAATACTCCTTGTACGTTTTGTGGTTTGGTTTCGGGGTCGTAATCCCAGTGAATAAAGCCCTTGTACTCAAAGCCAGGACGAATAGGGAAGTTGAGATTGGCGCGATCAATGGTAACCCAAAGTTTTTCGGTGCCCCAAATATCCACAAAGGCGTCATATACTCGTTGCATCTGCCGATTGTTCCAAAGGTGTTGGTTATTATACACCTCTACCATTCCCGTTCCTGTTAATTCTTTCATCTTCATTTCGGCACGGGGGGGAGCATACCAAGTTTCGGGATTGTTGGCGTCTTTTTCTTCAAACTCCCACAAGAATTCAGCGGTACGCTGCGCTTGCTCTTTGGGTACGGCATTTTTGATAACTACATATCCGTTATGAATCCAAAAAGCCCAATCTTCCTCGCTTAATACACGCAAAGGCTGTCCATTGGAGCGATCACTGAGTTTGATGTGACTACTGGTCGCAGTGGAGGGATTGCCTGGTATTTCTTTATGGTTTTGGTTGGGAATCATGGTGGGGGCCATGGTCGGGGTCATTGTTTGGGTTTCCATTTTATGTCTTATTTTGAATTGAAATAATGATACAAAGGTAAGTGATTGGGAAGGGTGATTTCTTCCCCAATAATGGCTAAAATTTGAACTGTATTGATTTTAATTTATGGGAAAAGCTTTTATTTTGTAAAAAAAACGTTGTCAATGAATTTAGGACTTTCGCTTTGCTAATAAAGTCTGACCGAAGGTCTGGGCGACCCCGTTTGACTCGCAAAAGGTGTAAAATGGTTGGTAGATGCGGGTCAGACGTACCGTCAGACCTTATTTTAAGCTTAATTTTGTTTCAAGTGAAAGTCATAGAATTTATAACCACAGAGAGAATAAGAACCACAGAGAAATGAGTTTTTAATCTGGTTCTCCTTGGTTTATTGAAAATTACAGTGATGAAAATACAATTTGAAGAATTACAAATAGGCGCAGATGCCTCTTTTAAGGTAATGGTCAATCCAAGGATGAATGACTTTTTTTTCTGGCATTTTCATCCCGAATTTGAGTTGGTGTACATCGAAGGAGCAGAGGGGAATCGGCACGTGGGCGAACATATTTCACGCTATGAAGGTAGCGACTTGGTTTTTATCGGTTCAAATATCCCACATCTTAATTTTGATTACGGTGTCAAGACGGATTATGAGAAAATAGTGATTCATTTTCGCCCCGATTTTTTGGGAGAGTCTTTGGCGCAGGTTCCTGAATTAGCGCGTATTTTTCAACTTTTTGATAAATCTCGGTTAGGGATTGGGTTTGGGAAAGAAACCCAAAAGAGCATTGCTCAACGTCTCAAAAAATTGTATTTGATGCCTCATTTTGAACAATTTATGGAAGTGTTGAGTATTCTTCAAACGTTGTCGAAGGCCGAGGATGTTGAATATTTACATAACAAACCCGTTGAAAATCAATATACTAAAAAAGATCAAGAGCGTCTCAAGCGTCTCTATGGTTTTATAGATGAAAATTTTCAGCGGAAGATTGAGATGGAGGAGGTGGCCGAACTTAGTCATTTTACCATTCCTGCTTTTTGTCGTTATTTTAAAAAAATGACGCGTTTGACTTTTACAGAATTCCTAAACCATTACCGCGTTAACCAAGCTAAAAAACTCCTACTGCTGGATAAGAACGTGACCGAAACGTGCTTCGACTGTGGTTTTGAAAGCCTTTCTTATTTCAATCGAACGTTCAAAAAAATAACGGGCGAAAACCCGTTATCCTTCAAAAAGCGATATTTGAACAAATAGACTTACCTCGAATTAATAGTATCAACGGGTACATCGGGAGCTTCAATGTCTTCGTCAAAAGCAGGAGGAAGCATAAATAGCGAGTCTTGTACGCTCGTTGAGTCGGGCTGCTGTTCGATGGGTGAAGACGGCGCACAATCGCGGTAACTTTTGATAATGGTAATAGTTGGCTTAGGAAAAGGTCCTCGCACATAACCAATATTGGCATCATCATAAACTTTTTCCAGAAAACGGCCTACCAGTGGCAGGGCTGTTTTGGCCCCCTCGCCTAAGTTGGTACTGCGGAAGTGAATACTGCGGTCGTCTCCACCTACCCAAGCACCTACTACGAGGTCTTTGGTGACGCCCATAAACCAGCCGTCGGAGTTATTGGAGGTAGTTCCTGTTTTCCCCCCGATTTCAAACCCATTTTTGAATAAGCTGCCAAAAGTCCACATGTTTTGCGACGTGCCGCCAGGTTCTTCGATACCTCCTTTGAGCATGTGTACCATCAAAAATGCGGATTCTTCGCTGATGACCTGTTTACTTTGAGGAACAAACGTTTCGATTTCGCTTCCGTTGGCATCCTCAATGCGTGTCACGATGACAGGGTCGGTGTGGCGTCCGTGATTGGGGAATACCGAATAGGCTGTTACCATATCGTAGAGAGATACGTCAAAAGGACCTAACCCAATGGAAGCCACCGCTTTTAAAGTAGAAGTAATTCCCAATTTATGGGCGTAATTAACAACCGACTGAGCTCCAATTTTACTGGTTAAATGTGCTGTAACGGAGTTGATAGACCGTGCTAAGGCGCGTCGTAGGGTTAATTCTTGGTAGGTAAACCCTCCCGTAGAATTTTTGGGACGCCAAATCCGGGTAGTATCACGGCCTTTTACTTTTTCTCTCACTTCTATTTCAAAGGGTTCATCCTTCATTTTATCGCAAGGAGACATGTTGAAGGCCGAGCTATCAATGGCCGCGCAGTAAACGAAAGGTTTGAAAGTGGAGCCAGGTTGGCGTTTTCCTTGCTGCACGGCATCATATTTAAAAAACTTGTAATTCAATCCACCTACCCATGCTTTCACTTGGCCTGTGTAAGGGTCCATGGCCATCATGCCTGCCCGAAGAATGCGTTTGTAGTAATTGAGCGAATCTATCGAACTCATGATGACTTTTTTCTCCCGACCCGTTTTCCAGTCGTAAATCGTCATGGTATCTTTTTTGTTCATGTAGTACCAAATCGAATCTTGACGAACAGCCGAATCCAACTTGGCAAACTGTTTGGAGAGGGCTTTGTAGCGGTCGGTGCGTTTGGCTACATCCGTGAGGAAGTTCGGGATTTCCACTCCTTTTTCGTCGCGCCAGGGGTTTTGGTTCATCCAGTGATTTTCAAAGGTCTGCTGAAGCATTTTCATCCGCTCGGTGGTAGCGGCCACGGCGTGTTTTTGCATTCGAGAATCTATGGTCGTATAGATTTTAAAACCGTCAGTGTAAGGGTCATAGTCATTTTCTTCCCCCCATTTTTCCATAAACTCTTCTACACTTCCGTTGAAATACTGGTAAATAGCGTATTCATTGTCTTCGTCGTTGAAGCGTTCGGGCGTAAGGTGGAGTTCGATGGGTAATTTCCCGAGTGAATCAGCTGCCGATTGTTTCAGATAACCATATTTGACCATCTGTGACATGACGGTATTGCGGCGCGTCACCGAGCGGTCGTAGTTTTTAACGGGGTTAAAAAGGGTCGTTCCTTTTTGTAGTCCTACCAGCACAGCGGCTTCTTGGACGTTTAGGTCGAAAGAGGACTTGTTAAAGTAATACCTTGCAGCAGTTTTGATGCCATAGGTATTGTTGGCGTAATCCACGGTGTTAAAGTACATCGTCAGGATTTCCTCTTTTGAAAAGTTTCGCTCCAAACGAATGGCCGTGAGCCATTCTTTTGTTTTATAAACGAGTGTTCGTACCAACGGGATATTTCCCAAAAGGCCACGAGCTGATTTTCTTCGCGTACGAAACAACTTTTTGGCCAATTGCTGCGTAATGGTGCTTCCGCCGCCGCGCTCTCCGCCTTGCAAAATTCCGACGGCTACTCCCATCAATGCGCGTGAGTCAATGCCTGAGTGTTCATAAAATCGGACATCTTCCGTAGCTATCAATGCCTTGATGAGGTGAGGCGAAAGGCTATCAAAATCTACGGGTGTACGGTTTTCGGTATAAAGTTTTCCAATCAGCTGCCCGTCGGCAGAATAAATTTCAGAGGCTTGGGCTACTTTGGGATTTTGGAGGTCTTCTACACTTGGCATGCTTCCGCATAGCCATAAAAAATTGGTTTCGACGCAAAAAATATAAAAGGCAAATCCACCTATTCCGTACAATAACGCTTTCCATGTCGTAACAACGGGGCGATAATAAGGAGAATGGATATCAACGCGTTCGTAGTATTTCTGCCAAAACAATTCTTTGTAATGGTCATACGTTCCAACCCAGCTACGAAGCCGTTGTTCGCCCAGTACTTTGCCGAGTAATTTGTATAAAAGAATTGATAACCAATGAGTTGTTTTTCTTAAAGGAGCTGTTGCCTTTTTCCAAACCGTGCTCAATTTCTCCAAAAATTCCTGCATGACTGAATACTAAATGAGTTTCGGCGTCAAAGATAGGGTTATTGGAATAAATCAAAAAATGTAGGCTAAGAAGTGAGCATATTTGTTGGCGATTGCTTGAGTAAATGGCTTTATCTTGTGGTATTATTTCTTCAAGGAAGCTGTGGAATTACATCTACCGCTACCGAAAGTGTATGTTTGCCTGAACTAAAAATAATGCCTTTTAACGGAGAAATATCCCCGTAATCTCTGCCGTAAGCCGTAATAATGTGTTGTTCTTGGGGTACCAGATTGTTAGTAGGGTCAAATTCACACCAGCCCATCGAGGGAATATAAGCCGAAATCCAAGCATGTGAAGCATCTGACCCCTGTAATTTTTTTTTGCCAGGGGGAGGAAGTGTTTCGATATATCCGCTGACGTAACGTGCGGGAAATCCGAGGCTTCGTAAGCAAGCAATGGCTAAATGAGAAAAATCTTGACAGACTCCTTTGCGTTCTTTCAAAACGGTGTTGAGGGTAGTATGAACACTGGTGACGTTAGAAACAAAGTCGAATTCCGTAAAAATTTTATGGCAAAGTTTTTTTACACAGTCGTACAATGGCAGTGTGTCGGAAAAACAGCTTTTGGCAAAATCTTTGATTTCGTCGTCCCACTGAATAAATGGACTGGGTAAAAGGTATTGCAACAATTCTATTTTTATTGAACGAGTATTCCAGATATAATTGTGGGCTTCTGGACAAGATAGGGAGAGTGTATGGGGCGCAATTTCTTTGGGAAAACTTTCTACCTCACTGTGGGCGGCGACGATGAGTTCTCGGTGGGAAATGTCAATGGAAAAATAATGGATGGTATTGCCAAAAAAATCGGTTCGTGCTACCAGTTCAACGGGAGTGGGATTGATGTCAAGTGAAAATACGTGGCAAATTTGCCCTGGCAGTGTACGTGGCTGCAAGCAAACCAAACTGTGGTAAGTGTTTACAGGCTCGAAATAGCTGTATTTGGTTCGATGAGTCAGTTTATATCTCATGGGTATCGCTATTTTCGGGTTTTTCCATCAGTACGTGTTGAATGACGGTATGGGCAAAATAAGCGTGGGTCAAACTCACCGTGACTGACGAAATTAGTTCGGCTACGTCTGCCAGCAATCGGTCTAAATCTCGGCGAAACGAAACGTTTGATTTACTGATAGTTAGTTTTGAAATATTGGCAAGTTTGATTTTAGTCGAGGCGGCTAATACCGATTTTTCGGCTTGATTTAAGCGTTCAGAACGCTCTACCTTTGGCAATTGAGCCAAACACCCAGTCAGAGCATCTAATTGATAGACAAGCGAATAGGGCAGGTTTTTGTCCAAAAGAACCATATCAAGCATACTTTCAAGGCTAAAACTTGTCTTGTATAATTGTCGGTAATGAACCAAGGCATAATGGTTAGTTAATACCGCTTCAATGAGTTCATTTTCAACGTTTTCCTCAGTTTTAAAGCTGAAAAACGAACGAAGAATGCTTATTTTTGACAAAATTCGTTCGATGAGTTTACCCGCTTCCAGCAAGAAAAAACCACTATCGCGGGGCATGGTTTCGGAAAGAACACCGAAGAAGGTAAAAAGACGAACGTGGAGCTTGTCCAGTACTTTTTGAATGTTGTTGGGATTGCTGGAATCTATACTTTGGATTTTTTTTAGACTATTTTCTACCAAATTAATGACGCGTCGCGTATCGTGATTCCACTTATCGCTTACTGAAAGCACACTATGTAAAAAAGCCCCGACGTTAGAAGCGACTGTTCCTAATGTTTGAGAATCAGAGAGCAATAGGCCGATTTCTTGATAAGGGTTTTCTCGGATGACCTCGTTTTTTTCATCCATAAATCCAGGATAGGTGAGGGTCAGATGGGTGGTGGATTTCAATAACACCTCAATGTATTCTGATTTGAACGAGCCTCTAAAATCAACGTTTTCGTTGAGGGCATTGATGACAATTTTGAGGAACTTCGTAACTCCCATGGTACGTTCACAGTAGCGTCCTACCCAAAAAAGATTCTCCGCACTTCGACTCGGCAATGAACTGTGGTGAGTAACGGCTGGCTTCGTTCTGATGGCCTTTGTTTCTCGGGCTTCGGTAAGGGTATCGGATACAATCCAAGTATCTTTTGAAATGCCGCCGTATTGGTTCGAAATCACATAACGGTCTTTTTCGGCAGAGCTACGAGTAAGCCCCCCTTGCATCATGTAGTAGTCGTTGCCGTCGGAGACCAAAAACGCTCGAAGAGAGGCTAAACGGGGTTCTAATTTGCCGTCAATTAACGAAGGGGTAGTAGAAAGACTGACCTCTTCTTGTGCTACGTATTCGTGGGGATTTTGCAAAATGGCTTGTCTTAATTCATCCAATTGCTCCTTACTTAACTCTCGTCCATAGACCGACCTAAATTTTTGCTTGCGATTGGCTTTCTTAATGATAAGTTTGTGAAGGTTTTCCAACACGAAAGTTAGCTCTTTTTTTTGCCCACACCACCACGTGGCAATGGAAGGCATAATAAGCTCTTCTCCCAGCAAGTAGCGGCAACTGGCGTGCATAAATGCCAATAATGCACTGTTTTCTAAAACACTAACTCCAGGGGGATTAATAACCGATACTTTGCCAGAGCGTATGGCGTGTAATAGCCCAGGAACGCCCAAACGAGAGCTTTCGCGGAGTTCGAGGGGATCACACCATTCGTCATCTACTCGTCGGATAATCACATCTACTTTTTCCAAGCCATCAATAGATTTAAGCCATACGTACCCATTTCGTACCAAAAGATCGTCTCCTTGGGCTAACGTATAGCCCAAGTAAGACGCCAAATAGGCGTGTTCAAAATAGGTTTCGTTGTTGGAGCCAGGTGTTAGGTAAACGATATTGGGATTTTCCTTGTCGGATGTGGCAAGTTTTGTTACCGTTTGATGAAGATTGGTGAAAAAAGGGGAAAGTCTCCCCACAAACATTCCCTCGGTGAGTTCGGGGAGAAGTTTACTCATAATCCTTCGGTTTTCGAGGGTATAACCCGAACCCGAAGGAGCCTGCGTACGGTTGTCCATCAGCCACATTCGCCCATCGGGTCCACGAGCCATATCGGCAGCATACAAAATAAGCTGATTTTGGGAAGGTAATTTTATGTCAAAACAAGCTCTACAAAAACCAGTATTGTCAAAAACTAATTCTGGAGGAAGAATTGCGTCTTTGACGAGCCGCTGAGGCCCATAAATATCTTTCAAAATCAAGTCGAGTACCAAGGCGCGTTGTTTCAGCCCCTTGGTGATGTGCTGCCATTCCTGCTGCTCTATCAAAAAAGGAATGGGGTCTAACTGCCACGGGCGATTTAGGCCGTCGGAACTTCCATACACGTTGTAGGTAACGCCATTTTCCCGCAAGCGATTGATAATTTCTTGGTTGCGTACTTCCAGCTCCTGAATTCCCAACTTTTCGAGTGAAGCAAATAACGTTTGCCAGTGTGGTTTTATAAGCCCGTTTGCTCCAATGGTTTCGTCGTACGAACTGATTTCTTGTTGATAAGCTTGGAGTAAGTTGCTGGAAGTAGCGGTAAGCATTGAAAGAAGGGTTTGGAAATAGAAGATATAAACGCCTTATAAAGTTAGGAACCCTTTGCTAAATACCCCTATTTAACCAAATTTTATCGTTACTCTCGCCAATCAAACCCTGTGTTTGACTGGCGAGAGTAACGAATTTGACTTATTTAGCTTTCCAAAACCGTCTTAAATCCAAGGTGTTAGGATATTCGGGGTTGATTAATTCAATAGGGGTGTCTATTTTGAGTGACTTTTTGTTTTCGGCCACAAATCTCGACACTGATGAGGTAAACTGAACGGGGGAGGTAGCCTCTAAATTTGCCGAAGGGGTATGTCCAAAATCCCAGAAACGACTGATTTTGCGGGATTCGGCCTCGTAGCTATTGATAGGATACGTATCGAAGCTTCTGCCACCAGGATGTGATACAAAATAGGTACACCCGCCTACTACTCGATTGTTCCAAGTGTCTATGATGTCTAATACGAGAGGTGCATCAACACCGATGGTAGGATGTAAGGCCGAAGGCGGATTCCAAGCTTTGTAGCGAATGCCTGCAACATATTCTCCTTTGACGCTGGTACTACGCAACGGCACGCGGCAACCGTTACAAACCAAAATGTGTCGGTCATGGATAAATCCACTAACTTTTACTTGGAGTCTTTCCAAAGAGGAGTCCACAAAACGGGCTGTACCTGAGTTAGATAGCTCTTCTCCCAATACGTGCCACGGCTCAATGCCCAAACGTAATTCCATCTGAATATTGTCAACCGTAATGCTTCCATAATGTGGGAAACGAAACTCAAAGAAGGGGTCAAACCAAGAAATATCGAAATGATAACCAGCTTCTTTGAGGTCGTTTACGATGTCCACCATGTCCAAATAAACGAAGTGTGGCAACAAGAACCTATCGTGTAGCTCTGTGCCCCAACGGATAAGTTTTTTCTTGTAGGGTTGTTTCCAAAACTTCGCAATCAATGCCCTGACGAGTAAAGTTTGCACCAGATTCATGTGCTTGTGGGGAGGCATGTCAAAAGCCCTAAATTCCAAAATCCCCAAGCGCCCCGTGGATGAATCAGGCGAATAGAGTTTATCAATGCAGAACTCGGTGCGGTGGGTATTGCCCGTAATGTCCACCAGAAGGTTTCGGAAGATGCGGTCCACCATCCAAAACGGAACTTCTTCGTTTTCAGGAATTTGGTCAAAGGCTATCTCGACCTCATACAGGCGTTCGTCGCGGCCTTCGTCAATACGAGGAGCTTGGCTGGTAGGACCAATAAAAGGCCCCGCGAACAAATAACTTAGCGCAGGGTGATGCTGCCAGTACGTTACCAAACTACGGAGCAAGTCGGGGCGTCGAAGCACGGGACTATCAGCAGGTTTTGCTCCCCCAATGGTCACGTGATTGCCTCCGCCCGTACCTGTATGACGACCATCCACCATGAATTTGTCGGTGCCGAGGCGGGCAAAAAAGGCTTCTTCGTACAAAGCACTGGTATTGTCCACCAATTCTTGCCAACTGCTGGCAGGATGCACATTGACCTCAATCACACCAGGGTCGGGCGTGACCATGAGTTTTTGGATGCGATAATCGGACGGTGGCGTGTAGCCCTCGATTCGCACGGGCATTTGCAGTTTCTCGGCGGTTGCTTCAATAGAGGCAATCAGATCCAGGTAGTGTTCTAAGTAATCGGTAGGGGGTAAAAACACGTAAATGATGCCGTCTCTTTCCTCGACAGACAAAGCCGTTGCAAACGTTTCGACCTCAAAAAGTAAGGGTTTTTCGTCTTCTTGTTTCTTCTCTTCATCAGAAACGGACTTTGTTTTGATGGGAGATTGGTAGGTAGGAGCAATGGTGCCGTATCTGTTGGCAACGGTTGACTGAAATTCTCCCAGTGGTATTAAATCTTCAAAAGGACTCCTTTCAACAGGCTCTTCTCGTCTGTTTTTAGACATGATTGGCAAAGATTCTAAAGGCAGACGTAAACCAATGGGCGAATTGCCAGGAATCAAGTAACAGTGGGTTCGCCTAAATTGCCACACACAACTTGTCCACGTTTGGGTAGCATAATTCCATTTGAGGGGTAAGACGAATCCCGAAGGATTGTTTAAACCTCTTTCCAGTAATTTTGCTAATGTTTGCCGCTGAACCGAATCTTTTAAGTTGACGGCCAATGGGTCTATATTGACGGGTAGTTTTCCTTCTTCCAGTGCCCAGTAAATAGGGTCTTCGTAGGCAGGTGTAATATTATTGGGGTTGATTCCCAAGTATTTGGTGAGCTCGGTGGCGAAAGTTTCGGCATCTTGAAAAGTAAAGAAAGTAGCGTTTTCTTTTGCTACTAAATCATCGTTCTTCCAAATTGGAAGCCCATCTTTGCGCCAGTAAAGGGCGTATTGCCAACGCGGGAACAACTCACCAGGGTACCATTTTCCTTGTCCGAAATGCAACAAACCACCGTGCGCGAAGCGGTTTTTGAGTCGAAGGGAAAGGTCATAAGCCAACTTGCGCTTGTGCGGTCCATCGGCGGCAGAATTCCATTCGGGCGACTCAAAATCGTCTATCGAAACAAAAGTAGGCTCGCCACCCATCGTAAGGCGCACATCGCCTTCTTGGAGGTCTTTTTCCACGTCATGCCCTACTTGCATGATAGTTGCCCATTGTTCTTCTGAATAGGGCTTGGTTACACGTGGGTCTTCATGAATGCGATAAACGTGGTTGTCGAACTCGAAAGATACTTCACAAATATCCGTTGTTCCCGTTACGGGGGCTGCGCTGGCGTAGTCGGGCGTGCAGCAGAGAGGAATGTGCCCTTCACTGGCAAAAAGCCCAGAAGTAGGATCAAGCCCAATCCAACCTGCGCCAGGTACGTAGGCTTCTGCCCAAGCGTGTAGGTCGGTGAAGTCAGCTTCTGGCCCAGAGGGGCCATCTAACGATTTAACGTCGGGAGTCAACTGAACCAAATAGCCTGATACAAACCGTGACGCAATGCCCAAGTGCCGTAAAACCTGAACCAACAACCAGGCCGAATCGCGGCAGGAACCGCTTAGTGAGGTAAGCGTTTCTTCGCAAGTTTGTACGCCAGGTTCCATGCGTACATTATAGAATATGTCGCTGAAAAGACGTTGATTAAGATGCACTAAGTAATCAACGGTGTTAATGCCTTGCGTAATTTTATTCTGCTCAATCCATGCCATTAGCTTAGGACCCGCTTCCCGTGCTTCCAAATAAGGCACTAATTCTTTTTGTAGTTGTGCATCGTATTGAAAGGGGAATTTTTCGGCAGATTCTTCCACAAAAAAATCAAAAGGATTGATGACCTGCATTCGGGCAATGACCTCTACCTCGATGCTGAGTTCGGTGGTTTTTTCGGGAAAAACGACCCTTGCTTGGTAGTTGCCAAAAGGGTCTTGTTGCCAATTAATAAAATGGTTTTTGGGGGATAGTTTAAAGGAATATCCCTCGATGGGTGTCCGAGAGTGAGGAGCAGGTCGCAATCGAAAAATGTGAGGCGATAGACTTACACTTCGATCAAAGATGTATTTAGTTTTGTGAGAAATCGCTACTTCTATAGACATAGATAACCAGTTTTGAGACTAATTTTGTCAGGTTCTACGTAAAAAAAAGAAAATTATGCCAAAAAGTAAACTAAAATATGGAAAAATTATATGTTTCCTTGAAGGAGTAATAAAATGCTCCTTTTTCATCGAGAAGGGTAGAGTTTCCATTTACTCTATCTCGGTAAAGCCATAATTTCTCTTCTTTACACACCCAAACTTTTCAAAAAAGCGTCTCGGTAACTGCTGCCGATGGGGACTTCATAGTGTTGGATAAACACCCGATTGCCTTCAATGTGAGAGATTTTGGACTTATTGATCAAAAACGAACGATGAATCCGTAAAAAATGACTTGATGAAAGTAACTCTTCCAAACTCGAAAAAGTCATACTCGGAAGAAGCGTATGTTGGGTTGTTACAATTTTGGTGTAATTGCCCTGTGCTTCGGCATACAACAAATCTTCGTGCATGATTTTATAGATTTTTCCGTCAAATTTCAGAAATAAATAATTTTCTGTTTTGTTTGAATCTGTAATTCCCCCATTGGGGGGGAGGGGGCTTTTCTCCAATGCCTTATCCACCGCCACAATAAAACGTTCGAGCGAAAAAGGTTTGAGCAAATAATCGCAGGCGGCCAAATCAAACGCATCAACGGCGTATTCTTTGTAGGCCGTCGTAAAGATGACTTGAGGTGGGTTTTTTAAGGTTTTTAAAAATGAAATGCCATTTAATACGGGCATATTTATGTCTAAAAACAGGAGGTCAATTTGTTGGGTTTGGAATAGTGTTTTGGCTTCGAGGGCATTGCCGCACGATGCAACCACCTCTAAAAAAGGTAAATGAGCACAGTACGTTTTAATGATTTCGCGGGCAATGGGCTCGTCATCAACAATGAGGCAATTCATCTGGGGCATAAGTAATGGTTCATTTAGGAGGTAGAAAGTAAGTAATCGAAAATTACTCATCTCTCCTAACTCATCTCTCATATTTCTTACTTCATTTTCAGCCGTAGCATGATTTGATAAAAACCCTCTTTCTCCTCAATTTTCAACTCATGCTCGTTGGGATACAGTAAATCAAGTCGTTTTTTTACGCTTGTCAGTCCAAATCCGCTGTTTTTTTCTGAACCTCGCTCTGTCGTTTCTGGGGAAGTTCCGTGTGAGTTTTTAATCGAAAACAGAATCGAATCGCCCCACGTTTTGAGCGTTATTTCGATGAA
>JBGAUP010000149.1:0-14248 GCA_044228585.1 Runella sp. | reverse complement strand
TTGGCAACAGTACGTCGTTTTAGGGAATTCAGACTGATGCGGGATAAAGGCGTGGAGCTTGAAAAAGTGATGGATTAAACACCATTAAAATTGACAAAAACGAAAACACATTATTGAGACGAATCAAGTAGTTATTTTACCCTATCAGAGACCCAAAAACAAGGGTGCAAAGCCCTTGTTTTTGTACAACTAACATGCCTCAACTGATTATTAAAGATGATACCAACGAGCTACAATGGGTAAGTGATTTCTGGAAGAGTGAGATTAAGCGCGTTTTTTACCTCTATAATGTACCCGAAAATAAAGCCCGGGGCTTTCATCGGCATCGCCTATGCCGAATGGCTATGGTATGTTTGGCAGGAACAGTAGATGTGTATATACAATCTCCCGAAGAAGATTTCTTCTATCAACTCAGTTCACCTCATCAGGTACTTTTATTAGACCCTACGGATTGGCGTGTGATGCACAACTTCTCAGAAAAGGCCGTAGTGATGATTTTGGCCGATCGGCATTACGATGACACATTTTACATTGAGGAGTCCTATCGGCCACTCAGCGATAAACTCTTATCTTGAGATACCCTCGAAAATATCTACTCCTTCCCCAATTTAAGTAGCATTAAGCGAAAAAACGTTAATTCTTAGGCTAAAATCGTTGTAATTCACGATCAATGAGACTTTTGGCCGTTTTTTTGCTGGTGATTCAATAGAGAGTTAATTGGGAATGTAAAATAGCTTGGTTTGTGGCCAAGTATCGCTGAAAATTTGATTCATTTTTGGAAAATAGCACTACTAAGTAGCCTTGTTATTTTAACAATGGTGGCGTCGTTGCGTCCACCTACGCACGACGAAATCAATGCCGAACGATTTGAAAAAACACTTATTTTTAAGAAACATCAATTTGAAATCAGTACCAGCGAATCGGGGGCAGTACGGGAACTGGTGATACGAGTGAGCCGAAATAATCAGTTTTTGATAACCATTCGTCAAAAAACGGATGGCTGGGTGGTAAATGCTGAAACGGCCGACTTAGACCAAAATGATGCACCTGAGATTTATGTGTATTCTTGTACGTACGGAAGTGGCTCATTTGGTAAAGTTTATGGATACCAATTTTTTCCAAACTCTTTTGACAAAATTCACATGATACCTCTAAATCCAACTTTATCAGAAGGATACATGGGGCACGATATGTTTAGAACAGAGAACGATTATCTACTGCGTCAATTTCCCATTTATCGTGCGGGAGATGCCAATGCCAAGCCTACGGGAGGGACTCGGATAATTAAATATGAGCTAAAAGATGTAGATGGCAGATTGATTCTTACTCCTAACTGATGTACTTATCACCGATGTAGAGATGAGATTTCTCATTGATATAGTAGTCGAGCTTTACCTATACGTCAGGGTCAAGTAATAAAAACCGCCAATCTGCGGGCCACCGAGAATAGAATAGTAGTAGCGATTCAGGAGGTTGGTACCACCCAGTTTAAAATCCAATTTTTGTTTAGGTAAAGTATAGGTGATTTGCCCGTCGAAAACGTTGATGGCGGGTACGTTACCGTTGACCAAAAACGATTGGTAGTAGAATTGACTTTGGTGCTTAAAGCTCAGACCAAAACCTACATTCTTGAACAAATTGGCGTGGCTGACGGAAAAATTAGTCATCCATTTAGGCGTATTAAACCCATCTTCCAAGCCGTCGTTGGTCTCTTTGCGGTCGAGTTGAGTATAAGTAGCATTGGCGGCAAAAAACCAACCCTGCGGCAATCGGTACCGAAGGCCAAGGCTTGTACCGTAGTTGTGAACAATGGTTTTAGAGTTGGTCCAGAGGCGATACCGCTGCTGCTTAGTACGGTCGAGCATGATGTATCCCAAAGAATCTGGGCTGGACACGTTGGGGATATTGGCCTCCACCTGAGTCATAAAATCTTGATAGCGATTGTAATAAAAATCAATATCCACAAAAAGGCGTTTTTGAAAAAACAGCCCTTTATAACCCACTTCTATCGAGCGGATAAACTCAGGACGGAGGTATGTATAAGTATTAGGTTGCAAAAGTCCTAAATTAGCTTTCGCCAAACTGTCGCGTTTGCCAACGCCCAGCTTATTCACCCCTGTATTGACTGCCTCTTGAAACGCATCAATCGAAGTACGAAGGTAAGAATTTTCAAAAATCCCCTGCGACATCACAGGCAAACCTCCCACGCGTTTGACACCCCCACTATTGATGTTGGAGAAGCCCTCAAAAATACTTGGAAAACGATAGCCACTTTGATAAGATGCCCGAAAATGGTGGTTTTCAAAAGGCGAGTAAACCGCTGTAAAACGCGGATTGAGTTTAAGATCAAAATAATCAGCTTTGTCGGCGCGGAGGGTAGCCCCGAGTTTGAGCTTTTCACCGAAGAATACTTTCGTTGCCTGCAAAAATCCACCCGTTTTTCCATAGGTCAAATTATGTGTATCGCTCACGGGGTTGATGAAATAATTTCCGTCGGGTACAATGGCATAGGTGCGGTGGTCAAATCCTGCCAAAATTTCAATTCCCGTTTGTTTACGCCAAGGTTGGAGCCATTCTTCCGTCAAATTCCATTGCCCCTCGGCATGATATAGATTAGCTTTGACGCGCAAAGCGGCGCCTATATCCCAGTTGTTGATGTCTTGCAAACGAGCTAAACTATTTTTAAAAGCCTCTGTCCCTGGCTGAGGGCGACCCGCATCGGCAAAAGTACGTGACTCACGCAACGCATCGGCCAAGGAAGATGAGTTTTGAACTTGCCTAAAACGCGTTTGAAAATCAGTAAACCATTGATTGTCTGACTTGTACGTTCGGTCTATATTTTCTGCCATAGAGCGTAGGTTATACGACTGCCCCGTGTTTTCGGAAGTTACGTAAGCCCGAATCTGAAACGCCCTTCCCCGCAGTTGTAAGGCGTGTTGTTGCAGTAAATAGTTTGCCAACTGAAACCGATTGGAGCGTTGATAGACATTGTTGAGATATGCAACGCGGTAGGTATAACTCAGTTCAATGGCTTTAGTTGGGCGAAAATGAATAGCCGCGTCGCCCTTCAGATTCTGAAAATGATAATCTACGACATCTGTTTCGAGGTAACCTGTGCGAGCTACTACAATAGTGCGTCCATTAAGGGTCAATGTACGGCGATTAGCTGATTCGTTTCCGTAACTACTGACGGGGTCGAAAGCGGGATTATCTGCACCCGTCAGTCCTGCCGAAGCGTTGATGTTGGGGCTAATATCGGTGAGGTCAGTGGCTTGCCAATCATAGCCTTTGGTGAAAGTTCCGTTGATTTTCAGTGCCCAGCGGTCGTTCCACGCGTGAGCGTAGCGCAAACTACTTTCGTTAAATAATTTGGCCGTTACGCCTTTGCCATTCAAATGATTAACGCCCGTTTTTTGCTGAAAGCTTAGTCCTGTATATTCAAATGGGCTTTTGGTTTGGAAATTGGCCAAGCCATTAATGGCGTTCATACCATACAGGGCAGAAGCAGTACCGGGAACGATTTCTACACTCAAAATATCCAAATCGCTCGGCCCCAGAGCATTGCCTACGGGTGCGCCAATGTGCGGAGACTGATTGTCAATCCCGTCAATCAATTGAGCAAAACGTACGTTGGTTGTATTGGCAAAGCCTCTGGTATTAAGCACTTTAAATCCCAAACTTGGCACAATCAGATGAACACCTTTGACGTTTTCAAGGGCATCAAAAAAAGAAGGTTGCGCCGAGCGACGAAAATCAAGAAACGTGTTTTTCTCAATACTCACTGGTGACTTTAGTGCGCTTTCCTGTAAACGAGAAGCAGAAATAACCACTTCGTCCAACCGAAAAATACGGTTGTGCAGCAAAGTAGTGTCCTGCGTTTGCCCCCACAAGTGATGAGTGAGTCCAATTATTCCAAGAAACGTTGCGAGTAAAAATGCTTTCATTTATCAAAAGCGTTATCTTTTCAAAGATATAAAGCTTTTCTGAAAACGCAAAACCAACCCTCCTAAACATAGCCTCTTGCCTGCAACTGAAACAATTCGGCATAGCGGCCTTGCTGTGCCATAAGTGCTTCGTGGCTACCCGATTCAATAAGGTGTCCATTTTCAATTACGATAATTCGGTCAGCCATGCGAACGGTGGAGAAACGGTGAGAGATAAGCAAGGCCATTTTACCTTTTGTCAATTCGGCAAAACGCTGGAAAACTTCGTATTCGGCGCGGGCGTCGAGAGCGGCAGTAGGTTCGTCCAAAATCAGTAATTCGGAATCGCGCATGTATGCACGAGCCAACGCAATTTTTTGCCATTCCCCACCCGAAAGCTCGGTACCACCGCTAAAATGCCGACCCAGTACTTGCTTTAGTCCTTCGGGGAAACGTTGAATCAACGTAGCAGCCAAACTGCGTTCAGTTGCGGTAGCAATGCGGTCAAGGTTATTGATTTCGTTAATGTCACCTACGGCAATATTGGCTTGAGCCGTCATCATCAGGCGGATATAGTCTTGAAAAATCACCCCAATATGGTGTTGTAATTCGGCCAAATCGTATTCGCGCAGGTCGTGGCCATCGAGCAAAATTCGTCCTTCGGTAGGGTCGTAGAGGCGTGTCAGGAGTTTAACGAGTGTTGTTTTTCCTGCTCCATTTTCGCCTACAATGGCCAATTTCTCTCCTGCTTTTAGCGTAAAATTTAGATTTTGAAATACCCATTTTTCAGAATTAGGATAACGAAAACCTACGTTTTCAAAAACAAAACCTTGTTGGATGGTAGTTGGGAAAGGAAGCGGCTGGAGAGGGGAGGCTACTTCGGGTTTGAGTTCAAAAAACTGAAAAAAATCTTTGAGGTACAAAGCTCCTTGCGAAATACTCGTAAAACGGTTGAGAATGCCTTCTAATGAAGACTTTAACTGCCGAAACGACCCCGCCAGAAATGTCAAACTACCAATGGTGATTGTGCCCTTCACAGTTTCTAAACCAATAAAAGCATAAGCACCGTAATACCCCGCTGTGCCAATCGCCGCCAATAACGCCCCCCAACTTGCTCGACGAATAGCCAGTTTTTTGTTCTGTTGATAGTAGGCTGCCGACACTTCCCGAAAACGCTCGGTCAAAAATCCCGATAGGTTGAAAAGCTTGACTTCTTTAGCGTTTACGTTACTGGCCCCAACGTATCGAAGATAATCCAGTTCGCGGCGTTGGGGAGTCCATTGGTACGACAACGCATAACTTTCAGCATTGAAATAAAATTCTCCCAAAAACGCAGGAATAATAGTAATGACCAAAATCAAAATCAGCCACGGACTGAACAAAGCCAGACCTGCCCCCAAAAAACCAATCGTAATCAAATCTTGTACCTGGGCCAATGTCTGCGACAACAACGCCGTTCGCCCAACAGTTTGTTGACGAGCACGTTCGAGTTTGTCGTAAAAAACAGGCTCTTCATACTGCGCCAAGTCGAGCGTGGCGGCATGCTGCATGATTTGAATAGACGAACGATTGGCGTGCAAATCTCCCAAGAGCGCATCGAGGAGCGAAGTAGCACGATTGAGGAGATCTGCCCCTAACGCCAATGCCAATTCAACAGCAATCAACAAAATCAAATGTTGGGTGTCAATAGACTTATTATTAATGAGTTGTACAACTTCGTCAATAATCAACTTCCCCACGTACAGCGTCAGAAAGGGAATCGCCGAGCGAATCAATCGCAAGCCAATATTGCCCGCAGTCATCCACGGTTGGGTATGCCAAATTTCTTTAAAAAAAGGGGGTAAATATTGGAGTGCTTGGAAACGGTCTTTAAGCGTGGGTTGGGGTTGTTTATTCTTTGGGGGCATCTTGTAAATTAACTAATTTGAAAATATAGGTGGTCTGACCATCGGTCTGACCTGTAAAATGAATATACGCATCTCAATTCTAACGGGTCAGACCAAATTCTTTTATTGACTGTTTGAAAACAGAATGCTTTCTATAAGTGGTATAAGTGGTCTGACCGTAGGTCTGACCTGTAAAATGAATATACGCATCTCAATTCTAACGGGTCAGACCAAATTCTTTTATTGACTGTTTGAAAACAGAATGCTTTCTATAAGTGGTATAAGTGGTCTGACCTGTAAAATGAATACGCTTATCTCGATTCTAACGGGTCAGACCAAATTCTTTTATTGACTGTTTGAAAACAGAATGCTTTCTCAATTAGTGCCGAAAAATAATTTTTGAGTATTACAAGGGGTAAATCAGGGTACTTTTGACAATCAGTCTTTAAGTAGGAAGTCAAAAACCATGAACAACAAAAACTATCAATTATTCTTTATCAAAGACTTCGGTAGTTTTCCTGACGGTACACTCTTTGAGCTTGAAAGCCAGCTATATAGCCACGCCCAAATCAGCAAAGCTACCAACGAAAAAAGGCAAGAAATTGCCGATTGGGAATATGACACCAATGGCTATTTACTGCCCGACCGAGGCGATGGAGTACCCACCATTTTACCTGAAAAAAACGCCTTACTTTGCCCTCCTTTTCCCGAAAACATTCCCCCTGGAAAAGGTGTGATTCAACTAACCAAAACGACGACCCGAAGCCTACAGTATCCAGATGCAGAAGCTCCCGCCAACGTGCCTGTGGGCATTTTAAGCCGAAATCAGATTTCGGTTTTTCAGAACATTCACTTTCAGCGGCTTTGCATCGAATTACCTTCTGATAGACAGGGTGTGGAGCAAATCACTATCATTGATAAAGTAAAAAAATGGGAGACAGAATGTTATTATGCACCAGCAATCAAAAAAGAAGGGGGAAAATGGCGCGTTGAATGTGAGTTCAGTCACATCACTTTCGGGTTTTATGAAGTGCAAGTACAGTTTACTACGGGCTGGTATTATCGAATAGACCTCATTAAACATTATCCTGATTACTTAAAAGAAAAATTTTACGAACTGACTTCTCAATCGCTCCTCAAAACAGATTCTGTCATCCCATTCAAGGAAGTTGATTTTGAACGTTCTCAATCTCAACCGTCGGAAGTAAGAACTTCAACAAACCCCGTTAGTGCTAATTTAGGCGTCAGTGATGAAGTTCTGAACGACGCATTGGAATTAACTACCGAATGGGGTGAGAATTTTAGAAAGCCGATTTTTGAACGATTAAAGAAAAAATACCCTGAAATCAGTGCTGAATTGGCTGAAAAAATCCAGAAATATTGCCAAAAAGCCGAATCGTTTATGTATGCGTTGGGAGAGAAAGAACTCAACGGAGAGATTTCGGAGTCTGATATGGTTTTTCTTGCCCAACGTCAATACCCGTGGGTAAGAGCCAAGCATTGGTATCGGTTGAAAAATATTGCCATGTTTTACGCACGAAAATAAGAGAATCCGCAAAACACATTATAATCTCCAAACATCTTGCTTTAACAGGTAATTGTTCAACCGACACTTACTAAATTACTGCGCATTATGAAAAAATATCTTTGGGGATTGGGAGGACTGATTTTGACAAGTACACTGGTAGCTACTTATCAAAACGATAACCCAAGTCGCGGCGCTCAAAATTCCTTAGACAGCGTATATGCCAAACTTACCCAAGAGCAAAAGCACGATCTCAAATATGCCGTAGGAGCCTTGGAAGTAGCCGAAGGGCTGGAAGCCAATTTGTTCACTTCGGAGCCTACCATCACCAACCCTACCAACATTGATATTGACCACAAAGGTCGCGTGTGGGTATTGGAGGCGTACAATTATCGTCCTGCTATCACGGGTAATCCTACCCATGCCGAAGGCGATCGCATCGTGATTTTGGAAGACACCAACGGCGATGGCAAAGCCGATGCCAGTAAAGTTTTTTATCAGGGGCCAGAAGTGGCAGCTCCCCTCGGAATTTTGGTCATGGGCAACCGCGTTTTGGTATCACAAAGCCCCTACGTATGGCTCTTTACCGACGAAAATGGCGATGACAAAGCCGATAAAAAGGAAATTATCTTTCAAGGTATCAAAGGCGAACAGCACGACCACGGGATGCACGCCTTTACCTTTGGCCCAGATGGAAAACTGTATTTCAACTTTGGCAATGAAGGAAATCAACTCCTTGATGGCAAAGGCCAACCCGTATTAGACCAAGATGGGCAGCCGATTGACCGTAAAAAATACAAACAGGGTATGGTATTTCGTTGCGATCCTGATTTCAAAAACGTAGAAGTTTTGGGACACAATTTCCGTAACAATTACGAAGTAGCCGTGGATAGCTACGGCACGATGTGGCAGTCGGATAACGACGACGACGGCAACAAAGGGGTACGTATCAACTACGTGATGGAATATGGCAACTACGGCTATACCGACGAAATGACGGGCGCGGGTTGGCGGGCTAATCGCACCAATATCGAATCAGAGATTCCGCTTCGCCATTGGCACCTCAACGACCCAGGCGTGGTTCCTAATTTACTCCAAACAGGTGCAGGTTCTCCTACGGGCATGGTCATCTATGAAGGTGAACTATTGCCAAAAGTGTTTCAAAATCAGATGATTCACTGTGATGCGGGCCCGAATGTGGTACGCTCGTATCCTGCCGAAAAAGAGGGCGCAGGCTACAAAGCAAAGATGGTTAATGTAATTTATGGTAAACGCAATCAATGGTTTCGTCCTTCGGATGTATGCGTAGCCCCCGATGGTTCGCTTTTTGCTGCCGACTGGTACGACCCGGGCGTGGGTGGCCACCAAGCAGGTGACTTGAACCGAGGACGTATTTATCGAGTAGCTCCTGCCAATACTGCCTACAAAACACCTAACTATGATTTTAACACTTTAGAAGGCGCGTTAAAAGCCATCCAAAACCCCAATGTTTCGGTACGTTATCATGCTTGGAATAAAATTCGTAGCCTTGGGCAAGGAGCCGAAAGTGAATTGGTTAAAATGTATCAAACTGCCCCTAATCCCCGCATGAAAGCGCGTGCGTTGTGGCTGTTGAGTAAATTGTCAAATGGCAGTAAATACGTAGAAACTGCACTTAAAGACACCAACCCTGACATTAGAATTACTGCGATTCGGGCAGCTCGACAAATTACGGCAAAAGGGGTACTTCCACTCTCAATCGAAAACTTGAATGCGTTAGCCGCTGACCCAGAACCCCAAGTGCGCCGTGAAGTAGCGTTGGCCATTCGTCACAATACGGATGACTTGGCGGCAGATGTATGGGCGCAACTCGCCAATCGCTACGACGGACAAGACCGTTGGTATTTGGAGGCACTCGGTGTATCAGCCGACGGGCAATGGGATAAGTTTTATGCGGCATGGCTCAAAATGGCAGGTGCAAATCCCGCTTCTACTCCCAAAGGCCGCGATATTGTGTGGCGCGCACGCACGGCAGCAGCGGTTCCGTTGTTGGCATCTTTGGCCGCCGACAAAAATGTGCCTCTCAAAGAGCGTTTGCGTTATTTCCGCGCTTTTGATTTCAATCCAGGGGCCACCGAAAAATCCAATGCGTTGTTGGGTATCATGCAAGGAAATACCGACAATGAAATTACGAAACTCTGCCTTCGCCATTTAGACCCAGGTTTTGTCAAAACCTCGCCCGTAGCCCAACAAAGCCTGCAAAAATTATTGGATGCGACCTATGGTACGCCTGAGTACATGGACTTGGTACAACGTTTTGAACCTGCCAGCGAAAGCAAACGGCTGCTTCAACTCGCCACCGAAAAACCCATGCAACGCGAAGGCAGCGAAGCGACGCGTCAGTTGTTGAAACAGAATGAAATATCGCTTCTTTGGGCTACCATCAACGGCAAAGATGCCACCAAAGCCCAAAGTATCCTCACTTCTTTGCGGAGCATCGGCAGTAAACAATCACTCGACATTTTAAAGACCGTAGCCCTTGACCCAAAACGCCCCAAAGCCCTTCGGATGGAAGCTACACGCGCCCTCGGAGGTAGCATGGATGGCGAAGACATGGTATTGGCGTTGCTAAAAGAAGGCAAATTCCCGACTGATTTCAAAGCAATGGCCGTGCAAGGTGTCAGTGGGGCTTGGCGAAAGAACGTAAGAATAGAAGCTGCCAAATTTTTAGACGCGGCTCCATCCAAAACGGGCAAAAAATTGCCGCCTGTTAGCGAATTGATGGCGATGACAGGAAACGCCACCAACGGGAAAACTGTATTTGCCAATTACTGCGCGGTTTGTCACCAAGTGAACACTGAAGGGGCAGACTTTGGGCCTAAACTTTCCGAAATTGGCAGTAAGCTCGGCAAAGACGGGCAGTACATGGCTATCTTCTACCCAAGTGCGGGAGTAAGTTTTGGCTACGAAGGCTTTGAGGTTAAGTTCAAAGACGGTAGTACTACGGTTGGCATCGTAGCCAGCAAAACCGAGACAGACTTAATCATGAAATTCCCTGGCGGCACTTCGCAAAGCTACAAAATGAGCCAAGTGGTTTCGATGAAAAAGCTCGACGAATCGCTTATGACCGCAGGCTTACATGAGGCCATGAGCCAACAGGATTTAGTAGATTTGGTAGAGTATTTGTCAAGTTTGAAACGAAAATAAGTATTTTTGAAGCGTAATAAAAGCAGTCGGTTAGACACAACCGACTGCTTTTATTACGCTTTAAACCTGTAAATCTGCGTCAAAATAAGAAATAACCCTCATTTGAGCTGAAAACTCCAATCAAGTTAGTGGAATATGAATTTAACAGAGAAATATATCAATCCATTTACAGATTTTGGCTTTAAGAAATTGTTTGGGACAGAGCCAAACAAAGAGCTATTGATAGATTTTTTGAATCAAGTGGTTTTGCCAAAACACCAGAACGTATCTGACTTGACCTACAGTAGAAACGAGCAGATGGGTGTATCTGAAATTGACCGAAAAGCTATATTTGATTTGTACTGCATAGGCACAAGTGGTGAGCGATTTATCGTTGAAATACAAAAAGCCAAGCAAAATTATTTCAAAGATAGGAGCGTCTTTTACTCAACTTTTCCAATTCAGGAACAAGCGAAGCGTGGCAATTGGGATTTTAAATTGTCAGAGGTTTATACGGTTGGGATACTGGACTTTGTATTTTCGGAAGATAGTTTAGACAAAAAAGTCCGACATGTGGTAAAACTAAAAGATCAAAATGGTAATATTTTTTACGATAAGCTCACTTTGGTCTATTTAGAATTGCCCAATTTTAATAAAACAGAAGAAGAATTAGAAACACCTTACGATAAATGGCTATTTGTTCTTAAACATTTACCCGATTTAGAACGCCGTCCTACCAAGTTACAGGAGAGAATATTTGAAAAGCTTTTTGCGGCTGCTGAGATAGCAAAATTTAGTAAGACCGAGCAAGAAGAATATGAAGCAAGCTTGAAGTACTATCGAGATTTGAAAAATGTAATAGATACTGCTTTCGATGAAGGTGAAGCTAAGGGAAAGATGGAAGGAAAGATGGAGATGGCACTAAAGGCTTTGGATGAAGGTATTTCTATCAGCATAATCTCCAAGTTAACAGGACTTTCGGAAGAAGAAATTGATAAATTGAAAAATAAAAACTAAAGCCTAACATGATGTATGCTCCCATCAGAACTGTTCTTTCTTTACTTTTTTGCTGTTTTTGTTTGACATCAGTGGCTCAAAAGGTTAAAACAATCAACGTAGCTACCTACAACGTGCGCTACGATACACCCAATGACGGCCCCAATGCTTGGCCCAATCGGAAAGAAAATGTGAAAGCCCTTATTCGGTTTCACGAATGGGACATTTTTGGAACGCAAGAGGGATTGCGTCACCAAATGAACGGCATTGCCGAACTGGAAGAATTTGCCTTCATCGGAAAAGGCCGCGACGATGGTGGAGAAAAAGGCGAACATTCAGCGATTTTTTACAAGAAAGACCGCTTCAAAGTCTTGCAGTCAGGCGATTTTTGGTTGAGCGAAACCCCCGAAAAGCCTGGGAAAGGGTGGGATGCTACTTGTTGCAATCGGATTTGTAGTTGGGCTAAATTTAAAGACCTCAACACCAAAAAAGAGTTCTTCTTCTTCAATGTGCATTTCGACCACCAAGGGGTAGAAGCGCGTCGGCAATCGGGGCATTTGATGGTCAAAAAAATCAAAGAAATCGCAGGCAATGCACTGACTATCTTGACAGGTGACTTTAATTCTACGCCCGAAACGGAGCAAATCAAGACGATAAAGTCAGTTTTGGCGGATTGTCACGACGTAGCAGCCCAGCCCCCCTACGGCCCAGAAGGAACGTTTAACTCCTTCAAATTTGACGCAAAAATGGAAAATCGAATAGATTATATTTTTGTCAGTCCATCCATCAAAGTACTCAAGTACGGCGTTTTGACGGATGCTAAAAGTCAACGATACCCTTCGGATCACCAACCCGTGGTGGCAAAAGTGATTTTTTAAGTAAACTTTAAGCCGTATTTAAGCCCTTTTTAAGGATTAATTTCAACATTTGTGCTATCTAAGCGAAAGTACTTATTGAGTTTGATATTTTCGTTTTTTGTGGTGTTATCAAGACAATAGATACCCGACGCGCCAACAATGGAGTGCGTCGGGTATTTTTTTGAGTAATTTGAAACCAATGTGTTACTTTTGGTCTATATTCCTAAACATCACTCCTCAATGCCTCGCCTTTTTCTGATTGCCCTTTTCGCTTGCTCTGTACAGTTTGTTGCTTTTGCAAAAATCCACCCTAAATTAAACCCGTTGGGTTTCAATCCGAGGGTTCAGACCTTGGCGTTTATTTATCCCGTTCAAGCACAGCTTATTTTTCAAGCCGCCGAAGAAGCAAATAACAATACAGATAAACGTTTTTGAACGGGCGCACAAAATAAAGATAACAACAGCGCAAACGCCTTTCGACACTCACTTTGGAATGCACTTTCGGTAAAGAAACTGAAAGATATAGGTGCCAGCGATGCCACAGCCAATGACATTGTACAAAGGTTCACCTCAGCCTATGAATACAACGACGCAGGAAATGCCTTGGTCAAAAATGCCGCGTCGGCTATGGATTTACACAATAACTTGGTGGGACGTTCTTTCAAAAACTACACCACCGTCAGTCAACTATTAGATAGTCTGTATCTGAAAGCCATTGAGCCCAAAGTGCTTACTTCTACCCTCGGCCAGATTTTGTCCAGTCACAATGCCGATGTAAATACTGCCTGGAATTTGTTAGAAAATACCGATAGTTCCACGTTAAACGTGAGCAAATCACTCGTGAGGCTTGAACCTTGTACGATATTGCTACTGTTGAATCATACGATTACGAATACGGTCAAATTTGAGGTCAGCTCTAATATTCAGGCCCAGAATATCATTACCCCTTCGGCCAAAGTTACCTATGATGCACAGAACTACGTATTGCTGAAACCAGGCTTCAAAGCCGAAGCGGGAAGTACGTTTACGGCGTACGTGGATGGGTGTGGGAATAAGTAAGCCTTTTGATTGCTATTTTCGTAAAGATTTAACGTTGAATGTTGTGGGATGTTCTTAGTTGGGGGCAATGTTGTTGTTGAGGCAGAAGAAGTTATCGGGGTCGTATTTGGTTTTTAGGGCTACAAGTCGCTCATAATTGGAACCATACGCTGACCGTACCCGTATGGCTTCGTCTTCACCACCTAAGTGATTGACATACACGCCTTTGGTGAACGGCTCTATTTGATTCCAAAAATTCCGATTCCAGCTGATATGCCTTTGGCTTTCAGACGCATCTGCCCATTGCGATATAATGTCAAAATCCCACTGGTCTTCTCGTAAACCAAAAGCTGTTTTTTGTGAATCAATGTGAGCCGCAACGCCTTTGATGTGAAAAAACAAAACGAACGAAAAAGGAGAGGTTATTTGAGGAACTTGTTCAAGAATAATCTCAATCAATTCGTCTTCGATGTTGAGCAGGTTTCCCGATTTCCAATAGCGATGCAGTCCGTGGGGAGTGGCCGCATCAAACATCGCTTGTTGTTGGAGATAAGGCACTTCCCCAATCAAATCAACCAACGGTGTTCCGAAGTTTCGGATGGGTTTCAGGGCTTGTTCTCCCTCCGACAAGGGGCCAAACCAGCCAACAATAAGGGCGACCACAAGTAGGCCGTCGGGTGTGTGCATAAAACCTGAAAAAACCATTAGTTCCTTGGGGGTGTTACGAGAAATAGTTCTATAAAAACGGAGTACTTCTCGGGCTTGTTCCATTGGATAAAGAATCATGCCGCCCAAAATGGTAGGCCCAACGGGATGAAGTTGATAGGTAAATGAGGTAACGATGCCAAAATTGCCTCC
>JBGAUP010000148.1:0-14253 GCA_044228585.1 Runella sp. | reverse complement strand
CTTGACTTTGAAGCATTTTTGTCCTTGTTTTGTAGTATTGTTCTGAACATAAAAAGACCTCCTTGTTTTTGAGTTTGTAGTGACTCTCAAAATTACAAGGAGGTTCTTTTTTACCCTAAAGTTCGGGATGACTCATGTTTATCTTCAAATTATCGTTCTGAAATAAATCAGGCTAAATCGAAGCGGTCGAGGTTCATTACTTTATTCCACGCCGCTACAAAGTCCTTTACAAACTTCTCTTGCGAATCTCCACAGCCATATACTTCTGCCAAGGCACGCAGTTCAGAGTTTGACCCAAAGATGAGATCTACACGAGTTCCCGTCCATTTGGGTTCGCCTGTCATACGGTCGCTACCCATAAACACATTTTGGGCATCCGAAGTGGCTCTCCAAGTGGTACGGATATCCAGCAGATTCACAAAGAAGTCGTTGGTCAGTGCTTCTGGACGCTTGGTAAATACACCGTGTTGAGAATTATCGAAATTGGTATTTAGAACACGCATACCGCCAATGAGGACGGTCATTTCAGGTGGGGTTAGCGTTAACAACTGAGCTTTGTCCACGAGCATTTCTTCGGCTGAAACCGTATAATGCCCTTTTTTATAGTTGCGGAATCCATCTGCAATGGGTTCAAGAACGGCGAACGATTCTACATCTGTTTGTTCCTGAGAGGCATCGGCACGCCCAGGGGTAAATGGCACCGTAATTTCATATCCAGCATTTTTAGCCGCTTGCTCAATACCCGCACATCCCCCTAAAACAATCAAATCGGCGATTGAAACCTTCTTAGCGCCAGTCTGAATAGCGTTAAATTCTTCTTGGATGCTTTCAAGCGTTGTGAGTACTTTCGAGAGTTGCGAAGGGTTATTTACGGCCCAATCTTTTTGAGGTGCTAAACGAACACGTGCGCCATTTGCGCCACCGCGTTTGTCAGAACCACGGAAGGTTGAGGCTGAAGCCCAAGCGGTTGATACCAATTCAGATACTGTTAGACCAGAGGCAAGGATATTTTTCTTTAATTCAGCAATATCGTTTGCGTCAATTAATTCATGATTTACGGCTGGGATAGGGTCTTGCCAAATCAATTCTTCTTTGGGTACTTCTGGTCCTAAGTAGCGTGCTATTGGTCCCATATCACGGTGGGTTAATTTGAACCACGCCCGAGCAAAGGCATCGGCAAACTCGTCAGGGTTTTCGAAGAAGCGTCTTGAAATGGGTTCGTAGATAGGGTCCATTCTCAAGGCAAGGTCGGTAGTAAACATGATGGGCGTGTGGCGTTTTGCTGGATTGTGAGCATCGGGTACAGTGCCTGCCCCCATTCCATGCTTAGGAATCCATTGATGAGCACCCGCTGGGCTTTTGGTTAGCTCCCATTCGTAACCAAACAGGTTCCAAAAGTAATTATTGCTCCACTTTGTGGGCGTGGTAGTCCATGCACCTTCCAAGCCGCTGGTAATGGTATATTCTCCATTGCCCGTGCCGTAGGTATTTTTCCAACCAAGGCTTTGTTCCTCAATACTCGCTCCTGCGGGCTCTGGGCCTACGTACTTGCTTGGGTCGCCTGCACCGTGGGCTTTTCCGAAAGTATGTCCACCCGCAATGAGAGCCACCGTTTCTTCATCGTTCATTGCCATTCGGCCAAAAGTATCGCGAATGTCACGAGCGGCTGCTAATGGATCAGGATTTCCGTTAGGCCCTTCAGGGTTCACATAAATAAGCCCCATTTGTACCGCCGCGAGCGGATTCTCCAGTTCACGGTCGCCAGTATAGCGTTTGTCTTCCAACCACTTACCTTCCGAACCCCAGTAAATGTCTTCTTCTGGTTCCCATACATCTTCGCGTCCACCGCCAAATCCGAAGGTTTTAAAGCCCATTGATTCCAAGGCACAGTTTCCAGCGAGAATCATTAGGTCTGCCCAAGAGATTTTTCTGCCGTATTTTTGTTTGATTGGCCAAAGCAATAAACGTGCCTTATCAAGGTTTCCATTGTCTGGCCAGCTGTTGAGTGGAGCAAAGCGTTGGGTGCCAGCGCCAGCACCACCACGACCGTCAGCAATACGGTACGTACCAGCACTGTGCCATGCCATACGAATAAAAAATGGTCCATAATGGCCATAATCGGCAGGCCACCACTCTTGTGAGGTGGTCATCAGCTCGACAATATCTTTTTTTACAGCCGCTAAGTCTAACGACTTAAACTCTTCTGCATAGTTAAACTCCTCACCCATGGGATTGGACAGGGAAGAGTGTTGACGCAGGATGCTTAAATTTAATTGATTAGGCCACCAGTCACGGTTTTTGGTGCCGCCACCAGCACTTTTCGTAATTGTAGCTCCCGAAAATGGGCATTTGCTTTCACCATTTCCACTGGAGGATGTATGTTGTTCCATTTTTTATAGTTGATTAAATTATTTATAATGATAAATCTGAGTAGTCGCTATTTATACTTACTGACTCAATTCCAAAAATACAACAGGCGTATAGATAAATCAAATTGATTATTCTTATAACCATATAGTTTTTGTCTATGAGTTTGTTTGTTTGAGGAGTGACAATGCCTAACTTTTAACTATGTATCTGAATATCAGAAATTTATATTTTGTATTTTTTGCAAAATGCTTAGTTCTTGGCAATGTAAAATCAGTAAAATTTGTAGATAATGTCTGGTATGCAAAAAAGATCTTTATTCTGTTTTCAAGCTATATTTAAAGCCCATGCTTAAGATTTTAGACCTTCTGAAGCCAGGCCGCTAAATCCATGAGCCAAGCTACTCCTACGTGAACAATGATGCCCCCCCAAATACTGCGAGATTCGAGGGCGATGACGCCCAAAATGTAACCTCCAAAAATAGAGCCGATGGTTTCGCCCAGTGGTTTGCCAAAATGCAAAGAAGCATAGCACACCACCATTGGAAGAATGGCTCCTTTGCCCAACAAATGAGCCATACCTATCACCATAAATCCCCTGAACATCAGCTCGGTGATGATGAAGTCAAATCCGTAAAAAATTTCGTAAGCAAGAGTTGTAACCCAGGCAGAAACTCCAAAAAACTCATCCGCGTTAGAATCCTCGTAGGATGGATAAGAACGGAGAAAATCGGGCTGAAATGATGCCCACGTAATCAGGGGAATCATCATAGCTACCAGCGCTAAATAAGGTTTTAAATGCGACCATTTGGGCTGAATCCCGTAGAAATAATGATGCTGATTATCAATGAAGTAATAGAATATCCCCAAGGGAATAAGTACGGTAAATGCAGACGTTAGGTTAGTGAAACAATGAAAGGCGTAGTTGTAAATTTGGCCTTCAAAGATTATTTTGCTCCAATTGTTATAAGCGTAGAAGCCACCATCTAGTCCTAAAACTACCAGAATAAAGAGGCTATATACCCAAAAACGGGGTTGTAAAAGCCGCCACCCTTCTTTTTTGATTCCTACCCAAATCAAAACCCCACCGTAGTAGGCAAAAGCATACATCAAAAAATACCAGAGTATCCGAATGGGATTGCCCCGATAGCTATCAATAATACTTTTTTCGAGGCTTACGGAATAGTTGAATGTGATAATCAGAATCAAAAACAGAGCTGTTACCCCGTACACACGCCAGCTGAAATCAGTTTTTAGGTAGTTACATAGAGTATTCCAGAAGGTTTTCATTTAGGCTTTACGGCCTGCTTCTATGGCGTTGCGAACGCTACCGTGGGCATCGAGTAAAGCTTGGGCTTCTTCTGCCGTGAGATGTGGCAGATCTTCGCGTACCATACGAATAGCACGTTGTACAAGTTTATAATTGGTCATCTGCATATCAACCATTTTGTTGCCTTTGACGCGCCCTAACTGAATCATGACCGAAGTAGAAATCATGTTGAGGGCAAGTTTTTGGGCTGTTCCTGATTTCATACGAGTACTTCCCGTTACAAATTCTGGCCCTACGACAATCTCAACGGGGTATTCGGCGGCGGCGGCGACTGCTGAACCCGTATTACAAACGATGCAGCCCGTTAAAATTCCTGCTTTTCGGGCAGTTTCGAGACCTCCAATCACGTACGGAGTCCGTCCTGAGGCCGCAATGCCAATGAGGGAGTCCAGTTCGTCAATCTCGTAAGCTTGTAGGTCAAGCCAAGCTTGGTGGGGGTCATCTTCGGCATTTTCAACGGCTTTGCGAATGGCTTGATCGCCGCCAGCCATGATACCAATCACCAAATCGAAAGGAACGCCATACGTGGGCGGACATTCCGAGGCATCTACTACACCCAACCTTCCGCTTGTACCCGCTCCGATATAAAATAACCTACCCCCTTGTTTCATCCGAACGACAATCTGCTCCACCAAGGCTTCGATTTGGGGAATAGCCTTTTCGACGGCATACGGGACTGTTTTGTCTTCGTTGTTGATATTGGTAAGCAGCTCCCGAACACTCATTTGTTCGAGGTGGTCGTAGTGGGACGTAGATTCGGTCGTAGATAGCATAATGTTTTAATGTCGAGTTGAGAATGTAGAATGTCGAGTTGGGCATGTGGAGTGTCGAATAAAATTGTACTTCGACCATGCTCCGTTCGACATTTACTTTAAGTGGGCTAATACCGTTATTCCTCCCGTGGTTTTTTCTTCTAAATGTACTTTTATTTCGGCGTCAAGGGGTAAGAATACATCTACCCGGGAGCCAAACTTAATAAAGCCCATTTCCGAACCTTGTGTTACTTGTTGACCTTCTTTTATGTACCATACAATACGTTTGGCTAATGCCCCCGCAATTTGCCGAAAGAGTACTTCTACGCCATTGGAAGCCTGTAAAACGGTGGTGGTGCGCTCGTTTTCAGTACTTGATTTGGGGTGCCAAGCCACTAAATATTTGCCAGGATGGTATTTGAAATACTTAACTACGCCAGCGATTGGATTGAAATTAATATGTACATTCAATGGCGACATGAAGATAGAAACTTGCCGACGAGGCCCTTTAAAGTATTCAGATTCAACGACTTCTTCAATTACCACCACTTTGCCATCGCAAGGAGCAATCACGTGTTTAGGATTGATAGGCGTAATGCGCGTGGGTTTGCGAAAAAACTGAACAATGATAAGAAAGAAAAGAATAGAAGTTACTAACCATGCAGTAGTAAGCCAAGCGGTTTCTGGGAAAAGATAGCGAATGAGGCCATTGGTCAATAGCACAAAAAGCGCAGCTAATCCAATACTAACAAATCCTTCTTTGTGAATAGTCATCTAATTCAAGTTTTGATACACGTTGCAAAAGTAGGTAAAGCACTTGAAATTTTCTACCTTTACTTTATCATCAAACCTACAAAAGTATGACGGTTTCCACCAACATACCCGCCAAGCGTAAACGCAAAGTACCTGCTTATCTGATTTACGAAACCCTCAACGGAAAGCCACTTTACTACAAAGGGTACAAAGAGGTAATAAGGGGGCAAGTTGGCAAAGAGCAAAGTAAAATTGTCTCTTGCTTACTTGCCAATTTGCCCCTTACACTCTAATACCCTCCTCTGAACTTGTACGTACTGGCCACTTTGTCAATAGCTACAATATAAGCAGCCAAACGCATATTTACCTTGTATTTCTGCGAAGTGGCGTACACGTTTTCAAACGCATCTTTCATAATTCTATCTGAGCGGCGATTGATACGCTCTAAATTCCATTTGTAACCAATGCGGTTTTGAACCCATTCAAAATAAGATACGGTCACGCCCCCTGCATTGGCCAAAATATCGGGTACGACCATAATGCCTTTTTCGTTGATAATATCGTCAGCACTGGCGGAGGTAGGACCATTGGCCCCTTCCACAATCATTTTAGCTTGTATATCAGCGGCATTATCGTGCGTGATGACGTCTTCTTTGGCCGCAGGTACGAGTACATCAACGGGCAAAGACAACAATTCTTCATTCGTGATTTTGTCGGCGTGTTTGTATCCTTCCAAAATTCCACCGTTGGCAGCGCGGTATTTCATGGCATCTTCGATGTCAATCCCGCGGTCGTTGTAGTAGCCTCCCGAAATATCGCTGATGGCCTGTACCGTTACGCCCCGTTCGTGGAGTAAAGCCGCAGCGTACATGCCTACATTCCCAAAGCCTTGAATAGCTGCTGAAGCGCGGTAAGGATTGATGCGCATTTTTTCCATGGCCGACAACGCCGACACAGTTACGCCTCGGCCCGTAGCTTCGGTTCGTCCCAAAGACCCCCCCAGTACGAGTGGCTTGCCTGTCACTACTCCGTGAACGGTCATCCCCATGGCTTTGGAGTATTCGTCCATGAGCCATGCCATTTCGCGCGGACCCGTACCCATATCGGGAGCAGGAATGTCTTTGTCGGGACCAAAAACGTCAAGCATGGCTAAGGTGTAGGCACGCATGAGGCGTTCTATTTCGCCCGCCGACATTTCGCGAGGGTTGAAGGCAATGCACCCTTTTGCCCCTCCGTATGGAATATCTACTACGGCGCATTTCCAGGTCATCCAAGCGGCCAAAGCCCGTACTTCGTCAATATTGACGGCCATATCAAATCTTATTCCCCCTTTGGCGGGGCCGAGAATGGTCGAGTGAATGACACGATACCCCTCAAAAACCTTGATTTGTCCGTTGTCCATGGTTACTGGAAGGCCCACAACCACTTGTTTTCGCGGTACTTTGAGGATGTGATACATTTCGTCGCTAATACCGAGGAGTTCGGCTGCTTTGTCAAAACGCGACATCATGGACTCCAGTGGATTCTCCTTGTCGTGAATAGGAGCTGGCTCAATGTAAGTCATCTTTTTTCTTATTAAGTGCTGATTATTTGGAATATTAGTTTGCTGATAAAACCACTTTACCGTTTGATTTTTTTTAGTAGTGATTTTTCCGCGACAAACTTAATACCATTATAACGAAAAATACAAAAAGATAGTTTTTTCTTGTTTTTGTACAATTATTCCAAAGAAAAGGTTCTACCAAACATTGTATGAAGATTGGAATCGTATAGAGGTTTATGGGTATTTATCCAAATAAAACTTGGTATTTGGGTAAATTTTAAAAATCAAAAAAAAACAACTATTTATTTAACGGTAACAGAAAACGTTTGAGGAAATCGAATAAAGCGTATTTTTGCGGCTTTAATGAACGACCGCTTATAAGTTTTACCCCTAACAGGATTTTTTATATGGCAGCACCAGAGGAAAAGAGACGTTACTCCGAAGACGAATTGAAGGAGTTTGAAGCAATCATCAACGAAAAATTAGACGTTGCTCGCAAGGAATTGGCGTACATCAAAGATACGTTGAGCCGTAAGAATGATAGCGGAACCGATAATACAGGTGCTGCTACCAAACTGATGGAAGACGTGGATACGAATGATCGCGAACAAATGAGCCAATCTGCGGCTCGTTTACAAAAGTTTATCACCCAACTCGAAAATGCGCTTATTCGAATCAAGAACGGAACTTACGGCGTCTGTATTGATACAGGTAAGCTGATTCCGAAAGAACGTTTACGGGCTGTACCACATACACAACAGACCATCGAAGCTAAACTACGCCGAGTGTAGAGATTTTTATCTTCTGTTCTGTAAAAAAGAGCGATAAAATCGCAGTTCTTGTTCCTAAAGAGCAAGAGTGCGGTTTTGTCGCCTTTTTATTTGGGTGGACGTATTTGTTAGCTTTTCCCTTCCTGCTTGCTGGCGCGGTTGGCATTTTTGATTTGTGCTTCCAAAATGTCCCACATTTCAGGTGTGACTTCGTGCAAAAAATTAAACTGTCCGCCGTTTAGTACCTCGCCGCCGTCAAGTGTGATGACCTCACCCGTCATGTAGGCCGAAAAGTCAGACATTAAGTAGGCGGCTAAATTGGCCAGTTCTTGATGCTCACCCGTACGGTGCAGCGGAATTCGATTTTCAAAGGCAAATTTTTCGGCTAATTCTTTTGGAAATAACCTATCCCAAGCCCCTTTGGTAGGAAACGGCCCTGGTGCGATGGCGTTGAGACGAATACCGTATTTTCCCCATTCATAAGCCAACGATTTGGTCATGGCTAATGCCCCCGCCTTTGCCATGGCCGATGGCACAACCCAACCCGAACCCGTCCAAGCGTAAGTGGTGGAAATGTTAAGAATGGTTCCTTTAATTTGGTTGTCAATCCAGTACTTACCGATAGCGAGCGTAAAGTAATAGGTGCCACGTAACACAATATCCACCACGGTATCAATGGCTTTGTACGATAGCCGTTCGGTGGGGCTGATAAAATTGCCCGCGGAGTTGTTGACCAAGCCATGAACTGCGCCGAACCGCGCAATGGCCGCTTCAATCACGGCTTCGATTTGTTCGGGTTTGCGCACGTCACATTCGGCAGGTAATACTTGTCCGCCCGTGGCTTCGCTCAATTCTTTGGCCGTAGTTTCTAACACGGCTAAACGGCGACTACAAATCACGACATTTGCGCCTAATTCCAGAAAATACTTGGCCATGGATTTGCCGAGACCCGTGCCTCCGCCCGTAACGATGATGGTTTTGCCCGCAAGAGAGCCTTCGCGAAGCATTGGTTGGGAATAGTTCATGATAGTAAAAGCCCCCAGCCCCGATGGGGAGTTTTTTAGGTTTATAACTAAGCCCCCTTCGGGCTGGGGTCGCACTCGATTCGGGGGCTTTTCTATTTAAATGTGGCTTCGCGCTTTTGCATTTTGGCTTCAAATGCCTCCATTAAGTCGTCGGATAAGAGCATGGCGGCGTTCCAAGTAGCCATGTAGTCGAGACCATCGGCTACGGAGTGGTCGCGGCTGTGGTTGAGTATGGCTTTGGTACCTCGGACAGAAAGTGGCGATTTGGCCGCAATCGCGTGGGCAATTTTCATTACTTCGGCGTACATGGTTTCGGCGTCGGCAAAGCTTCGGTTGGCAAGACCGATTCGTTCGGCTTCATGCCCCGTCACGTTGCGGCCCGTGTAGGCCATTTCTCGGGCGATACCCGCTGGAATAACTTTGGGCAAACGCTGCAACGTTCCCAAATCGGCCACCATCCCCATATCTATTTCTTTGATTGTAAAGTAAGCCTCATCAGTACAATAGCGCATATCGCAGGCACTGATGATATCTACGCCACCGCCTATACAACCGCCGTGAATGGCCGCAAGAACTGGCTTGCTGCATTGTTCGATGGCATTGATAGGAGCTTGTAATTCAAGGACTTTTTTGCGTAGTTGTTCTCGTTTTCTGCCTTCGCATTTTTGGCTAAACTGAGCCACATTCATCAATAGTTCTAAGTCAATGCCCGCACAAAAATGCTTTCCATTCCCACTTAAAACAATCACCCTAACGTCGTCGTTTTCGCTTAAATCATCAAAAATAGCTTTCATTTCGTCCCACGCTTTTTGATTGAGTGCGTTGGCGCGTTCGGGGCGATTGAATGTTACGCTGGCGATGTGTTGCTCAATACTTACTTCAAAGGTTTCAAAGCTCATCATAGCTGAGTGAATATGTTATGCTTGCATACTATATGCAAACCTACACAACTAATTTTTGTTTCAAAAAGATTTGCCGTAAAATTGTGTTTGACCTTGTATAAATAATGGTTCTGAAAAACGGACAAAAGATTCATTCATCCCCCTAATCAATCTTATGAATTTTGAAACCCTCGCTATTCAAAGTACCCAATTTCACGATGCTAATGCAAGTGCAGTAGTGCCTCCCATTTACTTGTCCACAACTTTTGAGCGTGAGCCTGACAGTAGTATGCCGCATGGGCATATTTACACCCGTGCCAGCAATCCAAACCGAAACGCTTTAGAAAGTGCCTATGCGGCTTTGGAAGGAGGGGCGGTAGGAATGGCCTTTGCCTCTGGGCAGGCGGCTACAATCACTATTTTTCAGTGTTTATCCCCTGGCGATCACGTGATTGTACCTGATGATGCCTATTATGGTACACCCGCGCTCCTGCAAGAGGTGATGAGTGTTTGGGGGCTTCAATTTACGAAGGCCGATATGAGTGATTTAGCAGCATTAGAAAAGGTATTTCAGCCCAATACAAGGCTGGTTTGGATAGAAACTCCTTCTAATCCATTACTGAAAATTACGGACGTAAAGGCAGTAGCGGCGTTGGCGCGTAGTCGGGGGGCATATTCGGTTTGTGACAATACTTGGGCAACGCCCGTTTTACAGCGCCCCTTGGATTTGGGCTGTGATGTTTCGATGCACTCGGCTACCAAATATTTTGGGGGGCATAGCGATTTGTTGAGCGGGGCATTAATTTTCAAAGAAAATGGCCTATTGGCTGAAAAAGCGCGACAGATTCAGTCGCTTGGGGGAGCCGTTCCTTCGCCTTTCGATTGTTGGTTGATTTTGCGCGGAATCAAGACTTTGGCACTGCGTGTGCGTCAACAATCGGCCAATGCCGCCCAATTGGCGCAGTTTTTGAGTACGCATCCCCAATTAGAAGCCGTTCATTATCCTTTTTTGGAAACCCACGCGGGCTACGCCGTTGCTCAAAGTCAAATGATACTCGGCGGAGGAATGCTCTCAATTCAGGTGAAGGGCGGGGCTGAGGAAGCATTGGCAGTAAAAAGTAAGGTGAAAATTTTTATTCGGGCGACGAGTTTGGGTGGGGTCGAGAGTTTGATTGAACACCGCGCTACGGCTGAAGGGGTACATTCGGTAAGTCCCAAGAATTTACTGCGTATTTCGGTAGGGTTGGAGCACATTGATGATTTAATGGCCGATTTATCCCAAGCATTATCGTAGATTTTAAATGTTTGATAATCAAATTATTGGAATGAAAATGCCCTTTTTTGAGAAATTAAACGATATTTTTTCTGAAATTTTCGCTTTAATCCCTTGACAAGAACTTAAAAACCGCTACCTTTGCAGTCCCAAAACAATGAGTTGAGGGAAATTAGAGAGATGGCAGAGTGGTCGAATGCGGCGGTCTTGAAAACCGTTGACTGTAACAGGTCCGGGGGTTCGAATCCCTCTCTCTCTGCAAAAGGCTGTAAATCAATGATTTACAGCCTTTTTTTGTGTGTTTATTATTAGGATTTCTTGGAGCAATCTCAAATTTGTGGAGCAACTTAGATTAAGCATATAATTGCATTAGCCGATACAGGAAGAATTCCACACTTCTTATCCCTTTGAATTGACTTCTAAAGGCTTTGACCTTGGGAATCAAGCCCAAAATTTTGCACTTAATCCAATAATTAGAAACAAAAAAGCCTTCCGTTATGGAAGGCTTTTTGTCGGGATGGCAAGATTCGAACTTGCGACCTCCTGGTCCCAAACCAGGCGCGATGACCGGACTACGCTACATCCCGATTCTTGCTAAAAGAAGCAAGCGGAGGGAGAGGGATTCGAACCCTCGGTACCCTTGCGAGTACGGCAGTTTAGCAAACTGCTGGTTTCAGCCACTCACCCATCTCTCCGTGAGGCTGACAACTGAACGAACGATTATGAGGCCGTTTCGTTTATTGAGCCGCAAATATAGTGGTTCAACGCAGTTTTAAACAAATTTTTTACAAAAAATCTTCTATTTTTATCCCATTACTAAAAAGGTTTCGGACAGAATCTCCTCAATATCAGGCGTAGAACGAAACAATTGTTCGTAAGAATTTATCACAAAATAATGGTCTTGGTAATGATCAATGTGATAGGGAGTATTCAATAACCTGCGTACGTCGAAAGGGATTTTAGGAGTAGTATCGCTTAAACAATACGCACTCTCTCCCGCCGATGACAAAATGCCTCCACCATAAATTTTGAGTTGACCACTTTCTTGAATCAAACCAAATTCTACGGTAAACCAATACAGCCGTCCGATTTGAGCAATGGCTTCTGGTACATCGAGCCAACGTAACGCTACTCGGCTCAAATCGCCCATGAAATCGCAAAAAGCTTGGTTGGTTAACAACGGGACATGTCCAAAGGTGTCGTGAAACATGTCAGGCTCTTCCAAATAATCAAGCTGTTCGGGTTTTCGTAGCCATGTAGAAGCGGGAAATCTACGATTGGCCAAAAGTTCAAAAAACTCTTTCTGCGGGATAAGCCCTGGCACGACCTCCACTTCCCAGCCCGTCAGAGCACGAAGACGGGGATTGGTTTCGGTCTCAAAATTAGGAATGTGATCGGCCACAAAGCCTACTTTCTCAATTCCTTCTAAATAGGCTTTACTCGCAATAACTGGCAGCTGCGACATCTGTCGTTCAAACAACCTCCGCCAAACCGCTTGGTCGTCGGTTGTGTATGTTTGATATGATTGTTTCATTGTGGTTGCTGGTGTATCTGTGGTCCGTGTATCTGTTACCTGTGTGTCCGTTATGCGTGGTCTAATGTTGTGGTTTGCTCATTGACAGGTAACGATTCACTGATAACAGATTTTTACAATGTACCTCTTACTTGTTGTTCGCGTTCGATGGCTTCAAAAAGAGCTTTAAAATTGCCTTTTCCAAACGATTTTGCCCCTTTGCGTTGAATTATCTCAAAAAACAACGTGGGACGCGGCATAATAGGCTTAGTGAAAATTTGAAGCAAATAGCCTTCTTCATCGCGGTCAACCAAAATACCTAATTCACGGAGTGGGGCTAAGTCTTCATCAATGTGTCCTACTCGGCTTAACAAGTCGTCGTAGTAAACGCTGGGGACACGCAAAAATTCGACACCCCGATTTTGTAAAGCCGTCACTGTTTCAATAATATTGTCGGTGGCTACGGCGATGTGCTGAATACCCGCCCCACCGTAGAAATCCAAGTATTCTTCCACTTGCGATTTCTTCTTGCCTTCGGCAGGCTCGTTGATAGGAAACTTAATACGTCCGTTGCCATTGCTCATTACTTTACTCATGAGGGCTGTATAATCCGTCGAGATGTCTTTATCATCAAACGATACCAACTGACTGAATCCCATCACGTTGGCATAAAAATCCACCCACGGAAGCATTTCGTTCCAACCCACGTTTCCAACCATGTGGTCAACGTATTTCAGGCCAACTTCAGAAGGACGATACACAGGACTCCAAGATTTATAACCTGGCAAAAACACGCCTTTGTACGCACTTCGCTCCACAAATATGTGAACGGTATCACCGTAAGTGTGAATACCCGACCGTACTACTTTCCCAAAAGCATCTTCTTCGACAATCGGCTCAAAATAAGGTTTGGCCCCGCGCCGAACGGTTTCTTCATACGAATAAACGGCATCATCCACCCAAAGAGCCACCACTTTGACGCCATCACCGTGCGTATCAATGTGTCGGCCTATTTCAGTATTACCTTTTAAGGGAGAAGTCAATACAAGACGAATTTTGTCTTGCTGCACCACATACGACTCACGGTCGCGTAAGCCCGTTTCAAGACCTGCGTATGCCAAGGGTTGAAACCCAAAAGCAGTTTGAAAATAGTGAGCCGCTTGCTTGGCATTGCCCACGTATAGTTCGATATAATCTGTGCCATTGAGGGGTAAAAAATCGGGGGATTGTGCTAAAACAGGCTCAAAATCAGCGACTAAAGTTTCCATAATTGTCTTTGGTTTACTACTTAAAAGTACACTAAAAGGATTGTTGATGAAGTTTAATCATTTAATTGTTTTACTAATTATTATTTTGCTTACAATTTTAAAGACAATTATTTAAAAATACAATTTTTTAATGATTTTTTTGGGTTTTATTCATTGTGCCTTGTTTAAAAGATTTTAGTAAAAGCTCGTCTAAAGTCCAAAAAGAAGTATTTTAGCCACACTTTTGTACATTCAATCATGCCATCCAGAATTTTACTAATTATACTACTCTTCACTGCGAAAGCCTTCTCCCAAACAACCACGGTAGTGTCGGGAACGGTCACAGATGCGACTACGGGAAAGGCTATTTTGGGTGCTTGGGTACGGGCAAGAGCCACTTATTACGCAACAACTACCAATGCTGGCGGTTTTTTTCGGCTACCTGCCAAGCCTAATGGCGTTTTAGTGATTTCACATGGTCATTACAAAACGCAGAGAATCAAAATCAAAAAACTTCCCAATATTGCGATTCAGTTACAGCCTCAAACCGTTGTAGAATTACGTAAAAGATTGCTTGATTCTTCCTCAAAATCAATTCCAATTCAAACAAATCTTGTCACCCACGAATCATTCAATGGGGGTATTATCACCCATCCATTACAAACATTGGTAGGAAAAATACCTGGATTCGTCATTTCAAAACAAGGCAGCAATCCCGACCAACCACCCACAGCCTTGGTACGCGGTCTAAATACCTTATTAATTGGTAGTGAACCCCTTTATGTGGTTGACGACATCCC